>CABUDN010000073.1 GCA_902490355.1 uncultured Oscillibacter sp.
CTGGTGGCGGCCCGGGGCGGCAAGAACTACTACATGCGGGGCACCTTCACCCATGCCAATCCGGACTTTCTCAAGGACATCCAGTGCATGCTGGACCTGGGCTTTACGGAGCTGAGCATGGAACCGGTGGTCTGCGCCCCCGGTGATCCCGCGGAGCTGACCGCGGAGGACCGCAAGATCGTCATGGAGCAGTATGAAGAACTGGCCAAGCTCATGCTGGAGCGGGAGAAGGAGGGACGTCCCTTCACCTTCTACCACTACATGCTGGATCTGACGGGCGGCCCGTGCATCTACAAGCGCATCTCCGGATGCGGTTCCGGTACGGAGTACATGGCCGTGACCCCCTGGGGCGATCTGTATCCGTGCCATCAGTTTGTGGGCGAGGAGCGCTGCAAGCTGGGTGATGTGTGGCATGGCGTGACCAACGATGCCCTGCGGGAAGAGTTCCGCTCCTGCAATGCGTATGCCCGGCCGGAGTGCGCTGATTGCTGGGCCCGGCTGTACTGCTCCGGCGGCTGCGCCGCCAACGCCTATCACGCTACCGGATCCATCCGGGGTGTGTATGAGCCCGGATGTGAGCTGTTCCGCAAGCGGATGGAGTGCGCCATTATGATCCAGGCCGCCCGGGCCCAGGAAGGGCAGGCATAATGGATACGCCCATCGCGGAGTTTGTGGAGCGCTACGCCGCCCAAGGCACCGCCCGGTTCCATATGCCCGGCCATAAGGGAATGCCGGTGCTGGGCTGTGAGCGCCTGGATATTACGGAGATTTCCGGCGCCGACGCGCTCTATGAGGCCGACGGCATCATCGCCCGAAGTGAGGCCAATGCTGCGTCTCTTTTTGGTTCCCAACGGACCTTTTATTCTACAGAGGGGTCCAGCCAGTGCCTCAAGGCCATGCTGTTTCTGGCCCTGACCGGCCGTCCGGCGGGCACGCCGCCTGTGATTGTGGCCGCCCGGAATGTACACCGGGCCTTTGTCCATGCCGCGGCTCTGCTGGATTTTGAGACGGTGTGGCTCTGGCCGGAGGAGAGCAGCTCCCTGTGTGCCTGTCCGGTGTCCCCCCGGCAGCTGGAGGAGACTCTGCTTGCGCTTCCGGCGCCTCCGGCGGCAGTCTATATCACCAGTCCGGATTATCTGGGCGGCATGGCGAATATTGCCGCTCTGGCCCAGGTGTGCCATCGCCGGGGAACGGTTCTGCTGGTAGACAATGCCCATGGGGCATACCTCCACTTTCTCAAACCCGCGATGCACCCCCTGGATCTGGGGGCAGACCTGTGCTGTGACTCCGCGCACAAGACTCTGCCGGTCCTTACCGGCGGCGCGTATCTGCATGTGGGAAAGCAGGCACCGCAGGCTTTTGCGGAAAACGGGAAGGCGGCCCTGGCGCTTTTCGGCTCCACCAGTCCTTCCTATCTCACGCTGACCTCGCTGGATCTGTGCAACCGGTATCTGGCCGGAGGTTATGGCGGCCGGCTGGCCGATACGGCCGCCCGGATGGAGGCGCTGCGCGGCACCCTGCGGGCAGCCGGATGGCAGGCGGAGCGCTCCGATCCCCTGCGGCTGACTCTGCGGGCACCTGCGGGCATTACCGGCATGGAATTGGCGCAGAGGCTGCGTCAGGGCGGCGTGGAGTGCGAGTTTGCCGATCCGGAGTTCCTGGTGTTGATGGCAACACCGGAAAACAGCCTCAAGGAGTTCAGCCGGGTGGCTGCGGTACTGGGAGAAAACCGTGCTCCGGCCGAGACAGCGCCTCCGCTGCCCCTTGCCAGAGGCGAGCGGGTGATGTCCATTCGCCAGGCACTCTTTGCGCCTCACAGGCGGATTCCCGCCGGGGAGAGTTTGGGAAAAATCTGCGGCGCTCCCACAGTGGCCTGCCCGCCCGCCATTCCCATTGCGGTCTCCGGTGAGCGGATTGGTCCGGAAGCAGTGGTTCTCTTTGCGCACTACGGTGTGCAGGAAGTGGATGTACTGATCTGATTTCCGCGGTTATATCCAATCTAGCAAACAGCACGCACCTTCGGATGTTCCGAACGGTGCGTGCTGTTTTTATTTGGAAGGATTATGCCGGTTCCTCGGCAAAGTTGCCGGTGTAGAGCTGATAGTATTTTCCCTTCTTGGCGATCAGATCATCGTGGGTACCCCGTTCGATGATCCGGCCCTGATCCATCACCATGATGCAGTCGGCGTTGCGGACTGTGGAAAGGCGATGGGCGATGACAAAGGTGGTGCGGCCTGTCATCAGGGCGTCCATGCCGTCCTGGACCAGTTTTTCAGTGCGGGTATCGATGGAACTGGTGGCCTCATCCAGAATCAGCACCGGAGGATCCGCCACAGCGGCCCGGGCAATGGCCAGCAGCTGCCGCTGGCCCTGGCTGAGGTTGGCGCCGTCACCGGTGAGCATGGTCTGGTAGCCGTCGGGCAGACGGCGGATGAAGCCGTCGGCGTTGGCCAGTTCGGCAGCGGCCATGCACTCTTCGTCACTGGCGTCCAGATTGCCGTAGCGGATGTTCTCCATCACCGTGCCGGTGAACAGGTGCGTGTCCTGCAGGACAATGCCCATGGAGCGGCGCAGATCCGGCTTTTTGATCTTATTGATGTTGATTCCGTCGTAGCGGATCTTGCCGTCGGCAATGTCGTAGAAACGGTTGATGAGGTTGGTAATGGTGGTTTTTCCGGCACCGGTAGCGCCGACAAAGGCGATCTTCTGTCCGGGCTTTGCCCACAGGCTGATCTCGTGCAGCACCAGTTTGTTTTCGTCGTAACCAAAGTCCACGCTGTCCAGAACCACACCGCCTTCCAACCGGGTATAGGTAATGGTGCCGTCAGCTTTGTGGGGATGTTTCCAGGCCCATACACCGGTGCGCTCGGAAGTTTCCGTAATCTGGCCGTCGGGGCCTTCCTTGGCGTTGACCAGTTCTACATATCCTTCATCCGTCTCCGGCGTCTGGTCCATCAGGTCAAAGACCCGCTGTGCACCGGCAGCCGCGTTGACCACGAAGTTTACCTGCATGCTCACCTGGGTAATGGGCTGGGTAAAGTTCTTGTTCAGGCCCACAAAGGTGATGACGGTGCCCAGAGTGACTCCGGCCATGCCGTTGATTCCCAGCATAGCGCCGACGATGGCTACCAGAGCATAGCTCAGCCAGCCGATATTGGCGTTGACCGGCATCAGAAGGTTGGCGTAGCGGTTGGCCATATCTGCGCTTTCCCGCAGGGCTTCGTTGACCCGGTGGAAATCCTCCTTGGCGGCCTCTTCGTGGCAAAAGACTTTGACGACCTTCTGGCCGTCCAGCATCTCTTCAATGAAGCCGTCCACAATGCCCAGATTCTTTTGCTGCTGCATGTAGTACTTGGCGGAGAGTTTGGAGAACTTGGAGGTGACCAGCAGCATCACGCAGGCGGTCAGGATGGAGATGATGGTCAGGTAGGGATTGAGCATCAGCATGCTGACCAGGGTAGCCGCCATGGTAATGAGGGAGTTGACAACCTGCGGAATACTTTGACTCAGAAGCTGCCGGAGGGTGTCCACGTCGTTGGTATAAACGGACATGATGTCTCCGTGTGCGTGGGTGTCAAAGTACTTGATGGGCAGGGCCTCCATTTTGCGGAACAGTTCGTTGCGCAGGCGGCGCATGGTGCCCTGGCTGACGGAAACCATGATGCGGTTGTAGGCATATGCCGCGACTATGCCGACCGCCAGCAGACAGGCCAGATGCAGCAGGGCGGTGCCCAGAGCACTGAAATCGGTGGAACCGCCCTCCAGCATGGGAACAATGTAATCGTCCACCAGGGTCTGCGGGAACGTGGCGGCTGCTACACTGGCTACAGCAGAAAGCAGAATGCAGCAGATTACCAGAAAAAACGGACCTTTATAGTAATGGAGCATATAGCGCAGCACCCGGTTGAGCACAACCTTGGGATTTGCTTTGCGTGTTTGCGGATTCATGGGGAAAGAGCCTCCTTTCATGCGGGTTGATCGAAGTCACCGCCGCCCTGCATCTGGGATTCATAGATCTCCCGATAGATGGCATTGGACTTGAGCAGGTTGCCATGGGTATCGAAGCCGTTGATACGGCCATCATCCAGTACCAGAATGCGGTCAGCGTCCTGCACACTGGAGATCCGCTGTGCGATGATGATTTTGGTGGTTCCGGGAATTTCCCGGGCAAAGGCTGCGCGAATTCTGGAATCGGTAGCCGTATCCACAGCGGAGGTGGAGTCATCCAGAATCAGCACCTTGGGATGCTTGAGCAGAGCCCGGGCAATGCACAGCCGCTGCTTTTGGCCGCCGGAGACATTGGAACCGCCCCGCTCAATACGGGTGTGATAGCCATCGGGCAAACGGTCAATGAACTCATCAGCACAGGCCGCCTGACAGGCCTGGACACAGGCTTCGTCGGTGGCGTTGGGATCACCCCAGCGCAGGTTATCCAGGATGGTGCCGGAGAAGAGGGTGTTCTTTTGCAGCACCACGGAGACCTGATTGCGCAGGGCCTCCATGTCGTATTCCCGCACGTCCCGGCCGCCGACCCGCACACATCCCTGGTCCACGTCGTACAGGCGGCAGATCAGATTCACCAGAGAACTTTTGCCTGAGCCGGTGCCGCCGATGACGCCGATGGTCTCTCCGGAACGGATGTGCAGGTCAATGTCGGACAGGGCGTTTTTCCCGCTGCCGTGCTTATAGGAGAAATTCACATGGTCAAAGTCGATGGAGCCGTCGGCCACTTCCGTAACCGGGTGTTCCGGATTGTGCAGGTCGGGAGTTTCCTCCAGCACTTCCTGGATTCGCCGGATACTGGCCATGGACATGGAGATCATGACGATTACCATGGAAAGCATCATCAGGCTCATCAGCAGGGCCATGACATAGCTGAACAGGCTGGTAAGGTCGCCGGAGGACATGCTGCCTCCCACGATGAACTGTGCGCCCAGCCAGGAGACCATGATGATGCAAAAGTAGATTGCGGTCATCATAGCCGGGTTATTGAAGGCCAGCAGCCCCTCGGCTTTGACGAACAGACGATAGAGGTTGGCGGAGGCCGTCTCAAACTTTTCGTTTTCGTGCTGTTCCCGGACGAACGCCTTGACAACCCGAATAGCGGAGATGTTTTCCTGCACACTGGCGTTGAGATCGTCATACCGGCGGAAGACCTCGTTGAAAATCTTCATGGTGACGACCATAATGCAGCCCAGAACTGCGACCAGGAAAACAACAGCGATCAGGAACATCAGGCTCAGCTTGGGACTGATGATCAGGCACATGATGTAGCTGAAGATGAAGGTCAGGGGAGCGCGGACTGCCACACGGATGACCATCATGAAGGCATTTTGCACATTGGTGATATCCGTGGTCATCCGGGTTACCAGACCGGGAACGCTGAACTTATCGATGTTGGAAAAGGAAAAGGTCTGAATGTTGCGGTAGATGGCCTCCCGCAGGTTGGCCGCCAGTCCGGACGAAGCTCTGGCTGCCGCCTTGCCGGCCAGGGCGGCAAATACCAACCCCAGGAAAGCCATGACCACCATCAAAGCGCCATAACGGTAAACGGTTGGCAGATTGGCCTGCTCCAAACCGCGGTCAATGATGATGGCCGTGATGAAGGGGAGCAGAATATCCATGGCCACCTCCAGGGTGGTCATACCGATGCACAGCAGGGCGTCCTTCTTAAAGCGCCCCAGCTGGCGTAAGATCATCTTCATGTTTTGATTGCCTCCTTTTGTCGTTGTTGAATGAGGCCTGCCAAGTGATGCAGCATTTTCTTTTGCAGACAGTCCAACGTGGCCAGTTCCTCCGGGGAAAAGCAGCTGTATATTTCCCCTTCTACGGCATGAATGGTGCCATCCAGGAATTCCTGAACCTGTTCCCCTTTTTCTGTGGGATAAAGCAGCTTGCAGCGGTCATCAACGGCACAGGTTTCCGTTCGGATATAGCCCTTCTCCCGCAGGCGCTTGAGCATGCCGGACAGCGTGGCCATGGAATAGCCGAAGTCGCGGTGGATTGCCGTCAGGGAGGTCCCGTGCTCACGGTGACGGAGAATGTATTGCAGAATATGGGCCTGCACAGCGGTCAACGTGGCCGGGGACATGGACTGATTGGCCAGAAGTTCCATTTGGATACAGATCAGCCGATTGTCCCGAATGATTTGCCCGCAGTTGCATGGTTCATTCAAGAGAATGTCCCCCTTTCTAAAATACTTAGGATGAAAATGATTTGCCTGCTTGTTTTTATAACACAAACCCGCTTGCATGTGAAATTCAAGTATGCTATATTCTATAAAAAATATTTATTGCTTCTTGAGATTGCACAAATTCGAACCGGAGAAGGAGGATGTTTTTTTGAATACCACACAATTGGAATGCTTTACAGAGGTGGCCAATTTCCTGAATTTTTCCCGGGCGGCAGAGCACCTGCGCATCACACAGCCTGCAGTGAGCCATCAGATCAACACGCTGGAAGATGAACTGGGAGTGAAGCTGTTCCTCCGGACCAGCAAGAGCGTGCGGCTGACGCAGGAGGGATATCAGTTCATGCAGTATGCCGGAGAGATCCTGAAGTTGACGCGGCTGTCCAAGGCACGGATGAAGGAATCCTGGCAGGCAGCTCCGCTGCGGCTGGTGATCGGGTGCCGGAATGCTGCGGAACTGCGGTTTCTGAGCCCGGCGCTGGAGCGGTTGCGCCAGGAGAGGCCGGAAGTGCTGCCGGTGCTGCGGCTGATTCCCTTTGATTCTGTGGAAAACCTTTTGGCAGAAGGAGATGTGCATTTAATTTTCTCGTTTCGGGAATCCAACCTGCCCAAGGCGCGGTACCGGGAGCTGGTGCAGTGTCCGGTGGTATGTGTGTGCAGCGATACCCATCCGCTGGCGGTGCGTTCCTCGGTCAGTGCGGAAGATCTGCGGCATGCCGGGCGGATTGCCACTTGCCGTCCCCCGTCCTATCCGGCGCCGTTGTTTGCGGTACAGAGTCAGGTGATCGGAAACCGGGAGACCCGGGAGATTTTGTTCTGCGATCACCAGGAGGTGCTGTTTTCCCTGGTGGAGACCGGGTATGCCTTTGCGGTGACATCGGATATTCCCAATGCCCGGATTCCCGGCTTAACCTATATCCCCATGCCGGAATATTCGCCGCTGTCCTTTGGAGCGGTGTATTTATCAGGGGGAAACAACCGGCTGCTGCGGGAATTCCTCACGATGCTGGAGGAAAGCCTGCAGCCGGTGGCTGAGCAGGGGGAATAAAAGAACCGCAGGCGCATGGAGCGATGCTCCGTGTGCCTGCGGATTTATAGAATCCGGATATTCAAAGAAGGCCGAGCGGGGAAGACGTCAACGGGACATTTGGGGCTCCGGGAGCAGCGGCTGCGGAGAGAATTCACCGTGCAGCAGGAAATGAAAATCATATATTACCATGAATTGCTGTCCGGAGCAATGGTATCTGCGGGTTGAAATTTTGACCGGAATCCGGTATGATGAAAAAAATGACGAATAGAAAGGACTCTGACCATGATTGAGCAGATGCTGGCATATAACCGGGAGTTTGTGAAGAGTGAAGCCTATAAACAGTTTCAGACCAGCAAATATCCCGACAAGAAAATCGCAATTCTCACCTGCATGGATACCCGGCTGGTGGAACTGCTGCCTGCGGCATTGGGCATTCGAAACGGAGACGTGAAGATGATCAAAAATGCCGGCGGCATGATCACCGGGCCGTTTGACAGTGCCGTGCGCAGTCTGCTGGTTGGAATTGTGGAATTGGGTGTGGAAGAGGTTATGGTCATCGGCCATACCGATTGCGGCGTTTCCCACATCAATGCGGATATGATGATTCACCACCTGATCCAGCGGGGTGTTTCCCAGGATCACATTGATATGATGCGCTATTGCGGAATTGATTTTGAGGCCTGGCTGCGGGGCTTTGACTGCGTGGAATCCTCCGTGGAGGAGACGGTGGATCTGCTGCGCAACCATCCCTTGATGCCCAAGGATGTCGTTATCAAAGGCTACGTTATCAATACGGAGACGGGAGAGCTGATCCCGCAGGAGCAGTTGCGCTGAACGCTTGTTTGGGTACATCCAAGACCGCCCGGATGACAGGACAGTCATCCGGGCGGCGTTTTCTTGCATAATGGGAGAACCCCGCCGGACCGTAAAAAACGGTCCGGCGGGGTTCTTATGCGGTAATCAAGTGCGCAGGGCATCCAGTGCGGATAATGCGAAACCCTGGAAGCCGCGTTCTTTGAGCAGGGCTTCCACTTCGGCCAGAGAAGGAAGAGACGGCATGGCGCCCATTCGGGAAACGGTAATGGCAGCGGTATGGCTGGCAAAGGCCAGCGCGTTTTCCAAACTCAGACCGATGGTCAGACCGACGGAGAGGGCGCCTACAAAGGAATCCCCCGCGGCGGTGGGATCTGCCACATGACTCATCTTGACGCAGGGGATGCGGCGAATCCCCTGGGCCTCCACCACTGCCGAGCCGTTGGATCCCAGGGTGATGATGACGTGTTCCACGCCCTTATCCCGCAGAGCGGCGGCAATGCGGGCGAGATCATCCGGACAAATGACGCCGTTTTCCATGTTCAGGGGGAGGCCGGTTTCCATGGCGGCTTCCTGTTCATTGGGCGTCAGATAGGTAACCAGGCTCAGCAATTCATCGTCCAGATCGGTAGCGGGGGCGGGGTTGAGCATCACGGGAACACCCGCGTCCCGCGCCCACCGCGCTACGGCGCGATTCACCTCCAGCGGAATTTCCAGCTGCAGCAGGACCATATCGTACGTACCGATCTCCTGGCGGATCCAGGAGACCTCCTCCACGGTCAAGGTGCGGTTGGCTCCGGGAATGACAACAATTCGATTCTGCGCTGTGTGTTCCGTTACTTCCAGAGTAACATGCCCCACGCCGGAGGTTACGTCCCGGCGCACCAATACCCGGCTGACGTCCACACCGTCGGCCTGCGGGGTTTTCAACAGGGCTTTGCCAAAAAGATCGTCCCCCACACAACCCATCATGGTAACATCCGCTCCCAGCCGGGCGCACTGCAGAGCTTGATTGGCGCCTTTTCCGCCGGGTGCCATATGGAAGGACTTGCCATATACGGTCTGACCGGAGCGGGGGACCTGCTCCGTGGTGGCAATCACATCCATTACAAAACTGCCTACAACAAGAATCCGAGGTTTTCTATGCATGGTGCTGATTACTCCTGTTAGCCAAGTGTACTGACACCATTATAGAACTTTGTGCAAAAAATACAAGCCTTTTTGGGAAAGTTAAAAGATAAACGATTAAATTTGATGAAAAACAACGTATTTTTAACATAACTTAACCAATTGCACCAGTGTCTTCGGCGGACAGTCCCACATATCCTGTCTGTTCTACCAGAGATTGCCCCTGGGGAGAACAAATCCATGTGAGGAAGGTGTGCAGGGTTTCATCCGTT
Organism: uncultured Oscillibacter sp.; assembly: GCA_902490355.1. Classification (GTDB taxonomy): domain Bacteria; phylum Bacillota; class Clostridia; order Oscillospirales; family Oscillospiraceae; genus Oscillibacter. The sequence continues at coordinate 9,434 of CABUDN010000073.1, forward strand.
TCCTGCGGGGGAGGCTGGCCGATGGGTGCGGCGGTTACGGCATAAAAGTAGGAGGAAAGGGGATACGTGCCGTCCCGAATGGTTTCCTGTGTGGGGTAGACGCCGTCCAGGGCCAGAAGCCGGATTGCCTGGCTGGTAACCAGTTCCGTGGCATAAAAGCGGAAGGAGAACCCGATGGCGTTGGAAAAATTGCGGTAGTCGGCAACGCTTCGAATGATGCCGTCCATGGCGGAGATTCGGTTCTCCTGTTCCGGTTCCATCAGGGGCTGGTCTGCCATCAGGGCTTGCAGAGCGGTTTGGCTTCCGCTGTTTTCCGCCCGCTGATAGGCCCGGATGGATTGATTCCGCCCGCCCACCTGGCTCCAGTTAGTGATCTTGCCGGAGTAAATGCCCTGGATTTCCTCCACGCTCAGCCCTGTGACCGGATTGCGGCTGTTGACAAAAAAGACGAAGGCCTCCCGGCCGATGGGGGTCAGGTGGAGGGTCACGCCCAGCGCTTCCGCCTGTGCCAGCTGATCGGCGGAAGGAGCGGCGGCAAAGATCAGGTCGGTTTCCCTGTGCATCAAACGCTCATAGGCGTTGACGGTATTGGTACAGGCAATGAGACCGGCATAGGGACTGTCGCTGCCCCCGGCATAGAGGGGATACTCTCCCTCCGGCCAGACCGCCTGGACAAAGGCGGCGTAGACCGGGTAGAGTGCTGTGGCGCCGTCCAGCCGCAGATGCCGGGCGGTGAATTCGTCCCATTGCAGTGTGGCAGGTTCCTCCAGAACAGCCGCCCGGGAATGGGGGGCAAAGGGCTGGTAGTCCTGGAGCAGCAGCGTCCGCTCATCCAGGGTGGGAAGCCGGGCGCAGTAGATGCCCCAGCCCATCCACACCGCTGCCCCCAGACATACCAGGGCGAACACGGCCGTGATTCCACGCCGTCCCCGGGGGCCCGGGCGGCACCAGCGGCGCAGCAGCAGAGCGAGGATTCCGGCGGCAGCGACGCTCAGCAAGGGCAACAGAACATATAGCGGGACAAGCCCGCTCAGCAGGGCCAGGAAGAGGAGGAAGCTCAGAGGCACGCCGATGAGAAGCAGCAGCAGTATCCACCCCAGGACAGTGCCCAGGGTCCGCAGGATGCGCTTTGGAGTCGGCGTCATGGTATGTCCCCCCGTTCCTGATCCACCCGGCGGCGCAGTTCCTCCAAATCGAAGGAGGAGCACAGCCGCTCATTTTCCTGATTGAGTGCCCGGTAATGCTGCGAGAGGAGGTTTTGCTGGATCCGGCAGCCCCGGTAGGTCTCCACTGTCCGCCACCACACCCGTCCGCCCATGGTTTTCGGGTAGTGGGGGGTCAAATCCTGAAAGGCCAGAGCCTGGATCATGTCAGCTGCGTCACCGCCCAGCAATCCGGCCAGTACCTGACTGCCGGAGAAAATGGAGCACAGGGCGGCAGCACCCATCCAGCCCAGGGAGGAGCGCCCTTTTTCAATCTCCACCAGAGTTTTTTTCGATAAGCCCAAAGCCCGGGCCATGGCCTCCTGGGTGAAGCCGTATTCCGTCCGCACCAGTTTGAGTTGGCGATTCATGCAGTCCACAAAGGTATCCCGATCCATAGAAATCCCTCCCTTATAGTGTAATTTTACACGATAAGGGAGGAAGCGTCAAGAAAAAAGCACGCCCGCACAACATCTGTGCGGGCGTGTGGAAATTGAAAGAACAATCAGCTGCGGTTGCCGGAGTTGGTGGTGTCCTTGAGTAGCACGTCGTGAGCACCGCCCTCCACGATGGAGACGGAGGAGACCAGGGTGAGCTTGGCCTTCTCCCGCAGCTCGGGAATGGTCAGTGCGCCGCAGTTGCACATGGTGGAGCGGATCTTGGCCAGGGTGGTGGCCATGCCGTCGCTCAGAGAACCGGCATAGGGCACGTAGGAGTCCACGCCCTCTTCGAAGGAGAGCTTGGCCGCGCCGCCCAGGTCGTAACGCTGCCAGTTCCGGGCACGGGCGCTGCCCTCGCCCCAGTATTCCTTCATATAGCTGCCGCCGATGAGGACCTTGCTGGTGGGGGACTCGTCAAACCGGGAGAAGTACCGGCCCAGCATGCAGAAGTCGGCGCCCATGGCCAGTGCCAGGGTGATGTGATAATCCTGCACGATGCCGCCGTCGGCGCAGATGGGGACATAGATGCCGGTCTCTTCAAAGTACTTGTCCCGCTCGGCTGCCACATCGATGACGGCAGTGGCCTGACCGCGGCCGATGCCCTTGGTCTCGCGGGTGATGCAGATGGAGCCGCCGCCGATACCGATCTTGACGAAGTCGGCTCCGGCGTCTGCCAGGAAGCGGAAGCCCTCGCCGTCCACCACGTTGCCGGCGCCCACCTTCACAGTGTCGCCATAGTGATCGCGGATCCACTTGAGGGTCCGGGCCTGCCACTCGGAATAGCCTTCGGAGGAGTCAATGACCAGCACGTCCACACCGGCCTCCACCAGAGCGGGAACCCGCTCGGCATAGTCCCGGGTGTTGATGCCGGCGCCGACCACATAGCGCTTCTGGGAGTCCAGCAGCTCCAGGGGGTTGCCCTTGTGGGAGTCATAGTCCTTGCGGAACACGAAGCTCACCAGATGACCGTCGGCGGAGACGATGGGCAGGGCATTGAGCTTGTGGTCCCAGATGATGTCGTTGGCCACCTTCAGGCTGGTGCCTTCGGGAGCGGTAATCAGCTTTTCGGCCGGGGTCATGAACTCCGCCACAGGCGTGGAGGCGTCCATGCGGCTGACACGGTAGTCACGGCTGGTGACCAGACCCAGCAGCTTGCCGGTGCCGGTACCGTCATCGGTGACGGCCATGGTGGAGTGGCCGGTGCGCTCCTTGAGGGCCAGCACGTCGGCCAGAGTGTCACCCACGCGCAGGTTGGAGTCGCTGACCACGAAGCCGGCCTTGTAGTTTTTCACCTTGCGGACCATCTCAGCCTGCTGGTCAAT
>CABUDN010000074.1 GCA_902490355.1 uncultured Oscillibacter sp.
ATCAAGTATGTTGGAGAAAACCTCACAAGCTCTGTTACTTACATAGAACCAAGGTTAATCTATCTCAAACCGGAATATTTGTCAATGATTTATCACACTTTTTCAAAAGAAAAGAGCCTTTGAATCCTCAAAGGCTCCTTTCCTTTTACATTTCCGCATCCAGATCCACGTCCAAAATCTGGCAGATGGCATCCACCAGCAGCTGATGGTCCATTTCATGGGGCAGACCCGAGCAGGCAACCGCACCCACTACGCCGGTTCCCGCCACAATGATGGGGAATCCGCCGCCGATAGCCGCATAGTCCGCCTCATCCAGACGCCAGTCCTTCCACAGGTCCTTTCCCGCACTCTCCAGATACTGCCCCGCATGGAGAGAACTGATCTGGGAGGTCTGCACCATATTCTCCTTGCGCTGAATCCACATGGCGTTGCGCCGGTTGGTGCCGGGCATGGCATAGTGAAATACCTGCGTCTGGTTGATGGTGATGTCCACTGCCACAGCCGCTCCCCGGGCTTTGGCCAGCTCGATGATCTTGAGTCCCAGGGTCAGGGCATCCTCATAGGAAAATGCGGGAAAGCGCAGCAATGCCTCCTCCCGCTCCCGGCGTGCCAGGGCCTCCTTGTGCAGTTGTTCCATTTTGAAAACCACCTTTCTCATTGTTCCGTTCCATCCGGACAAGCTGCCGGATGCGTGTCTTCTTTTCAGGCAGATCGGTTCAGGCGCCCGGCTGCTTGTGGAAGCACCGATTCCAGCGCTCGTCCTCCGAGGCAATGAAAAACTTTCCCATATCGGAGTCAAACAGTACGGACACGGCCGGAATCTTGGCCGCATATATGTCCCGCAGTTCCTTTCCCGACAGGAAATGATTCTCCTTATACACAATGCCGCCGCTGTTCTTTTGGATCAGCCGCTCCCCCAGTGTCCGCCAGAAATTGGCGCCGAACACCTCCAGCGTGGAGAGAATCAGCCCCTCCGACTCTCCCAGATCCTCACCGTAAACCATCTTTGCCACGCCAATCAGGAAGGATTTTTCGATGCCGGAATAGATGTAAATCTTCTGGCGGTCCTTCTGATAAATATACTGCTGGCACAGCGCGTCGCCAAAGTGTTCTCCGCCGTAATCGGGATTGATAATCCGGGCGTTGAGGTTGAGGTTCAGCGTGGCAGTAAAGAGCATGTTCACTTCCTGCTCCAAAACCTTCTCGTTGAGCTCCTCTGCCCTGGGACTGCACAGCACCCCCTTGCCCACGATGGCCATATCCGCCGTGGAGATATGCTCCAGCAGCCAGCCGATACCGACACCGACAAAATCAAACACTTCATCCCGGGAACAGTTGCCCCGCTCAATGATCTCCTCAAACCGGGCCATCTGCACATACTGAAATTCGTCATGCAGGCGCTTATGGGTCACATAATCCGCATATCCGATCCGGCGCATGTACTCCTCTTCGCGAGAAGCATGTTCAAGAAAGTAATTCTTGAGATACTTGACGCCCTCCCGCACCACGAACATCCGGGACCACTCATTCATCCCATTGGGACTCTCCACGGTATTGACCAGTTTCTCAGCGATCCGAAAAAGGTGCTTATGATCCTCGTCAATCTCCGGAATGCCCATGGTGTAGTGCTCGCTCCAACTCACTTTCATAACTCTGCTTCCAGATCCTTTCTTCCATCCGCGCAAATACCCGGCCCCCAAGGAATGCCGGAACCCGCTCTGCCTTACCCCAAAGTATGGAGTCCGCTTCCTTCGTTTTTTTGATTTTACACAAAATTTTACGTTGATTTTATATTAAATTTATAATAAAACAGCCTCTATCCCCTGTCAAGTTTCCTTTGCCACAGTTTGGAAGCAGAACATTCACAAAAAAATGCCGCCCGGACATGCGCCGGGCGGCATAGAACACTGTTTGGAAGTTGATTGGAATCAGATTCCCCGCTCAGGAATGTTTCGCCTGGAAGGCCTCCTCCGCCCGGGCGTCTGCCGCCCGCTTCTCCTCAATGGCTTCCTTGAGGATCATATCCTTGACTTTCATCAAACGGGTGGTCGTGGCACGGTCGTTTTCATCCAGCTTCATGGTGATATACCGGATGGCCTCCTGGGTGTTGGGAATCATGACATACTCCAGGGCGTTGACCCGGCGGCGGGTCTTTTCGATCTCCTCCGCCATCAGCTGGGCGGATTTTTCGATCTCCGCCAGCTTGAGCATCTTCCGGAACACCCGCCCCAGGGCGTCCACCGCGGTATCCAGCTCACCGGACGTAGCGGCAAAACCATAGGGGTAGATATCGGAGTCCGACATGGTCTTGGTCTGGAAATGGTACACCGGCACATTGACGGACATGATGTTCTTGCTGGTCTGGGTCAGCTCCACGCTCTGCTTGGGATAGAGCAGAGCCTGCTCCAGCGCCTCGGAACTCATCAGCGCGGAGGCCACGGTGAAGGACTTGTGGACCTTCATCAGCTCCTCCTCCACCTCCGCGCGCAGGGCGCGGACCTCCCGCACGGTATCCAGGAACTGCTTCATCAGCTCGTCCCGCTTATCCTTGAGCAGCTTGTGGCCCCGCTGAGCGGTGCGCAGTTTGCCCTTGAGACGGGTCAGCTCCATTCGGGTGGGGTTTACCGTGATATTCGCCATGGGTCACCCCTCCTTACGCCTGGTCTTTTTTCGGCCAGTACTTCTCAATATACTCCGGCTTGATCCGCTTGAGCTCACTCTTGGGCAGGATGGACAGCAGCTCCCAGCCCAGGTCCAGGGTCTCTTCAATGGAGCGGTTCTCCTCATAGCCCTGGTTGACATACCGCTTTTCAAACTCGTCGGCAAACTTGGCGTACAGCAGGTCCGTGGGCGTCAGAGCCGCCTCGCCCAGGATGCTCATAAGCTCCTTGTTGTCCTTACCGGTAGCGTAGGCGGCAAAGAGCTGGTTCATGGTGTTGGCGTGATCCTCCCGGGTCTTGCCCTCGCCGATGCCCTTGTCCTTCAGACGGGACAGAGAGGGCAGCACGTCCACCGGGGGATGAATTCCCTGGCGGTACAGGGCACGGGAAAGGATGATCTGACCCTCGGTGATATAGCCCGTCAGGTCGGGGATGGGGTGGGTCTTATCGTCCTCAGGCATGGTGAGGATGGGGATCAGGGTGATGGAGCCAGGCTTGCCCAGCTGCCGGCCGGCCCGCTCGTAGAGGGTGGCCAGGTCGGTATAAAGGTAGCCCGGGAAGCCGCGGCGGCCGGGAACTTCCTTCTTGGCAGCGGAGACCTCACGCAGAGCCTCGGCGTAGTTGGTGATATCGGTCATGATGACCAGCACGTGCATGCCCTTTTCAAAGGCCAGATACTCCGCAGCGGTCAGGGCCATACGGGGCGTGGCGATCCGTTCGACCGCCGGGTCGTTGGCCAGGTTGGAGAAGAGCACGGTCCGGTCGATGGCGCCGGTGCGGCGGAACTCGCTGACGAAGAACTCAGACTCCTCAAAGGTAATGCCGATGGCGGCAAACACCACGGCGAAGTTGGAGGCCTCGTCGCCCCGCACCCGGGCCTGCCGGGCAATCTGCGCAGCCAGGTTGGCATGGGGCAGGCCGGAGCCGGAGAAAATCGGCAGCTTCTGGCCGCGGACCAGGGTGTTCAGGCCGTCAATGGTAGACACGCCGGTCTGGATAAACTCGTTGGGATAGTCCCGGGCGGCGGGGTTCATGGGCAGGCCGTTGATATCCCGGTACTCATCGGGGATGATGTCGGGGCCGCCGTCAATGGGCTGGCCCATGCCGTTGAACACCCGGCCCAGCATATCGCCGGAGACGCCCAGCTGCAGGGGGTGGCCCAGGAAGCGGACCTTGGCGTCGGCCATGTTGATGCCGGCGGCGGACTCGAACAGCTGCACCACGGCGGTATCGCCGTTGACCTCCAGGACCTTGCCCCGGCGGATGGTGCCGTCCTTCAGCTCCACTTCCACCAGTTCGTCATAGGTGACATTTTCCACCATGCGGACCATCATCAGAGGGCTGACGATCTCTTCTACGGTTCTGTATTCACGAATCATCAGAACTCACCTCCCTGAGCGGATACGGCGGCAATCTCCTGCTCCATCTCCTGCCGGATCTGGGCATAGACCGTCGGATACTCCTCCACCGGCACGCTCTTGGCGCGGCCGATCTTCTCTCTGGCAGGGATCTCGAAGAGCTTGGTCACCTGGGCGCCCTTGGCAATGGCGTCCCGGCAGAGCTGGTCGTAGGAGATCACCAGATCCAGCAGCTTCTCCTGCCGGTCATAGGAGGAGAATCCGTCGATATCGGTAAAGGCGTTTTGCTGCAGGAAGTCCTCCCGGACCATCCGGGCCACTTCCAGCGTCAGCTGGTCGGCGGGAGACAGGGCGTCCTTACCTACCAGCTGAACAATCTCGTTGAGGCTGGACTCGTTTTGCAGGATGCTCATGGCCTTGGTGCGGTTGCGCATAAAGGCCTCACCCAGGTTCTCATCGAACCAGGGCTTGAGGGAATCCAAATACAGAGAATAGGAGTTGAGCCAGTTGATGGCGGGGAAATGGCGCTTATAGGCCAAAGACGCATCCAGGGCCCAGAACACCTTGACAATGCGCATGGTAGCCTGGGAAACCGGCTCGGACAGGTCGCCGCCCGGAGGGGACACGGCGCCCACGGCGGTCAGGCTGCCCCGGCGCTCGTCGGAGCCGATGCACTCCACGCTGCCGGCCCGCTCGTAGAACTGGGCCAGACGGGAGGCCAGGTATGCAGGGTATCCCTCTTCGCCGGGCATCTCTTCCAGACGGCCGGACATCTCACGCAGAGCCTCGGCCCACCGGGAGGTGGAGTCAGCAATGACGGCCACGTCATAGCCCATGTCACGGAAATACTCGGCAATGGTGATGCCGGTATAAACGGAGGCCTCCCGGGCCGCCACAGGCATATCGGAGGTGTTGGCGATGAGCACCGTCCGCTTCATCAAAGACTCACCGGTACGGGGGTCCTTGAGCTCCGGGAACTCCCGCAGCACGTCGGTCATCTCATTGCCGCGTTCGCCGCAGCCGATGTAGACCACGATGTCCACGTCGGACCACTTGGCCAGCTGATGCTGCACCACGGTCTTTCCGGAACCGAAGGGACCCGGCACGGCGGCGGTACCGCCCTTGGCAATGGGGAACATGGTGTCGATGACACGCTGTCCCGAGCACAGAGGCCGCTTGGGCGGATACTTCTTCGTATAGGGGCGGCCCACCCGAACCGGCCAGCGCTGCGTCATAGTCAAGGGGATTTCCTTGCCATCGTCCGTCTTGAGCATGGCGATGGTCTGGGTGACATTGAAGCTGCCGCTTTCAATCTTGGTGATGGTGCCCCGCAGGTTGGGCGGCACCATGATCTTATGGAGTACCGACGCCGTCTCCTGGACCGTGCCCAGAACATCGCCGCCGATCACCTGGTCTCCCACCTTGGCCGTGGCAGTGAACTCCCAGAGCTTCTCATGGTCCAGCGCAGAAACCTCCACGCCGCGGGTGATGCACGCACCCACCTTCTCCACGATCTTCTCCAGGGGACGCTGAATCCCGTCGTAAATACCTTCGATCATGCCGGGGCCCAGTTCCACGCTCATGGGTGCGCCGGTGGTCACCACCTCGGCGCCGGGACCCAGGCCAGAGGTCTCCTCATAGACCTGGATGGAGGCGGAGTCGCCCTTCATGGTCAGAATCTCACCGATCAGCCGCTGGGGGCCTACCCGCACCACATCGGACATGTTGGCGTCCGCAAGGCCCGTGGCCACCACCAGCGGTCCGGAAACTTTCACAACTTTACCGCTCAAATTCTTACAACCTTCTTTCAGGATAAATTCACCGGAAGGAATGCGCGCCCAGGCGCCGGGGCGTCTTACAAAATATCCGCGCCCACGGCCCGCTCAATGGCCCGCTGGATGTTGTCCCGGCCGATGCCCAGGGACCCTTCTCTGCCCGGAATCAGGATGATGGCGGGCCGGAGCTCGTCCTTATAGTGGTTGAGCACATCGCTCATCTCCCGGGCCAGCTGCTCCGTCAGATAGATCACGGCGCACTCCCCGTCCTTCGCCAGCTCCTTCACCCGTTCCTTGGCCTCCGCGGCGGAGGTGACCGGATAGGTGTCCAGGCCAATGGCCCGGAAGCCCATCACCGATTCCCAATCGCCGATGACGGCGATACGATACGTTGTTGCCATCTTGCTCCCTCCGCCTTACACGCATCCGGCCCGCAGCCGGGAACGGATCACGTCGGGGTCCAGACCCATGCTGCGCCCCATCAGCAAAATCCGCAGGTTGGTGTACTCCGTCTCCCGGGCAGCCAGATAGCCGATCAGCGGCGCCTCCCCGAAGGGAACATACCGCGCCGTATCCAAATAGTCCGCCACGGCGTCGTCACACAGCCGCTCGAATTCCGTCAGGGGGCCGCCCTGCAGGGCCTGGGCACCGGCTTCTGCTGCCGCCTGGAACCGGGTGGGGGCATAAAGCTCCGCAATTCCCGCTGCTCCGGCAGCACCGGCCTTTTCCACGCTCTCGGGAGGTACTTCCCCGCCGGGAAGCAGCACACCCCGCAAAAACTCGCCGCTCTTGCCCATCCGGGCCACCCGGATCAGCGTGCGCAGATTGGCCGCGTCAATCTGAGTCCGGACATAGCCGAGCAAAAAGACGCTGCCGGTGTCTCCGGCCAGCTGGGTCATCTCCCGATAGGTCCAGCGGTCCAGCACAATATCACTCAGCTGCGGGTCCCGGGTGGTGTCCAGCACTTCCCGGGCCTCCTCCACGGCCTGGGCCAGCAGGTCCGGCAGCTCCTCCAGGTGTCCCGTCTCCAGGGCCTCCCGCAAAACCGCCGTGCTGACCCGGCCCATGTCCATCAGCATGTGGGTGGGGTCTGCCCCTACCGCCGCCGCCTTGAGCAGGGCCTTGACATTGTGATAATCATATTTCAGCTTGAATAAATCGATATACCTGGGGTCCGGAGCTCCGCCGGCCAGGTCCTCCAGCACCGCCTCCCGGGCGGCGGAGAGGGCCGCGTCCATAGCCTCCGGACGGGAGGCATCCAGCTCAGGATAGCCGCACTCATGCAGCAGCTTGGCTGCGTCCTCGTCCGTGCGCGCCTCCAGGATCTGCTCCATCCGCTCCCGGGTCAGGAGGCTGCCCTCCATGGCCCGGATCCGGGCGGAGATGGCCAGGTAATCGGTGTCTTTGATATGCTTTGACAAGACACTTCCTCCTTCGTTACGCCTCTGGGAACAGCTGCTTGGCCACCGCCCCCGCATTCTGCGTCCGCTGCAGACGCACCAGCGTCTCAAAGGTCCCGTTGACCTCTACATTGCCGCATTTGAGGATGAATCCGCCCCGAATCTCCCGCGTGGTTTTGGAAAGCGTCAGCTTTCCGCCGCCGATGAGGGCGTTGGCCCGCTCCACGATGGCCGGACCCATGCTGCCGGATACCTGGGGATTGAGAATCACCTCACCCTGACCGTCCGGCGCCGCCTGTGCCAGCAGCTGCGCCACCGTCTCCACGTAAGTCTTCTCGGGCATGGCACACAGCTTCTCCAGTGCCAGATCATACGCCTTGTCCACCATCTCCTGGCGGGCAGCCAAGGCCACTTTCCGCGCTTCCATCCGGGCAGCGCTGACGAGGCGCTCCTCCCGCTCGGCGGCGGCCTTTTCGTTTTTCGCCGTCAGTTCCCGGCGCTGGGCGTCGGCCTGGGCCTGGTACTGGGCCGTCACCTCCGCTGCATCCGACCTGGCTTTGTCCAAAACGGCGTCAATTTCCGCCTGGGCGTCCTGGTCAATGCGCCGGGTGATGTTTTCGATACCTTTCATATGGCTCTCCCTTCCGTGGGATCACAGCCACAGCAGCATCAGCATGGAAGCCAGCAGGGACAAAATGGCGTAGAACTCCACGATACCGCACAGGATCAGGCCCTTGGACCAGTCGTCGGGCTTCTTGGCCAGGATGTTGATGGAACCGGCAGCCACGCGGCCCTGCGCAATGGCAGAGAGCAGACCGCCCAAAGCCATGGGCATACAGGCGGCAAAGTACTGCAGGCCCTCGGCCACAGACATACCGGCGGCGCTGCCGTCCAGCATGCCCATCTGGATCAGGGCGAAGAACCACACCACCAGACCGTACAGGCCCTGGGTACCGGGCAGCAGCTGCAGCACCATGACCTTACCGGACTTGGAGGGATCCTGGCTCAGAAGGCCGGTACCGGCCTCACCGGCGATGCCGGTGCCCTTGGCGGAGCCCACGCAGGAAAGTCCCACTGCCAGACCCGCGCCCAGCAGGGCCAGGGCCATACCGCCGATTTGTCCCAGGAAGGTAACGCTCTGCTGCATTGCAACCAGTTGATTCATATCCATGTTAGTTTCCTCCTCAAATTATATCTCTTACTGGTGAATATCCACGTATTTATTTTCCATTGCCAGCGGACGGAAGGGCTTGCCGCCGTCGCTGTAAAAGCGCCCGAAGAACTCCAGGCACTGCAGGCGCATGTCGTGGACATAGCATCCCAGCAGATTGAGCGCGAAGTTCAGCGCGTTGCCGATGGCGGAGATCAGGAAAAAGGTCACCACGTTGCCGGTGATCCCGCCCAGGGTATTGAACACCTGGGCAATGACGGCGCCGGCCAGCATCAAGGCCATCAGACGGGAATAGGACAAGATATCGCTGAAGTAACCGGTGATGTTATTGTACAAAGAACCGCCGATGCCCATGATCTTGCCCACAATGCCCTTGTGGCCGTAACCCTGGGTCAGCACGATCACCACCAGGGCCGCAATGAGAGCGTAGGACATCATGCCGGTTACGGCGCCCACACCCACCAGGATGAAGACCAGATACCATGCGCCCTCATTGCACAGGGCCGCCACGATCTCGCCCCGCTTGATCTGCCGGTACATGCTCACGGCCATACCGGTGAAGATCTGCGCCAGGCCGATGCCCAGAGATCCGATCAGCACCGCCAAAGCGTCATCCAGCGGAGAGAACAGCGCCGGCATGGCGGTGAAGCTGGTGTTGGGATTGATCATCATCGCCAGCTGGGGCAGCAGGTCTCCGAAAAAGCCTCCGGTGATGGCACCCATAATAAAGGTACTCACACCACACAGCCCCAGCAGCGGGATCATATACCGCATGGTAGGTCCGTTGGGCCGGGCCTTCTTCATGATGATGAAGGAAATCAGCATCATCAGCAGTCCATAGCCCATATCCGCCATCATGAAGCCGTAGAAGAAAATGAAAAACGGCGCCATGAGCGGGTTCGGATCCACGCCGTCGTAGGCCGGGAGAGAATACATCTCCGTAACCATGTTCAACGGGCGGGTCAGCCAGTTGTTCTTGAGTTGGACGGGAACCTGCGGATACTCTTCCTCCGTGGGGTCCGCCGTCTCCCAGGCGCAGCCCAAATGCTCCAGCATCGCCTCCACCTGGGAAATGTGCTCCGCCGGAGCCCATCCCTCAAAGAAAACGATGGTACCGTCGGTGAGCAGCCGCTCTTTTCCGGCCTCCTTGGCCGCCTCGGCACTCAGCCGGTCAGCATAGAGCACCAGCGCGTCCCGGGCCTGGGCACTCTGGGTAATCTGAGCCACAGCGGCCTCCTGCGCCTGACGGTTTTGGGCCAATTCCCGGTCCAGCGCGGCCAGATTCTCCGCCGCGGTTCCGGTGCTGCCCTGGAAGCTCACCGCACTGAAGCTGAAGGGCCGCAGCAGCTCCGTCACCGTCTCCTCCTCTGCCCGGTGGCAGATGAGAAGGCAATAGACCTGCTGCTTGTCCGCGCTGATCTCATAGACTTCCGCCGCGGTATCCGCGGCCCCCAGGGCCGTGCGGACTGCTCCGACATCCGTTCCGCCGGGAAATACTCCCATGCGGATCAGCGTGTGGGCCGTTCCGGTCAGCTCCAGCGGCATGTCCAGCGAGGCCCAGGGGCGCAGCCCAGCCTGACGGGAAACGAGACGGTTCTCCTCTCCCTGCAGCCGGGCTAGATCCTTGAGTGCCTGGCAAACCTGGTCCGTGATCTCCCGGGCCGGTTCCACCGCGCTTTCACTGAGGAACTTCTCTTCGGAAACGGCATTGCGGGGAACAAACATCCCATCCTTCACGCCTCCGTAGCGCTTAATGGCTGCCAAAGCCGTGTTGACATCCGTAATCCGGCTGCGGGCGGCACTCAAATCCGATGTCTCCCGCCGCACCAGGGCCGCCCACGCGGGATCCGATGCCGTGATATTCTCCGGCTCGCTGATCTCCACACAGCCCAGATGCTGCAGGCCCCGCAGCAGTTCCTCCCGGCTGGCGGCCATGGCCACCACCCGAAGTTTCTTCATTTTTACAATCGCCATATCAGTGTTTCACGACCCCTTCGACGATAAAGTCCGCCGCTTTCTCCAGCCGCAGCTGGGCGGCCTGACGCAGTTGGTCGGCCTCTGCTTCCGCGTCCTTGCGGATCTGTGCAGTCTGCTCTGCCGCCCGCGCTTCCGCCTGATGCAGCAGTTCCTTTCCGTGTTCAACCGACTCCGCCTGCACACGCTGGATCAGCGCCTGACCCTCTCGCTCAGCGGCCGCTGCAATCTCTTTTGCTTGCGCCTGTGCCGCTGCCTTGCGCTCCTGCGTCCGGCTTTCAACCTGCGTGATTTGTTCAATTGCTTCAAAGGACATCTCATTTCACCCCTCTCTGCTCTCGCTGCCCCCGTTTGCATTGCAAATCCGTTCCACCGGTCGTCAGACATTGGAACAGCATCCACTTCTCTTTCTCATTTTATCATAGAATATCCGGGTTCCAGCTACGGCCTTAGTATAAGGCACCGGCGAATGCATTGCAAGGAAATTTTCACGGATTTCAGGCACTTTCCTGGTTTTGTACAAAAGGCAGATTGTTTTCTATACGGACACGTAATCGTATACGTTGAAACTCTTTTCCGGTTTCTGCCAGCTGGCCGTCTCCTGGTTTCCCGAGGATATTTTGGGCACACAAAGGCCGGATCATACCCCCGACGGCAGAAACCCGGGAAAAAAGGAAAGAAGACCGGACTTTTTGTCCGGCCTCCTTATTTTTCTTAGACACGGAGATCAATCCTCCGTCTTTCCCCCTTTTTCCAGCAGAGCCGCCAACTCGTTCAGTTCCGCACCGGTTTGATCCATTACCCGGGGCAGCTGGGACAAATTGACTTCTACCTTCCGCAGCTCGCCGGTGGCATGGGCAGACGCCGCGGCAAAGGTGCTCATAAGCACCTGATACTGCTTGCGGAACTCCTCCACTGTCTGACGCATCTTCTGCGCGGCGTCCCGCTCCAGATCCGCCGCCCGCTTGCGGGCCTCACACTCAATGGCGCCGATGCGTTCCCGGAACTGGGCATAGGCCTCAGCGTCCGGCCGCATCACGTCCATCTCCGCTTTGAGCATCTTTACCTCGGCCTCCAGAGGCTTAAGCGGCTCCAGCGCCTGCCGTGCCTCCTGCTCCCGGGTCAGGGACTCCTGAAGCTGCTGACGCTCCTCGGTCAGGCTCCGCGTCTGCTCCTGCAGATGCTCCACCTGCTCCTGCAGTTCCTCCATCTGGCTGCGCAGACGCTCATTCTCCTCCCGGAGCTGTTTTTCCGATTCTGCCGCCTTCTGGGCAGTCTGCTCAATATAGTGAATCACGTCCTGCTTGTCAAACCCGCCGAACGTTACACTTTTAATCGGATAGTTCTCCATCTTTCCACCATCCTGTCCGTGTCGTTTTCTGGGTGTTACTCTATCACACCCAGGCGCATTTTACAAGGCCAAGAAAAAAAGTAGAAAAAACATGAAAAAAACTCTTGCATTTTAAAAAGAACTATGCTAGTATGATTAAGCTGTCTGTGAGACACGCGCCGTTAGCTCAGCTGGATAGAGCGTCTGGCTACGGACCAGAAGGCCGGGGGTTCGAATCCCTCACGG
>CABUDN010000075.1 GCA_902490355.1 uncultured Oscillibacter sp.
TTCTGCCCACAATACTTGGCTGGCGACGGCCCGGGAAGATAGGTAGCGCCAACACAAGCGAGAGTCTTTCGACTCTCGCTTTTTTGTTATTTGCTGTGCTGTCTTAGTTTTAAAGTATAGAATGTGGAAAAAAACAGGCCGGCTCTCATGAGCCGGCCTGTTTTCTGATCTGATACGGTTTATTCGTAAATGGGGAACTGACGGCACAGGGCATCCACTTCGGCGCGGACCTGATCGGCACAGCCCTCGAAGTCCCGGGCAACCTGCGCCATCCAGCCGGCGATCTTCACCATCTCCGGCTCCTTGAAGCCGCGGGAGGTGACAGCGGGAGTGCCCACCCGGATGCCGCTGGTAACAAAGGGCTTTTCCGGATCATTGGGAATGGCGTTCTTGTTGACGGTGATCTGGACTTCGTCCAGGCGATGTTCAAACTCCTTGCCGGTGATGTGGAAATTCCGCACGTCCACCAGCATCAGGTGATTGTCCGTTCCGCCGGAGACCAGCCGGAAGCCCTGCTTGATGAGTTCTTCCGCCAGGACGGCGGCATTCTTCACAACCTGCTCTCCATAGGCCTTGAACTCGGGCTTGAGGGCCTCACCGAAGCACACGGCCTTTGCTGCAATGATGTGCTCCAGAGGACCGCCCTGGGTGCCGGGGAAGACGGCGGAGTTGATCTTCTTGTAGATCTCCTCGTCATTGCACAGAATCAGGCCGCCCCGGGGACCGCGGAGGGTTTTGTGGGTGGTGGAGGTTACCACATCGGCATAGGGGATGGGAGAGGGATGCACGCCCGCAGCCACCAGACCGGCAATGTGGGCCATGTCCACCATCAGATAGGCGCCTACGGCATCGGCCACTTCCCGGAACTTGGCGAAGTCAATGGTCCGGGGATAGGCGCTGGCACCGGCAATGATGACCTTGGGCTGGCAGGCCTTTGCGGTCTCCATCAGGGCATCATAGTCGATGGTTTCCGTCTCGTCACTCAGACCGTAGGGGACGATGTTGAAATATTTACCGGAGATATTCACCGGGCTTCCGTGACTGAGGTGTCCGCCGTGAGCCAGATTCATGCCCAGAATCGTGTCACCGGGCTTGGCCAGGGCAAAGAACGCCGCCAGGTTGGCGTTGGCGCCGGAGTGGGGCTGCACGTTGGCGTAGTTGCAGCCAAAGAGCTGGCAGGCACGCTTGCGGGCGATTTCCTCCGTGACGTCCACGGCGAAGCAGCCGCCGTAGTAACGCTTGCCGGGATAGCCCTCGGCGTACTTATTGGTCAGGCAGGTGCCCATCGCCAGCATCACGGCGGGGCTGACGATATTCTCCGAGGCGATCAGCTCAATGTTCCGCCGCTCGCGGTCAAATTCCGCACGGATGGATGCGCCGACCTCGGGGTCATACTGCGAGATAAATTCCATGGTTTCCTGAATCAAGGGAATCGTCCTCCTTTTCAAATGCACATCGGCATAATGTCGAACCTGTTCTTATTGTATCAAAAAGCTGTCGTTTGACAAGAATGGATTTTTGATGGCAGCAATCTCACTGTGTTATCCCAGCCGGGCGGGAGAGCCGTCCTCATAAAGTCCCCGCTCGGTCAGCACCCAGGGGACTGGGTAATCGTGAGGCTCCAGGGGAATCTCCTCCCGGATCAGCAGTTCCCGGCAAAGGAGCACGGTGCCGCCCCGGTAGTGGGCCAGAAAACGGTCGTAGTAGCCGCCGCCCCGGCCCAGCCGCTGTCCCAGATGATTGCAGCTCAGGCAGGGCACAACTGCCAGATCTACGTCGTCGACTTCCACACCGGGGGCATCCGCAGACGGCTCCGGGATGCCGAAGCTGCCCGGCTGGAGTTCCTCCAAAGAGGCAATCCTGCGCAGCTCCATCCGGCCCGGCGTGGTGCAAAGCGGCACGCAGACGGTTTTCCCGCTATCCAGCGCATGGCGCAGAATGGGGCGGGTGTCGATCTCCCGGCCGGTGCCCACGAAGCAAAAAATCGTGCCGGCAGATTGATATTCCGGCATCGCCAGCAGGTGAGCCGCGATGGCGGCGTCACTGTTTTGCAGATATCCCGGTGCAAGGGCCGCTTCCATCCGGCGGATGACGGCGCGCAGCTGCTGTTTTTCTTCCTGTCTGGTCATGGCAGGGGATCCTCCTCTTTTTCTGGTGCGGCGGCGCCGAAGGTGATGGAGCCGCTGCCGTATTTGCCCCGAATCCGGTCCATGGCGGCCTCCAGCCGCTCCTGCTTTTCCCGGCGGGGCGCCGGGGCGGCAAACAGGTCCTCCTGCTCATAGGCCTCGTCCTCCGCCGCCAGATGGATGGCGGTGACGGTCAGGGCCCGGACCGGCGCAGGGGGCCGCCAGAGAACATCCACCAGCTCCATGGCGCTTTGGGTCAGGTCCCGGATCAGGTGGGTGGGGTTGGAGAGCTGCTTTTGCCGGGACAGATCCCGAAACTCCGGTGTGCGCAGGGTCACCTGAATGCCGCCGGCATACAATCCCAAATGGCGCAGCCGGGTGGCCACGGAATCGGAGAGCATGGCAATGCCGGTTTGGAGCTGAACGCGGGTGGTCAGGTTTTGCGGGAAGGTGGTGCCGTTGCCCACGGATTTGACCGGCTCGGCCTCATACCGGGACCGGACCGGATCGGTGTCCAGGCCGTTGGCATACTCGTAGAGCTGGCCGCCCAGCTTTCCCATCAGGGTTTCCAGCATCTCCCGGCGGCAGGCGGCCAGCTGGCCGATGGTGGTGATGCCGTACTGGCTTAGCAGCTTCCGGGCAGCGCCGCCCACATACAAAAGATCTCCCACCGGCAGGGGCCAGACCAGGTCCCGCCAGGTCTCCCGGGAGATGACGGTGGTGGCGTCGGGCTTTTTATAGTCGCTGCCCAGCTTGGCAAAGACCTTGTTGAACGACACCCCCACGGACAAGGACAGTCCCAGCTCCTCCCGGACCCGGCGGCGCAGGGTATCCGCCAGCTGCCGGGCGTCGCCGCCGAAGAGGTGGAGACTGCCGGTCACATCCAGCCAGCTTTCGTCGATGCCGAAGGGCTCTACCAGGTCGGTGTATTCGTCGTACAGGGCGTTGACCCGGTGGGAGTACTCCCGGTAGAGGGCGTGATGAGGGGGCAGCAGCACCAGGCCGGGACACTTCTTCCGGGCCTGCCAGATGGTCTCCGCCGTCTGCACGCCGCAGCGTTTGGCAGGCTCGTTCTTGGCCAGAATGATGCCGTGCCGGGAGGCGGGGTCACCGCATACCGCTGTGGGGACGTCCCGCAGCTCAGGGTGGCTGAGCAGTTCCACGGAGGCATAGAAGCAGTTGAGGTCACAGTGCAGAATGATGCGGTCCATGATGCCGCCTCCTTTCTTCGGAAATGGATACGCTTAGTATAGCACGTTTGTTCGGAATTGAAAAGCAAAAGGAGCGGCGCACAGCTGTGCGCCGCTCCGAAGGGAAGAGACTTTACAGAATGCCCATGAGGACCAGGGCGATGGTGACGAAGGTCGCCAGCAGAGCCAGGGAGAAGAGCAGATAGCCGGCGCCCAGCTTGCGGGACTGGGTGGAAGCCTGGGATTCGGGAACCAGCCGGGCCTTGCGCAGGGCGGTAACCACAGGCTTGTAGAGCACCAGGATCAGCGCCATGTTGAGGCCGCCCTTGACCACGTTGAAGGGCAGGAAAACGGTGGGCAGCATAGCGGCCACAGTTTCCCGGGGCAGGCCCTGATAGATGGGGGTGATGAGGTAGTTCCACAGCAGCATGACGGCGGTGAGCATCACCACGCCCAGGGTCAGGCCCACAATGGCGCCCTTCTTGGTGTGGACCTTCTTGTAAACGAAGGAGGCCGTGCAGCAGAAGGAGGCGGTGGCCAGGACGTTCATGATGAAGCCGATGGGGCCGGTGTCGCTGGCAAAGAACATCTCCAGCAGGGGCACGATGATGGAAACGGCCGCCGCGGCCACGGGACCGAAGACAAAGCCGCCGATACAGATGACGGTGTCCTTCACATCCAGCTGCAAGAAAGTGTAGACCTGCGGGAGCATTTTGCTCAGCAGCATCACCACAAAAGCGATGGCGCAGATCATGGCCAGAGACACCATTTGCTTAACATTGCCCTTTTGACGGGCCATGGGAATGGCATTGACATTGGGTTCAGACATAAAAAATACACTCCTTTGTATGGCTTGGAATCACCCTGGACGCTTTGACTTCTCCAAGGTGAACCAGCAACAAAGAAGCGCATGACAATGCGCGGCCCTGCCGCTCTCATCTTCTTCCATCCAGACTATACTGTTGGTCCCGGAGTTGCACCGGGTCAGCGGATGCCCAAGGGGCAGCCGGTCGCGGACTGTACCGCCAGTGGGGACTTGCACCCCGCCCTGAAGACAAAGAATTCAGTTGTGTTCCGCAAACAGTATACGACAGCCCAACACAAAATGCAACCCCTATTTCCGGAAAAGTGACCCTTTACAAAAACAAACAGATGTTCTATACTGGAGAAAAAAGGGAAAGGGAGGGATTGCGGATGCCGGCCAGACAGGAAAGCTGCTGTTTTACCGGCCATCGTCCGGCCAAGCTCCCCTGGGGATTTGACGAGACAGATGCCCGGTGCCTGCATCTGAAGGCGCGGATTGCCGATGCTCTGGAGGCGGCCTATGAGAGCGGATACCGGCACTTTATCTGCGGGATGGCCCTGGGATGTGATTTGTATTTCTGCGAAGCGGCGCTGGCCCTGCGGGAGCGGTACCCGGATGTGACGGTGGAGGCGGCATTGCCCTGCCCCACTCAGACGGAAGGCTGGCCCCGGGAGCAGCAGCTGCGCCATGCGCGTTTGGTGGCGGCGTGTGATTTGGAGACCGTGGTGTCACGGGAGTATACCGCCGGGTGCATGCTGCGCCGGGACCGGTACATGGTGGACCATGCCGCGCTGCTGATCGCGGCCTTTGACGGTTCCCCCGGCGGCACTCGGTATACCATGGAGTATGCCATGCGCCAGGGGCTGGAAATTACCGATCTGCCGGTTTGAAACGAGAGATTTGCGCCGGCAGCCATGGCTTGACTCTTGTGTTTTTCCGGATTCCGGCATATAATGAAGGACGTGGTTTATCCTCAGGTTTGAAACCGGAAAAGGAGGACGTTTATGACAACGAGTGAAAAAAAGCAGCTGGCAGCTGCGGCCTGCAAGGTCCGGATGGGGGTCATCAAGGGCACCCACGCGGCCAAGGCCGGCCATCCGGGCGGCAGTTTGTCCGCGGCGGATCTGTTTGCCTATCTGTATTTTCGGGAGCTGCGGGTGGATCCGGCCAATCCCCATTGGGAGGATCGGGACCGCTTCGTGCTCTCCAAGGGCCATACGGCACCGGGCCTGTATGCGGCGCTGGCGCTGCGGGGCTTTTTCCCCGAGGAGGATCTGCTGACGCTGCGGCATATCGGCAGCCACCTGCAGGGCCATCCCAATATGAATCTCACGCCCGGTGTGGATATGTCCACCGGCTCTCTGGGCCAGGGCATTTCTGCCGCCGCCGGTATGGCGCTGGCCGCCAAGTACCAGGGCCGTCAGTGCCGGGTATATGCATTGCTGGGCGACGGTGAGATTCAGGAGGGCCAGGTCTGGGAGGCTCTGATGTTTGCCCATCACTATAAGCTGGACAACCTGTGTGTAATTGTGGATAACAATGGACTGCAGATTGACGGCAATGTGGCCGACGTCATGAATCCCTATCCCATCGCCGAGAAGCTGCGGGCCTTTGGCCTGGAGACGGTGGAGATCGACGGGCATGACTTTGACCAGATGGAAGCCGCGTTCGCCAAGGCACGGGCCACCAAGGATGTGCCCTTTGCCATCGTGATGAAGACCGTCAAGGGCAAGGGTGTCAGCTACATGGAGAACCAGGCCGGCTGGCACGGAAAGGCGCCCAACGATGAGGAATATGAGATCGCCATGAAGGAGCTTTCCGCTCAGCTGGCAGAAGTGGAGGGAATGTGACATGGCAGACGTGAAGAAGATCGCCACCCGGGACAGCTACGGCAATGCCCTCAAGGAGCTGGGAGCTGAGCATGAGGATCTGATCGTATTTGATGCGGACCTGGCCGGCGCCACCAAGACCGGCGTATTCAAAAAGGCGTTTCCCGACCGGCATTTTGACTGCGGCATTGCCGAGGCGGATATGATTGTGGCCGCTGCCGGCGCCTCCACCATGGGGCTGGTACCCTTTGCCTCCAGCTTTGCCATGTTTGCGGCGGGCCGCGGCTTTGAGCAGATCCGCAACAGTGTGGGCTATCCCCATCTGAATGTCAAAATCGGCGCCACCCACGGCGGCATCTCCGTGGGCGAGGACGGCGCGTCTCACCAGTGCTGCGAGGACTTCGCCCTGATGCGCTCCATCCCCGGCATGGTGGTTATGTGCCCGTCCGATGATGTGGAGG
Source organism: uncultured Oscillibacter sp. (assembly GCA_902490355.1). GTDB lineage: Bacteria > Bacillota > Clostridia > Oscillospirales > Oscillospiraceae > Oscillibacter. The sequence goes on from CABUDN010000075.1 coordinate 6,412, forward strand.
CCCGTGCCGCTGTCCGTGCCGCCTATGAGCACCAGGGTCCTGTGTACCTGCGCTTTGGCCGTCTGGCCGTGCCTGTGATCCACGACGAGGCTACGTTCTCCTTTGCCATCGGCAAGGGCGAGGTGCTCCGGGAGGGCACCGATGTGGCCATTCTGGCTACCGGACTGATGGTGGCCGAGGCTGTGGAGGCTGCCAAGACTTTGGCCGAGGAAGGCATTTCCGCCTGCGTGGTGAATCTGTGCACCATCAAGCCCCTGGATGAGGAGCTGGTGCTCCAGGTGGCCCAGAAGTGCGGAAAGGTCATCACCTGCGAGGAGCACAACATCATCGGCGGCCTGGGCGAGGCTGTGTGCGCTCTGCTGAGCGAGAAGTGCCCCACCCCCGTGCGCCGGATCGGCGTCAACGACGAGTTCGGCCATTCCGGACCCGCTGCGGCGCTGCTCAAGCAGTTCGGCCTGAGTGCCGAGCACATTGTGGAAGTGGCCAAGGACTTCTGCAAGTAAAAACATTCCAACAAAAAATCCCGGGGATGCCGCTGAGCATCCCCGGGATTCTTTTTGTTTCATTGTGGAAAACGGATCAGGCGGATGGAAGCGTGGCTTCCGGCATGGCGGACATCTGCCGCAGGACCCGAAGCTGAATGGGAATGGCGCAGGCCAGGGTGCAGGCGTCGGATACGGCCTGGGACATCTGGAGTCCCGGCATGCCCAGCAGGGCGGTGAGAATCCACACCAGGGGGACGAAGAAGATGCCCTGGCGGGCCATGGCCAGGAAGGTGGCCGGTCCAGTGCGGCCGATGGTCTGGAGCATCATATTGCTCATGACAATCCAGCTCTGGAAGAAGAAGGTGACACACTGGAAGCGCAGCGCGGCGGCGCCGCAGGCCACCACGTCGGGATCATCCCGGAAGAGGGCCACCAGTTCCGGGGCAAAGACAAAGCCCAGAACGCCGACGATCAAAAGAAAGACGGTGGAGGTTTTGACGCAGAACGAAAAGCCCTGCTTGACCCGGCTGTACAGGCGGGCGCCGTAGTTGAAGCCGCACACCGGCTGGAAGCCCTGCCCAAAGCCGATCATGGCGGAAGCACCGAAGGTGGTGATGCGCTGGACAATGCCCATGGCGGCGATGGCGGCGTCACCAAAGGGACCGGCGGCCTGATTGAGGCAGATGGTAGCCACGCTGGCCAGACCCTGCCGGGCCAGGGAGGGCAGGCCGCCCCGGATGATCATGCGGAAATAGGACCACTTGCACTGGAAGCGGGAAATCCGGATGCGCAGGTTTCCGCCCCGGGCGCAGCCGGCCAGCAGCAGGCAGAAGCTGAGAAACTGGCTGATGATGGTGGCCCAGGCCGCCCCGGCCACGCCCATGTCGAAGACGAAGATCAGCAGAGGGTCCAGGCCGATGTTGAGCACCGCGCCGCTGGTGATGCCCACCATGGCGTAGGCGGCGCTGCCCTGAAAGCGCAGCTGGTTGTTGAGCACCAGAGAGGCGGTCATCCACGGCGCCCCCAGCAGGATCACCTGCAGGTAAGCAGTGGCGTAGGGCAAAATGGTGGGGGTGGAGCCCAGCAGATAGGCCAGGGGTTCCAGAAAGATCTGACCCAGCAGGCAGATCAGGGCACCGGCGGCCAGAGCGGTAAAAAAGCCGGTGGCAGCCATGTTGGAGGCTTCTTCATAGTGGTGCTTGCCCAGTTCCCGGGAGATGAAGTTGCCGCTGCCGTGGCCGAAGAAGAAGCCCACGGCCTGAATGATGGCCATGAGGGAAAAGACCACGCCCACCGCGCCGGTGGCGCTGTTGCTTTTCAGCATGCCGACAAAAAAGGTGTCGGCCATGTTGTAAAAGGCGGTGACCAGCATGCTGATGATACACGGCAGTGCCAGGTGTCCGATCAGCTGCCCCACCGGTTCGGTCGTCATCTGCTGAAATTTTTGCTCCTGCTGTTCGTCCATAATGCTCCCCCTCACCAATTTAATTTTTACACATTTTTATCACCATTATAGCACGCTTTTTTGAAAAAGAAAATGAACGGAATGAAGGAAAACAGGAGATTGCTGCGGGGCCGAACCGGTGTACAGGCTTGAAGCATAGGATGGAGGAGTCCTTCCGCCGGAACTTCTCCGCGCGGATTTCGGAACACAGCAGAAAAAGAACCCGCAAAATGGGGCGGAATTTCCATAAGAATGCCAAAAATGGAAACTTTATTTCCGATGAAAGAGATTTATTCTTGAAAGTGACGAAGGAAATCGATATACTATATAAATGTGTGATATTTCCGATGGAAAGGACCGATAATATGACCGCATATCCTCAGATGACCGCCGAAGAGCGGAAGGCGGAGTATGCCCGCCTGCAGAAAGAATTTGACGCCATCAAGGCGCAGAACCTGAGCCTGAACATGGCCCGGGGCAAGCCCGGAAAGGCCCAGCTGGACATGGTGTCCGATGTGATCTTCAACCTGATGGAAAAGCCCGAGGACTTTCTCTCCGGCGGGATTGACGTGCGCAACTACGGCGAGATGTCCGGCCTGCCTGCTGCCAAGGAGCTCTTTGCCGAGATTCTGGGCTGCCGGAGCGAGCAGGTGTTTGTGGGCGGCAACGCCAGCCTGCAGCTGATGTATGATACCATTTCCAAGGCCTATACCCATGGCCTGCTGCACAGCCCCCGCCCCTGGTGCCGGGAAGAGACCATCAAGTGGCTGTGCCCGGCTCCCGGCTATGACCGTCATTTCATGATTACGGAGTCCTTCGGCTTTGAGATGATTACCATTCCCATGACCAGCACCGGCCCGGATATGGATGCTGTGGAAGAGGCGGTGAAGGATCCTGCGGTCAAGGGCATCTGGTGTGTGCCCAAGTACTCCAACCCCGACGGCGTGATCTATTCCGATGAGACGGTGCGCCGCATGGCCGCCCTGAAGCCCGCCGCGCCGGACTTCACCATCATGTGGGATAACGCCTACTGCGTCCATGAGTTTGAAGGGGAGTACGTGGAATTCCCCGATATCCTCCAGGCCTGCGCCGATGCCGGCAGCCCGGATATGGTCATCGAGTTTGCTTCCACGTCCAAGATCACCCTGCCCGGCGCCGGTGTGTCCTGCTTTGCCTCTTCTGTGGAGAACCTGCGCTATCTGGAAAAGCTGCTGACCGTGCAGATCATCAGCTTCGATAAGGTCAACCAGCAGCGCCATGTGCTCTATCTTCAGAACAAGGCCCACACCCTGGAGCTGATGAAGAAGCACGCGGCCATCCTGGGCCCCAAGTTCCACGCCGTGCTGGACGCTCTGGACCGGGAGATCGCGCCTCTGGACATCGCCCGCTGGGAGCGTCCCAAGGGCGGCTACTTCATCTCCCTCAACGCCATGCCCGGTACCGCCAAGCGGACCTGGGCCCTGTGCAAGGAGCTGGGCGTGACGCTCACCGGGGCCGGCGCCACCTTCCCCTACGGCAAGGATCCGCAGGACAGCAACCTGCGCATTGCGCCCTCCCTGCCTCCGGTGGAGGAGCTGGAGAAGGCCATTGAGGTGCTGTGCGTGTGCCTGAAGATGGCGGCACTGGAGAAGCTGGGCGTATGAGATATTACGGCAGCGTTTACCGTCCGCCCTCTGAGGCGTACAGTCTCATTGTCCAGGTGACCTACGGATGCAGCCACAATACCTGCGCGTTTTGCAGCATGTACAAGGAAAAGCGCTTCGCCCTGCGGCCACTGCAGGAAATCCTGGAGGATTTCCACATGGCCCGGAAGATGTACCGCCATGTGGACAAAGTGTTCCTGGCGGACGGCGATGCCCTGGTGCGCAAGGCGGAGGAGCTGTATGTGATTCTGGACACAGTGCGGGAGCTGTTTCCCGAGTGCCAGCGGGTCACCAGCTATGCCTCTCCCTCCAGCATTCAGATCCGGACGGAGGAGGAGCTGCGCACCCTGCGGGCCAAGGGACTGACCATGGTCTATATGGGCCTGGAGTCCGGCTGCGACGAGGTTCTGACCTTTATGCACAAGGGCCACACCGCTGCCCACATTGTGGAGATGGGCCAGAAGGTCCGTGCCTGCGGGATTGCGCTTTCCGTCACGGCCATTACCGGTTTGGGCGGTCCGGAGCTGCTGGAGTCTCATGCCATTGAGACGGCCAAGGCCTTTAACGCCATGAATCCGGAGTATATCGGCATGCTGACGCTGATGGTGGAGCCGGAGACGCCGTTGTATGACTGGCTCCATGAGGGCAAGTTCCAATTGCTCAACCAGCCCCAGGTGCTCAAGGAGACCAGGCTGCTGATGGAGCATCTGGACAGTCCCGGCAGCGTGTTCCGGATGAACCACGCCAGCAACTACCTGGTGCTCAAGGGGACGCTCAATCAGGATCGGGACGCCATGCTGCGGACCATCGATGCGGCGGAGCATGACCTCAGCCGCCTGCGGCCCGAAGAGTGGCGGGGACTGTAAACAAAATCAAAACCGCGCGAAGCAATCGCTTCGCGCGGTTTTTTCATGCCACTTTTTTGAAATTGCCCAGGGGTTCATTGACCGTGGAGACATAGGAGAAGGCGTCGGGGAATTCCGAGAGGATCTCCTGGAACCGGACGATCTGATGGCGGTTGACCACGCAGATCAGCACGGCCCGGGGAGTTTCGGAGTACATGCCCTCGCCCTGGAGCACCGTAACGCCGTGGTGGAGCTCCTGCAAAAGCCGCCGGGAGAGGGCCTCCGGCTCCCGGGTCACCACTTCAAATTTCAGCGCCGACTTGACGCCCTTGAGAATGCCGTCGCTGATGCGGGAGCTGAGGTAGCAGTAGAGCAGGCAGAGGATCACCGGCTCGAACTGCCAGCCGTAGACGAAGAAGGACAGCACCGCCACCGAGGCGTTGAGGATGAAGATCACCCAGACCAGACTGGCCTCCGGGTGTTTTTTCCGCACCCAGGCGGCAATGATGTCCGTGCCGCCGGTGGAGCCGTTTTGCCGGAGTACCACGCCGTACACGGCGCCGCTGATGACACCGGCCGCCACGGGCCCCAGAATGGCGGAGGAGCCGGTGTCATAGGCGATTCCGCTCAGGTCCATCCGCCCCAGCACCAGCGTCACAGCGGAAAACACCAGCACGAATGCCAGACTCTTGCGTGCAAAGTCCGGGTCCAGCTTCGTCCACGCCAGCAGAATCAGCGGCAGGTTGATCAGCAGAGACAGATAGCCGATGTTGATGTGGAACAGATATTGGATCATGGTGGTCAGGCCGTTGATCCCGGCAGGCGCGAAGCTGTTGGGAAAGACAAACAGCTCGTAGCTCAGTCCCATCACACAGGCAGATCGGAAGAGCGTCGTGTAGGGAAAGAGTGTAGATCTCGGTGGTCGCCGTATC
>CABUDN010000076.1 GCA_902490355.1 uncultured Oscillibacter sp.
ATGTTGATGTTCTCGTGCTCGATGTTGCCCACCTGACCGATGGTGGCGTAGCAGTTGGTACGCACAATGCGGACCTCGCCGGAGGGCATACGGATCTGAGCGTCGTTGCCTTCCTTCGCCATCAGCTGAGCAGCAGTGCCGGCAGCGCGAACCAGCTGGGCACCGTTGCCGGGATGCAGCTCGATGTTGTGCAGCACAGTACCAACGGGGATGTTGGCGATGGGCAGCGCATTGCCGGGCAGGATATCGGCGTCGGGACCGGTCATGATCTTGTGGCCGGCCTTCAGGCCGAGAGGCGCCAGGATGTAGCGCTTCTCGCCGTCCTCATACTGAATCAGGGCGATGTTGGCGCTGCGGTTGGGATCGTACTCCAGACGCAGCACGGTGGCGGAGCCAATCTTGTCGCGCTTGAAGTCGATCACACGGTACTTGCGCTTGTTGCCGCCGCCGCGATGACGGACGGTGATGCGGCCGTAGCTGTTGCGGCCGGAACTCTTCTTCAGGGGCTCCAGCAGGCTGGGCTCGGGCTTGGCCTTCTTATCGATGCCGTCGAAGCCGGAGACCGTCATCTGACGCCTGGAGGGAGTCGTGGGCTTAAAAGTTTTGATAGACATATCGCTTTACTCTCCTTCCGTTATCAGACCATGCCTTCGAAGAACTCAATGGTCTTGGAATCCGCCGTCAGCTGGACATAGGCCTTCTTCCAGGTCCGGGTCATGCCGGGGCGGCCGGCGCCCAGGCGCTTTTCCTTGCCGGGCACCGTCAGGGTGTTGACGGAAGCAACCTTCACGCCGAAGATCTCCTCAACAGCCTTCTTAATCTCAATCTTACCAGCGTCCCGGGCAACCTCGAACACATACTTCTTGTCGGCAGCGCCGGACATGGCACGCTCGGTAATGATGGGACGGATGATGATGTCGTATGCGGTAGCCATTACGCGTACACCTCCTCGATTTTTGCGAGGGCGGTCTGATCCACCACCAGGTACTGGGCGTTGACAATGTCATAGACATTCAGCTGCACAGCGGGAGTGGTCAGCACGCCGGGGATGTTCCGGGCGCTCTTGACGATGACGCTATCCACAGCGGGAGTGACCACCACGGCCTTGCCGTCGACGTTCACAGCGTTGAGGAACTTGCGGAACTCAGCGGTCTTGATGGCGTCCATCTTGATGGAGTCAATCACAACCAGCTTGCCCTCAGCCGCCTTAGCGGAGAGAACGGACTTGAGCGCCAGGCGCTTGACCTTCTTGTTGAGGACATAGCTGTAATCCCGGGGCTTGGGAGCGAACACGATGCCGCCGTGGGTCCACTGAGGAGCACGGGTGCTGCCCTGACGGGCGTGGCCGGTGCCCTTCTGACGCCAGGGCTTCTTGCCGCCGCCGGAAACCTCGGCGCGGGTCAGGGCGCTCTGGGTGCCCTGTCTGCAGTTGGCGAGGTGGTTCTTGACGACCTCGTGGACGACGACTTCGTTGGGCTCGATGCCGAAGATGGCGTCGTTCAATTCAACAGTGCCGACCTCAGCGCCGGCCATGTTCAAAACTTTGATGGAAGACATTTACTCAAGCACCCCTTTCTTACTTGTTTCTGGCGGAAGCCTTCTGCGGGTTGCGGCCGGAAGCCTTCTGCGGGTTCTTGCTGATGTCAGCACCAGCCTGCTTGACCTTGTGGACCTTGACCGTGCTCTTGATGGTGACCAGACCGCCCTTGGGGCCGGGAACGGCACCGCAGACAACCAGCATGTTCAGCTCGGGGTCAACCTTCACAACGCTCAGGTTCTGAACCGTGACCTGATCCACACCCATGTGGCCGGCGCCGATCTTGCCCTTGAAGATACGGGAAGGATCGGTGGAAGAGCCCATGGAGCCAGCGTGACGGTGAACAGGGCCGGTACCGTGGGTCTCCTTGAGCCGGTGAGCACCGTGGCGCTTGATAACGCCGGCGTAGCCGTGGCCCTTGCTGGTACCGGTGATGTCGACGAAATCGCCGACCTTGAAGGTGTCAGCCTTGACCACGTCGCCGATGTTGAGCTCAGCAGCGTTCTCCAGGTCAAACTCACGCAGGTACTTCTTGGGGCTGACGCCAGCCTTGTTCAGGTGGCCCATCTCGGGCTTGCTGAGCTTGCGCTCGGCAACGTCTTCAAAGCCCAGCTGGACGGCGGCATAGCCTTCCTTCTCAGCAGTCTTCTTCTGGACGACCGTGCAGGGTCCCGCCTCGATGACGGTGACGGGAATCACATGGCCGTTCTCGTCAAAAATCTGGGACATGCCCACTTTTTTGCCGATGATCGCTTTCATGTATTTTCCTCCTTAAAGGTTATTGGTCGGCTTAGATACGAGCGGTTGGGTTCCGCCGCATTGCTCTGCCGACATGACCCGTCCGCCTCGCAAGTCGGCGGACATGGCAGCAAACATTTTAAATGGTGTCCTGTGGAAAACCAGCCTTACAGCTTGATTTCGATCTCCACACCGGCGGGCAGCTCCAGAGCCATCAGGGCTTCCACGGTCTTGGGAGAGGACTTGGTGATATCGATCAGTCTCTTGTGGGTGCGGCGCTCGAACTGCTCACGGCTGTCCTTGTACTTGTGCACGGCCCGCAGGATGGTGACGATCTCCTTCTTGGTGGGCAGGGGGATGGGACCGGAAACCTCAGCGCCGGTGCGCTTGGCGGTCTCCACGATCTTTTCTGCGCTCTGGTCGATGACCTGGTGGTCATAGGCCTTCAGACGAATGCGGATCATTTCTTTCTGTGCCATGGTTGTTTCCTCCTGATTTCGTAGGTAGTTTCACGCAGTCTCGACGACCTACGGCGAGAGAAGTTTTTCTATACGCTTAACCGTGCGTATCATTCCTGCTCATGAAAAATACCGGCGCAGGAGACCTACGGCCGGTAACTGATCATGGCGTGGCGATCTACGCAACGTACAGATCTTTCTCAGCCGCCCGATTATCGGACATACTCCCCGGAAGTTACCTCTTTCGAGCAATCTCCCGGTTCATCGCATGACCACGCGGCGGGGTGTACCCTTCCCGCGCGGACCTACTTATAATATAAGAAACTTTCTCCATTGTCAAGAGGAATTTCTCCGTTTTTCATGAAAATTTCAATCTTTTTTTGTGAAACTCCAAATCCCATTCCGACACGCTCCAACAGGGCCTTTTGCCGCTCTTCCAAGCTAGTCAAAAACCGACAAGAACGGCCGTCCCGCAAGCGAGACGGCCGTTTTGCAGATGTTGCTCAGTAAGCCACGCCCCAGTAGATATCGGTGGTGCAGGGCTTTCCGCACACGGGGCACACGCCCTCGGTGCCGGACTGGGCCAGAGGCATGCAGCGGGAGCTGACGCCGGCCCGCTCCTTCATGGCCATCTCGCATTCCAGAGAGCCGCACCACTTGGAGCGCAGGAAGCCGCCCTTGCCCTCCACGATGGCCTTGGCCTCTTCCGGAGTCTTGATGTCGAAGGTGTTCTCCTCCCGGTTCTTAAGTGCCATGGCATACATATTGTCATGGATGGCATCCAGCATCGTCTTGACGGTCTGCTCCAGCTCCGTCAGGGGAACGAAGGTCTTCTCACCGGTGTCCCGGCGGGCGATGACGCACTGGCCCTTCTCCAGATCCTTGGGGCCGATCTCCACACGCAGAGGCACACCCTTCATCTCATACTCGGCAAACTTCCAGCCGGGAGAGTTGTCGGAATCGTCCATCTTGGTGCGTACGCCGGCATTCAGCAGCCGGTCACGCAGCTGCGCGGCAGCGTCCAGCACGCCGGGCTTGTGGGCTGCCACAGGGATCACCACCGCCTGAACCGGCGCCACCCGGGGCGGAAGCACCAGGCCGTTGTCATCGCCGTGGGTCATAATGATACCGCCGATCATCCGGGTGGAAACGCCCCAGCTGGTCTGATGGGGATGATGGAGCTGATTGTCTTTTCCGGTGAAGGTGATGTCAAACGCCTTGGCAAAGCCGTCGCCGAAATAGTGGCTGGTACCGGCCTGCAGGGCCTTGTGGTCGTGCATCATGCACTCCACGGTGTAGGTCTCCTCAGCGCCGTTGAACTTCTCCTTATCGGTCTTGCGGCCACGGATGACCGGCATGGCCAGATAGTTTTCCATGAAGTCGGCATAGATGCCCAGCATCTGCATGGTCTCCTGCCGGGCCTCCTCCTCGGTGGCATGCATGGTGTGCCCCTCCTGCCACAGGAATTCCCGGTGGCGCAGGAAGGGACGGCTGGTCTTCTCCCAGCGCAACACGCTGCACCACTGGTTGTACAGCTTGGGCAGATCCCGCCAGGAGTGGATGATATTGGCGTAGTGCTCGCAGAAAAGCGTCTCAGAGGTGGGACGGACACACAGCCGGTCCTCCAGCTTCTCACTGCCGCCCATGGTCACCCAGGCGCACTCCGGAGCGAAGCCCTCCACGTGATCCTTCTCCTTCTGGAGCAGGGATTCGGGAATCAGCACCGGGAGGTAGACGTTTTCATGGCCCGTAGCCTTGAAGCGGCGGTCCAGCTCCTGCTGAATGTTCTCCCAAATGGCGTATCCATAGGGACGATAGATGAACATACCTTTGACGGATGTGTAGTCAATCAGTTCCGCCTTTTTGCACACGTCGGTATACCACTGGGCAAAGTCCACGTCCCGCGCGGTAATGGCGTCCACTTGTCTTTTATCCTGTGCCATAGTCTCAATCCTTTACATCTCTATATGATTATAATGAATACTCTGCTGCATTCGCGGTTTTCACTGAGTTCCTATTGTATCCATTCCGCCGCAAAAAGTCAACCGTCAGCCGGATGAAGCCGTCAGAAGCCCTTGCAAAAAGGTGCCGCGTGTGATATTCTACCTCCCAGACTTCAAAATTATGGGAGGAACCCACCATGGCTGCACGTCTGCGTGCATTTTTCAAACAAGAAACCGTCCTGTGCATCTCCGCTCTCTGTGCCGCCGCCACGATGCTGGCGGTCCCGCCGGACGGCGCCTATCCCGGATACATCGATCTGCGGGTATTGTGCCTGCTGGCATGCCTGATGGCGGTCGTTGCCGGTGTGCGCCGGTGCGGCGCTTTTGAATTCCTGGCGGCAGCTTTGCTGCGCCGCAGCAGCGGAGGCCGGATCTTAGGCGTCATTCTGGTACTGCTGCCCTTCTTCACCTCCATGCTGGTCACCAACGATGTGGCGCTGCTGACCTTCGTCCCCTTCACCCTGCTGCTCCTGGACCAGATCGGCTGCCGGGACCGCGCTGCCATGATTCTGGTTCTTCAGACCATGGCGGCCAACCTGGGCAGCATGGCCACCCCGGTGGGCAATCCCCAGAATCTCTATCTCTACGGCGCATACAATCTCACGGCCGGGTCCTTTTTCGCCGTGATGCTGCCGCTGACCGCAATCAGTCTGGTCGGTCTTACCGCAGCTGCCATCCCGGTACTGCCCCGGACGCTTCCGGTTCCGGACCTGGAGGAGGCCCCCATCCGCTCCCCCAAAAAGCTGGGCATCTATCTGCTGCTGTTTGCCCTGTGCCTGCTGACGGTATTCCGGATTCTGCCTTACGGCATCATGACCGTGGTGGTGCTGGCCGTCATCGCCGTCGTCGAGTTCTCCATTTTGAAGGAACTGGACTTCGGACTGCTGGTTACCTTCGTATGCTTTTTCATCGTCTCCGGCAATCTGGGGCGGATCGATGCCGTCCACACTGTTTTACAGTCTCTTCTGGAACGCAGCACCTGCCTGACCGCCGTGCTCACCAGCCAGGTCATCAGCAATGTCCCGGCGGCGGTGCTGCTCTCCGGCTTTACGGACAATTGGCAGCCTCTGCTGGAAGGCGTGAACATCGGCGGTCTGGGAACCCCCATCGCCTCCCTGGCCAGCCTCATCTCCCTGAAATTTTACTTCCGGTCTCCCGGCGCAAAGCCGGGACGGTACCTGGGACTTTTCCTGCTGGCCAATGTCCTGGGCCTGATCGTACTGTTGGCTGCCTCCGCCCTGTTATAAAAAAACCATCCCCGCGGCGTTGCCGCGGGGATGGTTTTTTATTGCAGCAGTTTTTTGCGCTCCCGGTAATCCGGCAAATATTGGCTTAGCAGGGCATAGAATCCCGGACCATGGTTCTTTTCCCGGATATGGCACAGCTCATGGACCACCACCAGATCCACCGCCTCTTCGGGGCAGTTCATCAAAAAGCAGGAAAAGCACAGGCCGTTGGTTCCGCTGCAGCTGCCGTAGCGCTTCCGCGCCGTGGTAATCTTCACGCCCGAAGGCACCAGCCCGGTCCTTTGGCTCCAATATGCCACCTTTCCCGGCAGCACTGCCTGCGCCCGGGCCTTCAGCCCCCGGATCTCCTCTCGGGTAGGAGGCGGCGGCAGGGCAGAGGCCCTCTGGCGCTGCCGCTCCAAATGGCGGGCCACCCAGTCCCCATGCCGGTTGAAAAACGCATCCGCCTCCGCCTGCGTCACATGCATGGGCGCCCGCACCAGCACCCGGCAGTCTCCCGTGATCTCCAGAGCCATAGTCCGGCGGCGGGAGCGGATCAATTCATACGGTTCCATTGCCGATTGGTTTCCTTCCTCTCTTCACACAAACAGGCCGGTCCCGTTCCGGGACCGGCCCATTCCCCGCTGTCCGCGAGGATTACTCACCCATCGGGGCACCGCAGTGGGGGCAGAACTTGCTGTCAGACTCCGCACCGCAGATGGGACACTTCTTCTGCATGGAAACCTCCACCACCGGCTCTTCTTCCCGGGCGGGCTTGCTGGCCTCCAGCTCCGCAATTTTGGCCTTGGATGCCGTCACGGCATCCACCAGCTCCCGCACCGCGTCGGGGATCTGGCCCTCATATTCGCTGACGAACCACTCGCCGATGGTACGGTAATTCTTATCAATCTCCCGCTGTTCGCCGGCAATTGCCATATTGATCTTGGCAACCTCAGCGGCCCCCTTTGCCACTTCGGCAGCGTCCTTTGCCCGATCCGCAGCCACAGCGGCCACATCTTTTGCCTTCTTGGTCAACTCATCGAAAAAAGCCATCTTGGTAATCCCCTTTCATCTGCGGCAAATGCCGCCTGATTGCTCTTTCAGCGCTTCCCTGCGCTTTGCAATCAGTATACCCTATTTTCCTGTGGAACGCAACAAAATTTCCGTTCCATCAAACGCTCTCCACCCAATCCCGGGCCCGCTCCACCGCGCGGCGCCACTGGTGATAATCCGCCGCGCAGGCCGCTTCCTCTCGCTGCGGAAGGAACACATGCTGGCTGCGGCGCAGTCCCGTCAGTTCCTCCAGGCTTCCCCAGACACCTGCCGCCAGTCCTGCCAGCGCAGCCGCACCAAAGGCAGTGGTCTCCACCTGGGCAGGCCGGTCCACCGGCAGACGCAGCAGATCCGCCTGGGTCTGCATCAGGATATCGCTGACCGATGCGCCGCCGTCCACCCGCAGCACCGTCAGCGGGCAAGGCGCATCCTGATTCATCACCCGCACCAGATCCGTCACCTGAAAGGCAATGGAATCCAGCACCGCCCGGGCCAAATGCGCCCGGGTCGTCCCCCGGGTCAGACCCACCATGGTTCCCCGGGCATACATATCCCAGTACGGCGCCCCCAATCCCGTAAACGCCGGGACAATATAGACCCCGCCGGAAGACGGCACACTTTCCGCCAGGCGGTCGCATTCCGGTGCCGAAGCAATCAGCCCCAGCTCATCCCGCAGCCACTGAATTGTGCTGCCGGCATTGAACACACTGCCCTCCAGCGCATAGGTCGTCCGGCCGTTCACAGACCAGGCCACCGATGTGACCAGTCCCGCACCGGACCGCACTGCCTGCTCCCCCACATTCATCAACGTAAAGCAGCCGGTTCCATAGGTATTTTTGGCTTGTCCCGGGGCAAAGCAGGCCTGGCCGAACAGTGCCGCGGGCTGATCCCCGGCACTGCCGCAGATGGGAATCCCCGCCAGGGCTTCCAGCCCCGGTATGTTTTCCGCCACATACCCGTAGACCTCACTGTTGGGCCGGGGCTGGGGCAGCAAGCTCATGGGAATATCCAGAATCCGGCACAGCTCCGCATCCCATTCCAGTGTATGGATATTGAAGAGCATGGTCCGGGAGGCATTGGAATAATCCGTCACATGGGCCCGGCCGCCGGTCAGCCGCCAAATGAGCCAGCTGTCCACGGTGCCGGCACACAGCTCTCCCCTCTGTGCCCGCTCCCGGGCACCGGGGATCTCATCCAGCAGCCACTTGAGCTTGGTACCGGAAAAGTAAGCGTCTATCAGCAGACCCGTCCGTTCCGCCACCAGGTCCCCCAGGCCCTCCCGCTTCATCCAGTCACAGATGGGCGCCGTGCGGCGGCACTGCCAGACAATGGCATTGTAGACCGGCTCCCCTGTGGTTCGGTCCCAGAGGATCGTGGTCTCCCGCTGATTGGTGACGCCGATGGCGGCAATCTGTTTGGAGTCGGTATGCCCCACCGCCTCCGCCAAAGCCCGTTTTTGTGTGGACCAGATCTCCATGGGATCATGTTCTACCCAGCCGGGCTGGGGATAGATCTGGCGGAAGGGGTACTGGGCACGGGAAACAATCTCTCCCGCCTGATTGAAGGAAATGGCCCGGGACGTCGTGGTTCCCTGGTCCAGCGCTACGACATAGGTTTCCATCTGCAAACCTCCTCTGGTATTTCCGCCAAGGGTGTGGTAAACTGTCATATTAAGGAGTATAGCATAAGGAGGTGTCGTTTTCCATGGAGAAACAGGAATTTTCCTTCCTCTCCGCAGATGGGAAAACCTCCATCCACGCAGCGGCGTGGATTCCGGCGGTCCCCGTCCGGGCCATCGTGGAACTCTCTCATGGCGTCTCGGAACACATTCTGCGCTACGAACCCCTGGCCTCCTATCTCACCCAGCGGGGTTTTGCCGTGATTGGACACGATCATCTGGGCCACGGCAGCTCCGTGATCCCCGGCGCTCCCCGCCTGTACCTGGGGCCTCCGGGCAGTTGGGAAACCGCCACCCGCGATCTTGACACCTGCAGGCGCCTGGCCCGGGAACGGTTTGGCCGCCTGCCCCTTTTTCTGCTGGGGCATTCCATGGGGTCTTTTCTGGCCCGGACCTACCTGATCCGATATCCCGGCACCGTGGACGGGGCAATTCTGGTCGGAACCGGCCAGATGTCCCCGGCTGTTTTGGCCGCCGGAAGCACTCTGGCCCGGGCCGAATGCCGCCGCTTGGGAGAGACGCAGATCAGCCCCTTGGTAGAGCGTCTGGCCTTCGGCCCCTACAACAAGCCCTTCTCCCCCGCCCGAACTCCCTACGACTGGCTGTCTCTGGACCCGTCCAATGTCGACGCCTATCTGGCCGATCCTTTGTGCGGGGGCATTCCCACGGTGGGTCTTTTCCGGGAACTTCTCAACGGACTGCGCCTGATCCGGGATCCCCTGGCCCTGCGGAACATGAATCTGGCCACACCGGTTCTCTTCCTCTCCGGCGCCATGGACCCGGTAGGCGGCTGCGGCCGCGGAGTGCAGGCCGCTTTCCGCAGTTTCCAGCGCGCAGGCGTGCGGGATGTCTCCCTCCGTCTTTATCCCCAGCTGCGCCACGAAATTCTCAACGAGGCGTGCCGCGAGGATGTATATCAAGATCTTTGCCAGTGGCTGGAGCGCCACCTGGACGTGTAAAGGAGTGCACCGGAATTTTCATGAACAAATCCAGCCATACGAGACATTTCTATCTTCTCTGCCTGGCGGCCCGCAGCGCCGCCTTCGCCTTTCTCATCGTCTATGCCCTGATCGCACCCGAGCGGTTCGATGCGGATCTGACTGCGCCCTTAGGAAGTGTCACCCCCCTGAGCGTGGTGTGGCTGCTGCTGATGCTCTCCATGGCGGTCCGGCTGTTTCCGTCCAAAAGCGAAAGCCTGGGCTGTCAGAAGGAATTCGCCCGGCGGTTTCGCCCTACCGGCCATCTCCCCTCCTCGCAGGAGATCCGCCATGCCAACCGGGGCGCGGCCGTGGTTCTGGCGGTATGGATCATCAGCAACGCCGTGGTGTTTGGACTGTACGTTCTGGGCTGGTTAAGCCAGAGGGCCATGGTGTGTCTGGCAGGATTTTACGGTGTATGCGACATCATCTGCATTTTGTTTTTCTGTCCCTTCCAAGCCTGGATGATGCACAACCGCTGCTGCACCACCTGCCGGATTTATAACTGGGACTACCTCATGCTCTGTACCCCCCTGCTGCCTCTGACCGGTCCGCTGACCCGCTGGGCCTGTATTCTTGCCGCTGTCTTGTTTGTCCGCTGGGAAATCACCTATCATTTCCGCCGGGAGCGGTTTTTCGAATCCAGCAATCAAGCCCTTCAATGCAACCAATGCCAGGAACATCTGTGCCGTTACAAACGGCAGCTAAAACACAAGCTGCACATACATCCCTAATCGTTTCAGCCAACCAAAAACCGTTCCCCCGGGCGCGCCTGTTTGCTGCCCACGGGAACGGTTTTTATTTAACAGGCTTTATGCCGCCCGCTTTTCCCGCATTCGCACCAGCGGCACCCGCACCGCCTCCGGATCACCGGCCCGCAGCAGCACTCTGGCTGAAAGCAGGGCATCAGCGGTAAACACCAGCAAAGCCGCATAGGTGACCTCCGGCGGGATTTTTTCCAGCAGTGGGGTAAGCACCTGTTCCAGTCCGGGCAGCACGGCCGCCAGAAGGAATCCCCATGCAAGAGAAAAGGGCACGCAGACCCGCCCCCGCAGATTTCCCCATACGCCCTGATAATCCCAGAAACGAACCCCCAGAAGGCATTCATACCATACATGCACACCATATTCCACCGCGGTAGCGGTGAGTCCGCCCCACAGGGCCATTCCCAGTGGAGATTGCGTCAGCTGCTGCGGCAGCAGCAGGACTGCCGTCACCCCCAGCCCGTACACCGGGCAAAGCGGCAGCAGCAGACAGCACCGCCGCGCACCGCCTCTCCGAGGTCCCACGGCGGCATACGCCTTTTCCAACAGCAATCCCAAAAAGCTGTATGTCCAAAATTTCCAAAGCCAAAGTTCCATGTGTGTCCCTCCCGTCAAAGTGTACCCGGACCGCAAAAAAATACCCACCGTTGCACCACGATTTTTTGTGTGATACAATACTCAGAAAAGCCGCACGGCACGGTGGGTCTTTGCTGCCTTTCAACAGCAATATCCCCGCCTTTCGGCCGGTTTGTCCCCTTATATCCTGTTGCAGGATCTTTGGTTTTTACAAAAGGAGGCCATCTCATGGCTGATACATGGGAAACATTACAATCAGAATGCCTGCACTGCCATGGCTGTGCTCTGGCACAAACCCGTACCCACGTGGTGTTCGGAGATGGTTCCCGGCAGGCTAAAATTCTGCTGATTGGAGAAGGGCCCGGGCAGCACGAGGACGAGCAGGGCATCCCCTTTGTCGGAAAAGCAGGCATGCTGCTCGATGACATGCTGGAGATCATCGGTTTGGACCGGGAGAAGGTATACATTGCCAACATTGTCAAGTGCCGCCCGCCGCACAACCGGGATCCCCTGAATGTGGAGCAGGACGCCTGCATCGGTTGGCTCCGGCGCCAGACCGCTTTGCTGCGCCCCAAAATCATCGTCTGCCTGGGGCGGATCGCTGCCAAAGCCATCATCAAGGAAGATTTTCGGATTACTGATAACTCCTGCCATAGATGGACCGATATCAGTCATTCCTGTATAATAAATAGTAAACTTCGTAGAG
>CABUDN010000077.1 GCA_902490355.1 uncultured Oscillibacter sp.
GAGATAAAGGAATGTGACTGGAGTTCAGACGTGTGCTCTTCCGATCTCAAGAAGGCCGGAGAGCTGCTGTGTGTGGCCAAGCTGAAAATCCGCATCGCAGAAACGCAGGCCGAGATCAACACGGCCCTGCAGGAGCTGGGTGAACTGCTCTATGCCACCCACACCGGCAATCCTACCGACTCCGAGATCCTGCTGCAAAAGCTCCAGGAGGTGGACGCCCTCAAGGCGCAGATCGCCGGGCTGGAGGCCCAGATCCGCCGGGAGGAAGCCGCCCACACCTGCCCTGTCTGCGCCGCGCCCGTTCGGGAGGGCGACGCCTATTGCCGGGAGTGCGGCTCCAAGCTCTGATCTTCCGGTTTTCCCCGGCGCCGGAGCAAACCTTCCGGCCCGCCGGGAACCCATGCCCGCCCGGGTGTTTGACGCGCCTGCGCCGGGGTATAATGTCCGTACCCGCGCATATTCTGGGGACAGGACCGCGATTCTAGTTTGAAATTTGAGGTATTCCTTTCATGTCGAAACAAAGCAAAAAGCCGTCCTTCCTGGGCGGTGCCGCCGTGCTGGCGGCGGCAGTGGCCATCGTGAAAGTCATCGGTGCCGTCTACAAGATTCCCTTCGGGAATATCGTCGGCAGCCAGGGTCAAACCTACTTCAATGTGGCCTACAACATTTACAACGTGCTGCTGACCATCTCCACCGCCGGCTTGCCCCTGGCCATCTCCAAGCTCACCAGCCAGGCTCACGCCCAGGGCCGGGAGAACCAGAAGCGCAAGATCTTCCGCACCGCCATCTGGCTGTTCTTCGTGCTGGGTCTGGCCGGGTCCGCCCTGATGTACTTCGGCGCGGCACAGCTGGCCGACCTCATTCATGAGCCCCTGGGCTTCTGGCCCATCCGGGCACTGGCCCCGGCGGTGTTCTGCGTGTGCCTGCTGGCCTGTATGCGGGGCTACACCCAGGGCCAGGGCAACATGACGCCCACCGCCATCTCCCAGGTGCTGGAGGCTCTGTGCAAGGTGTGCATCGGCCTGCCCCTGGCATGGTACCTCCTGAAGATGGGCATGGGGCTGGACATCGGCGCCGCCGGCGCCATCTTCGGTGTCACTGTGGGCACCATGCTCTCCATGCTCTTCCTGATCGTGTATCTGGCCACCCACCGGGACCGCACGGAGTCTCTGGATACCCCCGAGAGCAGCGGTTCCATCATGCGCCAGGTCCTGGCCATCGGCGTTCCCATTACGCTGAGCAACTCCGCCATGAGCATCATCACCCTGGTGGATACCTCCAACGTCCTGGGCCGTCTCCAGACCATTCCGGAGCTGGCGGACTCCGCCGCCACCCTCTTCGGTCAGTACCAGTTCGGCATGAATCTCATCAACCTGCCGCCCTCCTTCGTCTTCCCGGTGACCATGAGCCTGATCCCCTTCGCCGCCGCGGCCATCACCCGCCGGGACGCCGTGGAGGCTGACCGCATTGTCTCCTCCGCCTTCCGGATTGTGTCCGTGCTGGCCATTCCCGCCGGCGTGGGATTGAGCGTCCTGGGCGGCAGCGCGCTGCTGATGCTCTATCCCGCCCAGTATACCGACGCCCTGGCCGCCGGCCCCCACATGCGCTGGCTGGGCATCGCCTGCATCTTCATCTGCCTGATGAACCTGACCAACGCGATTCTGCAGACCTACGGCAAGGAACACCTGCCCATTATCACCGTGGTCATCGGCGGCATTACCAAGATCATCCTCAACTATATCCTGGTGGGCAACCCCGCCATCAATATCCACGGCGCGCCCATCTCCACGCTTTGCTGCTACGCCGTGATCGTGATCCTGAACCTGGCATTCGTGTGGAAGTACTCCCTCAAAAAGCCCCGCTATCTCCAGCTCTTTGCCAAGCCCGTCCTGGCTTCTGTTCTCATGGGCGGCGCTGCCTGGGCTGTCCATGGCCTGACGCTCCAGGTGCTCACCGGCGGGGAGTACGCCTACGGTGCCAACGCTTTGGCCACCATTATCGGCATCGGCGCCGGCGTGGTGGTGTACGCCATTTTGGTCGTTGCCCTGCAAATTCTGCGTGCCGAGGACCTGCAGTCCATTCCGCATGGCGCAAAATTGGCCGCATTGCTCCATCTGAAATAAAAAAAGTCCCATTTTCGGGATAAAACGATACAAATTTTCTTGCAAAGGCAGAGTAGATATGGTAGATTTTCAATGTAAGCCGCGCTATGACTGGGCGGATTTCCTGCGTGTCATGGCTTTGCTGCGGGGACCGGGCGGCTGCCCGTGGGACGCTGAGCAGACTCACAGTTCCATCCGCCGCAATTTCCTGGAGGAAACCTACGAGACCCTGGACGCTCTGGACCGGGACGATGCACAGGGCATGTGCGAGGAACTGGGCGACGTGCTGATGCAGGTGGCCTTTCATGCCCAGATCGAAGCCGAGCGGGGCCGCTTCACCATGGACGACGTGGTGGACGGCGTTACCAAGAAGCTGGTCTACCGGCATCCGCACGTCTTCGGCACTGTGGAGGCCGACACCAGCGAGCAGGTGCTGGCCAACTGGGAAGTGCTCAAGCGCCGGGAAAAAGGGCAGCGCTCCACCGCCGACGCCATCGAGTCCGTGCCCCACACCCTGCCCGCTCTCTGGCGGGCGGAGAAAATCCAGAGCAAAACCGCCAAGGCCGGTTTCGACTGGGACAGCGCCCTGAGCGCCCTGGGCAAGCTGGAAGAGGAGGTGCGGGAGCTGCGCGCGGCTCTCGAGTCCGGCAAAGCTGCCGACGCGCCCCACGGCGTGCGGGAGGAAGTGGGCGACGCCCTGTTCATTGCCGCCAAGGTGGCCCAGATGTCCGGGGTGGACCCGGAGGATGCCCTGCACCGCGCCTGTGACAAATTCGACCAGCGCTTCCGCTATGTGGAAGCCCAGGCGGACAAGCCTCTTTCCGCATACTCCGAGGCGGAACTGGTGAAGCTGTGGCAGGAGGCCAAGGCACACCAACATACTTGAGTCTTAACACGCAGTTCGCGTTAAGAAATATGATTTCAGATCACAAATGACAATGGGAGGATACGATCCATGAACAAAGCAGAACTCATCAACGCTGTGGCAGCCGCCGCCGAGGTTTCCAAGAAGGACGCTGAGGCTGTTCTCACCGCCACTCTGGACGCCATCACCGACGCCCTGAAGGAGGGTGACAAGGTCCAGCTGGTGGGCTTTGGCTCCTTTGAGGTGAAGAAGCGCGCCGCCCGCATCGGCCGCAACCCCAAGACCAAGGAGTCCATCGAAATCCCCGCCTCCGTGGTGCCCGTGTTCAAGGCCGGCAAGGCCCTCAAGGACAGCGTTTCCAAGTAATGCCCAGGCGGCTCATCCGGCCGAAGCCGGGTGGGCCGCCTCTTGATTTTCACGCTCCCGGTTCCGGCGCGGCTCCGCCGCCCGGGACGGGAGTTTCGCTTTTGGAGGAATCAGCAATGCGTCTGGATAAATACCTGAAGGTGGCCCGCCTCATCAAGCGCCGCACCGTGGCCAACGAGGCCTGCGACAACGGCCTGGTCACCGTCAACGACAAGCCCGCCCGGGCCTCCTACGACGTGAAGGTCGGCGACCGGATCTCGCTGCGCTTCGGCCAGAGAACCCTCACCGTGGAGGTGCTGGCCGTGGAGGAAACCGTGCGTCAGGCCGACGCCGGAACCTTGTATCGGGAAATCTGAGGTCTCATCCCCTTCTATCCCGCCCGGTGACTGCATAGTCTGTGGGCAGGGGAGGGACGAGGAATGAATGAGTTTAATGCAATGCCGCAGGAAGCCCACCGCCTGGAGCTGGTGGGCCGGGAACGCCTGACTGTCTCCGGGGTCGAGGATGTGGAACGCTTTGACGAGACTGGAATCGTCATGTCCACCTCCGCCGGTACCCTGGTCATCACCGGAGAGGAACTGCACATCGGCAAGCTGTCTCTGGATGGCGGGGAGCTCCATGTGGAGGGGCGGATCGACTCCGTTGCCTATGAGGACCAGCCCTCCGGCCGGGGCGGCTTCTGGGGCCGTCTGTTCGGCTAGGCTATGGAAAACCATATTTCTCAGCAGCTGCTGGTGTTCGTCCAGTCCATTTTGCTGGGTCTGGCCATCGGGTCCCTCTATGATCTGCTGCGGCCCTTCCGCCTCCGGCTGCCCCGGCTGGCCCCCTTGCTGGACGGCGTATACGCCCTGGCCGTGGGCGCGGGCTGCTTTCGCTTCGTACTGGCCCGGGCGGAGGGGGAACTGCGGGGGTTTGTGGTACTGGGAGTCGTAGGCGGCGCCGTGCTGTTTTTTTCCGCCTTCTCCTCCTTGCTGCGGCCGGTGTGGGAATTTTGGGCGGATACCCTGGGCTGTCTGGTCCGCTGCCTGACCTTTCCCCTTCGTCAGGCGAAAAAATTTTTAAAAAAATGCGGGCGGTGTGGAAAAAATCTCTTTTATTTTGCAGGCAAATGCTATACAATAAGAAAAAGTGGATATACCCGCCCATTTTACAAAGGAGGCAGCCGGCATGGCCAAAACCGCAAATCCCGCAAAAACGCGCCAGCGCGCCAAGTCCGGCCTGCTGACCCGCGTCCTGATTCTGATTCTGCTGGTGGGCATCTGCGCCCAGCTCTACACCCTGCGGGGTCAGGTGGAGCGCGCCCAGACGGATCAGGAGCGTCTGGCCGCCCAGGTGGACGCCCAGCGTCAGGCCAACGAATCTCTGGCCGCCGACATCGCCGAGGGAACCACTCCCGAGAAGATGGAGGAGCTGGCCCGGGAGGAACTGGGCCTGGTGACCCCGGGTGAGTATGTGTTTTATGACGTCAGCAACTGATCGGTGTCTGGCGACGAGGGGGGCACTGCGCTCCCCCCGCTTGAGCCAGCGCCGGTCTTTTCTTTTAGAAAGGGTGCTTTGGGAAGGCACGCTGAAAATCTTTGGAAGGAGAAACAAATAACCATATGGAGCCGCAGGTTGGGAGTATTTTGGAAGGCAAGGTGACTTCGATCACCAAGTTCGGCGCGTTTGTCGCCCTGGAGGGCGGCCGGTCCGGTCTGGTACATATTTCGGAGATCGCCAACACCTTTGTCAACGACGTACATGACTTTTTGCAGGAGGGGCAGACCGTCAAGGTCCTGGTCCTGTCCACGGAGAACGGAAAGATCAACCTTTCCATCAAGAAGACCCTGCCGCAGCAGGAGCGGCCCGGATTCCGCCCGCAGCGGCCCGCATCCGCCCGCCCCGCAGGCCCCCGTCCCGCCGCGCACCCGGCAGCTTCCGGCTCCGCGCATCCGCCCCGGTCCTCCTTTGGCCGGGGAGGCCAGACGCTGCCCCCCTCCGCGGACCAGTCCTTCGAGGACAAGCTCAAGCAGTTCCTCTCCTCCTCCGAGGGAAAGATGGCTGACCTCAACCGCAGCATTGACGGCAAGCGGGGCGGCGGCCGCAGACGGCGCTGAGCGGCGTTTCTGAACTCTGTACACGAACAACCGGCTGCCCAACAGGGCGGCCGGTTGTTTTGTTCAGCCGGCCCGCTCTTTCCACGTTCTTTCAAGGAGTCTGCGGTCCAGTCCGGCGGCCTCTTTCCAGCACATTGGACATGCCGGAACCCCGGTCCGTGAAAGCATAAAAAGGAGCCGCCCGGCGCTGCGCGCCGCACGGCCCAAGCGGGTGGGTATTGGAAAGCTTCCCATAGCCATGATACCACCGTCCGGGCAGCCGTGTAAATGGGAGCTTTTGTCGCCGCAGCACTTCTTTCGTCGAAATTTGTCCGGTTCTTTTCCAGGATTTGAAGTTTTTGTAAAAGGGGACAAATTCCCCTTTGCAAGTACCGACAGATATGTTATACTGTACCAAAGAGAGGACACGCCTCTCTTCCACACGAAAGGAGCGATCTCGATGAAGTACACCTACGCATGTAAGAAAGTCTCCCTGAATGATTCCATTAAGGAGTACGCCGAGAAGAAGATCTCCAAGCTGGAACGTTATTTTCGCGAGGAGGACACCACCGCGTTTGTAACCTTCTCTGTGGAGAAGGATCATCTCTGCAAAGTGGAGATCACCATCCGGGGCGGCGCGACGCTGCTGCGGGCACAGACGGAGGCTCCGGACGGAGATATGCGCGGTGCGGTGGATGCCGCGGTCGGATATATCGAGCGTCAGATTCTCAAGAACAAGACTCGCCTGGCCAAGCGCCTGCGCAGCGAGGGCTTCCCGCCTCCCGCTCCCGCCGACGACTTCGAGGTCACGGAGGAGAAGGAATTCAACATCGTCCGCACCAAGCGGTTTGCCGTCAAGCCCATGAGCCCGGAAGAGGCCATTTTGCAGATGAATCTGCTGGACCACAATTTCTTCGTCTTCCGCAACAGCGATGACGACAGCCTGTCCATTGTCTACCAGCGCAAAGCCGGCGGCTATGGCCTGATCGTCACCGACGAAGAGGAATAACGCGTACCATCCTGCAGGGGACCGCGACAAGCGGTCCCCCGCTTTTTCTTGCCGACACCTTCTCCCTTGTCTTTTCCACAAAGACCTGATAAAATGGTTCAGGTTGTGCCTATCTGCCAAATCTCAGGAAAGAAAGAACGTAGTCATGAAGATGATTTTTTTAGTCGACGGCGACAACAACATCGGCACCGGCCTCCAGGGCATCGACATGCTCTCCGAGCAGGACTCCGTGCTGGTGTTCTACCAAAAGACGGGGCTGGCCCTGTCCAAAATTCAGAAGCTGTGCGCAGGCACCCGGGCCAGCGTGCAGTATGTGGAGAGCATCCGGGGCGGCAAGAACTCCATTGACTTCCAGATCATCACGGAACTGGGGGTCCTGGTGGGCAAGCACGAGGCGGATTACGCCTACGTCATCAGCCAGGACAAGGGCTATGCCGCCTCCATCGACGCCCTGCGGGTCCGGTATGCCGACGCCTTCCAGGAGGTGGCGCTGCAGCCGTCCATCGAGTCGTGCTTCCGGCTGCCCTTTGTGCTGCGCTGCCACGACCGCCAGGAACTGTGCAACGCCCTGGTGAAGGAGTACGGCTCCACCCACGGCACGGTGCTCTACCGCCATCTCAAGGCCATCTTCCAGGGCCCCGACGTCCCGGCGGAAGTACCGGCAGAAGAGCCGGCGGAACCGGAAAAGAAAAAAGCGCCGGTGAAAAAGCCCCGCAAGCGCTGGGGCAAAAAGGCCGCCAAAAAGACGGACGCATGAACACAAGGCCGGGACACTGCGGTGTCCCGGCCTTGCTTCGTTCTTTCCTGATTACCTGTCCGCGCTCGCCTGTTCCGGCATACCCGTCGCCTTGCCCCGTCCGCCCCGGGTAAGCAGCAGGCCGCTGGTGATGGCCGTCAGCGGCGCCACCGTCACCAGGCCGAAGGAACCCACCACGGTGTGGACAATTTCGGCGGCTACATACTTGTAGTTCAAAATGAATTCCACCGGCGTGCCCTGAGCCATAAAGACCATCAGCAGAGCAATATAGCTGCCCGAATAGGCCAGCAGCAGCGTGGTGGTCGTGGAACCACAGGCCGCCCGCCCTACGGCAAAGCCGGAGGCAATGGCCTCCCGGGGACCGATGTCCGGGCGCTTTTGCACCACCTCATACACTGCCGAGCAGATATCCACCGACAGGTCCATCACCGCGCCGGAGGAGCCCAGGAAAATGGAGGCCATGAAGATCTTGGTCAGATCCAGATTCTGGTACCCTGCGTAGAGCAGACTCTCGCTGTACTCCATCACCGCGCCGTGAATCTGAAACAGGTCCGTGAACACCACGCCCAGCACCGCCGTCACGGCAATGCCCAGCGCCGCGCCGGAGCTGGCCGCCAGACATCGGCGGTCAAAGCCATAGATCAGGCTCAGGATCAGCACCGTCAGCACCAGCACCAGGGCCAGAGCCACCCACACCGGGTTCCATCCCCGCAGCAGGCAGGGCACCAGCACCTTCCACATCATGAGGATCGTCACCACAAAGGACAGCACTGCCCGCACTCCGGTGGCTCCGGCAAATGCCACCAGCAGCAGCAAAAATGCTCCGGCCAGCAGAGCCTCCTTGTCCAGCCGGTAATGGTCCGTCATGGTCACGGTGGAAATCTGGTCCCCACTGTGGCTGACTACCACGAAGGCGATGTCTCCGGGAGCGAAGATCTTGTCCTGGGCCAGGGAGCCGTCCAGCCGGTTGATGGCCGTCACGGTCTGTCCTTCAAACAGTCCTCCCAGCAGCCGGACCGTGCAGCGCTGCTCACCGCTGCGGATCAGACCCGTGTCGATGATGCTGCTCTCGTCCGTCTCCAGCACCTCAGCCCGGACCCGGTCCGCATTCTGATAGGTCAGCGCCCCCTCGTAGCCCGTGGGCAGGATCAGCAGTCCCGCCAGCAGCACCAGCGCCGCAATCACCGGTCCCCAAGTCCGGCGCAGCTGTTCCATTCGCATGTAATCGGTTCCTCCCCAATAAAACAATGCGGCAGGGAGCGGCACATGGCCGCTCCCCGTCCGTGCGGTTTCTTGCAACGATTTCTTATTTCACCTTCAGCATGGAAGCCAGCTTGGTGTAGATCTCAGTGTTGTCATAGTAGCCGCCGAAGTTCTCAGCACCTGCACCCTGAGCAAACACCGCCACAGGCAGTCCCGTGTGGGAGTAGCTGGAAAAGTCCACGCCGGACTTGTTGTTGAGAATGTGGGTCACGGTGACGGAGAAGGGATTGTACGTACCGTAGAGGACGTACTGCTCCTGGGTGTACTGGTCGGAGTCATAATCCGTCATAGCCAGTTCGTAGGCGGTCTTGAGGCGCTGGATCTCGTAGTCGGTCAGCACCAGCTTGTCATCGGCGCTGCCGGACATCTTCAGGCCGAAGAGCTTCTCCACGTCCTTCATGGCCGTCTCAAAGGGGGTCTTGTTGGCCTTGTACTTGGCCACATACTCCTCGTCGAACTTGGCGTAGGAGATGGTCTGGCTGGTGAGGTTGGTCAGGTAGGTATCGTAGTCCGTACCGGCATAGCCGATGGTCAGGCCGCCGGTTTCGTGGTCGCCGGTCACCAGGATCAGCGTGTCGGCGGGATGCTGCTTGGCAAAGTCCATGGCCACCTGCACGGCGTCGGCCAGGGCCACGGTATCCGCCACGGTGGAACCGGCGTCATTGGCGTGGCAGGCCCAGTCGATCTTGCCGCCCTCGCACATCAGGAAGAAGCCCTTATTGTTGTTGAGCACCTCAATGCCCTTTTCCACATAGTCGGCCAGAGCCCACTGGTTGTCCTCGCGGTCCAGCTCATAGGCCATGGCGTCGGAGTCGGCCAGATGCTCGTCGATGAGCAGCACCTTGCCGTCAGCCGCGGTGACCTGTTCGGCCTCGGCCTGGGTCTTGACCACCTTGTAGCCGGCCTCCTCAGCCAGGTCGTACACGCTGGTCTGATCGCCGTTGGCTCCGGTGGGCTTGAGCAGGGCGCCGCCGGCAAAGTACTCAAAGCCGGAGTTCACCATCTCCACACCGATCTCGTAGTAGTTGTTGCGGCTGGCCTGATGGGCATAGAACGCAGCGGGGGTGGCGTGGTTGATGTTGACGGAAGAAACCACGCCCACCTTCCAGTCCTTCTGGTCATGGAGCTTTTCGGCAATGGTCTCATAGGACTTGGTGCCCGTCTCGTCCACGTTGATCATGCCGGAATAGGTCTTGTGACCGGTGGCAATGGAGGTCGCGGTGGAAGCGGAGTCGGGTGCGAAGCTGCAGGAGTCATAGGTGACAGCAGAACCGGCCACATCGAAGTTCATGAAGTTCAGGGCCTTGGGGCCGTTGAGCACGGCACCCTTGCGGTCAGCCTGGGAGATGCTGGGCTCGGCCTGCATATAATCGGGATCGGCCATGGCGCCCAGATAGTCGGCGGCAGCCTGGAACTGGGGATAGCTCATACCGTCACCGATGAACAAAAACACATACTTGGGGTTCTTTGCGGCGCCGTAGACGGCAGTATCCTGCATCACGGCAGTCTCCACGGGCTCGGCGGCAGGAGCGGACGCGGGCGCGGAGGCACAGGCGCTCAGGCCCACTGCCGTCACACCGGCCAAAAGCGCTGCTAGGAGTCGTTTCATCATGGTTCTTTCCTCTTTTCTCACATCATAAGTTTCCTCTTGGGAGCTGCTTCCAGTATAAGCCGGCTCCCCGCGCCAGAACACCATGATCCGGAAAAGCCTTGGTGAAATCTGCGCAAACAAAAGCGGCGGACTGTAAAATCAGTCCGCCGCTTTGTTAAATGTTGTAAAACTGGCGTTTTACGCGTCCCGGTGGTCCACCTCGTACATGTGGGCGATGAGATCCAGAAGCTTGTTGGTATAGCCCCATTCGTTGTCATACCAGGCAATGAGCTTGACAAAGTCGTCATCGAGCATGATGCCCGCCGTCTCATCGAAGATGCACGTCTCGGTAAAGCCGGTCAGGTCCGAGGACACCACCTGGTCACTGGTGCAGGTGATGATGCCCTTCATGCTGTTCCTGGCGGCGTTCTGCATGGCCACGCACACATCATGGTAGCTGGCCGGATGGATCAGCCGGGCGGTGAGATCCACCACGGAGACGTCGTTGGTGGGAACCCGGAAACTCATGCCGGTCATGCGGCCCTTGAGCTCGGGAATCACCTGGCCCACGGCCTTGGCCGCGCCGGTGGAGGAGGGAATGATGTTGCCCAGCACGCTGCGGCCGGTGCGCCAGTCCCGGCCCGCCCGGGCGTCCACCGCCTTCTGCTTGGCGGTGGCGGCATGGATGGTGGACATGAGAGCCTGACGGATTCCGAAGGTATCGTTGATGACTTTGGTCATGGGAGCCAGGCAGTTGGTCGTGCAGGAGGCATTGGAAACCACATTCATGTCCGGCGTATAGGACTTGTGGTTGACGCCCATGACGAAGGTGGGGGTGCACTCGTCCTTGGCCGGAGCGGAGAGCACTACCTTTTTGGCCCCATTGAGCAGGTGGACAGAAGCCTTTTCCGTGGAATTGTAGGCGCCGGTGGACTCAATGATGTACTCAGCTTCGCAGTCATCCCAGGGAATCAGGGCCGCGTCGCTCTGGCTGTACACCCGGATCTTCTTGCCGTTGATGATCAGGTGTCGGTCATCGTGCTCCACCATCCCCCGGAACGTGCGGAATACGGAGTCGTATTTGACCTGATAGACCATATAATCCAGATCGGCATTGCGCAAGTTGATGCCGCAGATCTGGTAGCTGCTGCTGCCCCGCTCCACCATGCTGCGCAGAGCCACTCTTCCGATTCGGCCGAAGCCGTTGATTCCCACCTTAATTGCCATGCTTCCGTTCCCTTCCATTTCCAAAATAAATTTTACCGCCCACGTTTGGCAGATTTTTCTTCATTATACTCTTGCTTTCCGGAAAAGTAAATGTTCATTACGCAAGATTGCGCACGCAATTTTTTGTTTTCTTAAAATATGAACAATACTCCAACAAAATAATACATACAACAAAGCATAGGCTAA
>CABUDN010000078.1 GCA_902490355.1 uncultured Oscillibacter sp.
AAGATCAAGGTCATCAAGGCCGTCCGCGAGATCACCGGTCTGGGCCTGGCCGAGGCCAAGGCTACCGTCGAGGGTGCTCCCACCACTCTGAAGGAGGGCGCTTCCAAGGAGGATGCCGAGAACATGAAGAAGCAGCTGGAAGAGGCTGGCGCCAAGGTCGAGCTGAAGTAAGCTCTCTTGCTTCTGAAATGAAAAAAATCCCTGTCCAATCGGACAGGGATTTTTTTTCTTCCAGTGGGATTTTTCAGTACTCTCTTCCGTATTCCTAGTGAAAAGCTTTTCAAGGAGAGAATGCCATGACGGAACAGGAATTCAATCAGGCCGCGCAGAGGCATCTGGATATGGTATACCGGATTGCCCTCAACGCCTTGCGCAGACCTGCCGATGCGGAAGACGCGGCCCAGACGGTGATGCTGCGTCTCTGGCAGTCCCGGGAGACGTTTGAAGGGGAGGATCACCTGCGCCACTGGCTGGTCCGGGTAACGGTAAACGTCTGTCGGGATCTGACACGCAGCGCATGGTACCGGCGGATTGTTCCGCTGGAACACTGTCCGGAGCCGTCCTTTTCCGCACCGGAAGAGGGACGATTGTATGATGCGGTCATGGCCCTGCCGGGCAAATACCGGCTGCCTCTTTACCTTTACTATTATGAAGGATATGGGGCGGCAGAGGTAGGGGAGCTGTTGGGGGTGAAAACCTCCACCATACAGACCCGCCTGGCCCGGGGGCGGGAGAAGCTCAAAACACTGCTGGAGGAGGCATGAACGATGAAACGCGAATATCAAACCCTTTTTGATCAGGTACACGCCCCCCAGCGTCTGCGGGAGGAGGTATTGCAGATGACAAAGCAGGAACGGAGAAAGTCTCATCGGATTTCCAAGGGAATCCTGGCAGCGGCAATCCTTTTGGTGATTCTGGCAGGGAGCGCCATTGCATCCGTCGGCATGCCGGGAACGCTGCGGGATTGGTTTTCCCGGGAGTGGGAAACCCTGTCCGGCACCCCGATGACGGAGGAGCAGCTGGCCTTTGTGGACGCGCTGACGCAGCCGGTCGGAAGCAGTGACACGCAAAATGGCGTGGAAGTGACGGTGGATTCCGTCACCGTGGGCAACAGCACCATGTGGATGCTCCTGAAAGTGCGCGGCGACTATCCGGTAGTGGGGGAGACGGGCGATGAGTGTCTCTATCATTTTAGCGGGATGGACCTGTTGTTTGACCCGGATCCGGATCAGGTGAATACCCCCGGCGGATATGGGATGGATGTTCCCTATGTTGCAGTGGCGGAGGATGGGGTACTGACCATGATGATTCGGTTCACCATCGATCTGGCAGGACAGAGCTCCCTGCTGGATGGGTCCCGTGAGGTTACCCTGCTGCTGAACAATCTGATGTACAGCGACCGGGTATTGCTGGAGGGGGGCTGGACGGTGACGTTCCCACTGGAAGCCAGCGGAGAAAGAACGGTGAAGACCCTGGAAGAGATTCAGGTTCCGGCCATGGATCTGGATACGCGGGAGACCAAGACCGTTACTCTGTATGACGTGGAGATATCTTCCACGGATATCACATATGTTTGTTCTGCGGAGGACCAGATGTGGCACCCGATGGCGTGTTCCCTGGAGCTTGCCGACGGTACCGTGGTGGAGGACAGTGGCGGGGCCAGCCGCTTCCGCGATGAGGCCTACACGCAGTGGAGCAGCGTCTATTACTGGCAGGTTCCGGTAGATCTGGAACAGGTGACGGCAGTGTGGTTTGGAGAAACGGAGATTCCAGTGACCTGACGAAAAAACATCGCCCGGTGTGCATACACCGGGCGATGTTTTGCGATATAGGGGTTACATGACCAGGCAGAGCAAGATGGGCAAGAAAATGGCCGGGACCAGATTCATCACCTTGATTTTGGTCAGGCCCAGCATGTTCAAAGACAGCGCCACAATCAGCAAAGAGCCCACACAGGTCATTTCCGCAATGACCGCATCTCCCAGATACGGTTGGAGGAACGAGGCCAGCAGGGAAATAGAGCCCTGATAGAGCAGGATTGCGACTGCGGAGAAGGCCACGCCCAGTCCCAAAGAGGCACCGAAGACAATGGAGCTGATGCCGTCCAGCAGGGATTTGGCGAAAAGCGTGGAGTGGTCGCCGGTGAGGCCATCCTGCAGGGCGCCCACAATGGCCATGGCGCCGACGCAGAAGAGGAGGCTGGCGGTGACAAAGCCTTCGGATATGGAGGCTTGTCCGCCGTTGGTGACCAGATGCTCCGTGCGCTTTTGCACCCAATCGCCCAAAGAACGCATCCGCTTGTCCAGGTCCAGTAGCTCGCCGATTAAAGCGCCCAAGACCATGGACAAGATGGCGATGAGGGAGTTGTTGCCCTCCAGGCAGCCGCTGATGCCCAGATACATGACGCACAGGGCGACGCCCTGCATAATGATGGTCTTGAGCCGCTCAGCCAGCAGAGTACTGCCGGCAGGGAGCAGGGTGGAAAAGTGGCCTGCCAGCCAGGTCAGCAGCATTCCCAGCAGGGAGCCTGCCAAAATGGCGGCGGCGTTTACAAGGGTGCCTGTGAGCATGCGGACTCCTCCTTTTCAATCAGGGCCCGGACTACGGCGCTGCCCAGAAGCAGGCCGGCCGTGGCGGGGACCCAGGGGTTGCTGGCCGGAACACTGCGCCGTCCCGGCGGCGGGGTCTCAGGCTGAGCGGCCACGGTAGGCGCCTCGGGGCTGAAGACCACAGTTTGGCGGGTGATGCCCCGGGCCCGCAGTTCCTTGCGCATGACGCGGGCTAGCGGGCAGCCATAAGTTTCAGATAAGTCCGCCAGGCGCAGTTGGGCGGGATCCAGCTTGTTGCCGGTTCCCAGGGCCATCACCAGCGGGATTCCCAGACGGCGGGCGGTCAGGACCAGATCAATCTTGCAGCTGACCAGATCAATGGCGTCGACGATATAGTCATACCGGCAGCCTTCCGGAAAGCAGAGATCCCGATGCTGTGCATCATAGGTGCCCTGAATGGGGTGGACGATGGCATTGGGATTGATTTCCCGGATGCGGGCCGCCGCTGCCTGGGCTTTGGGCATGCCCACGGTGGAGTTCAGGGCCAGAAGCTGACGGTTGAGATTGGACAGGGAGATGACATCACTGTCCACTACGGTCAGTTCGCCGATACCGGCCCGGGCCAGACACTCGACCACATAACTGCCTACCCCGCCCAGGCCCAGGACCAGCACGTGAGCCTGGGCCAGGCGGGCCTGGGCAGCCGGGCCCCAAAGCATTTCATTTCGGATAAAACGTTCGTCCATCCAATCCCTCCTGAAAATCGAAAAAAGAGAGCCGGCTTTGATCACAAAGCCGGCTCTTTGCAGTTGCCTTTGCCGGAGGATCAGCCCACAAACTTCATGGCGAAGTTGTGAGACACGGCGCTGTAGGAGCCGCTCAGTTCGCTGATCCAAGCGTTGAAGTCCTCAGTCTTCAGGTCATAAGCGACCTGGGAAGCCCAACGGGGCAGGTTCTCGCCGACAAAGTACATCACATGGGCACCGTAATCGGACTCCACCACGCCGGTGTCGCCGCTCTGACGGGCGGGATCGAAGCACCAGTCGTTGAAGTTGGTGACCATCTCATCGTGGTAAATTTCGGTGTACAGACCGCCGGTGTACTTGGAGCTGTCAGCGGAGTGCTCCATGGCCAGTGCGGCAAAGGACTCCTCGGTGGCATCGCCGGCCTTCCACTCCTCCAGCAGGGCCTCGGCCTGCGCCTTGGCATCTGCCTTAAGCTGTGCCTGCTCCTCCTCATAACCCTCGTCGGTGGAGGAGAGAGTGGCCTCACCCAGAGACACCAGGATGTGCCGCACGTCCACCGTGGCGTACTCTTCACGGTAACGGTCCCGGAACACCAGGACATAGTAGTTGGAAGCACCGTTGTTGATTACGGTAGAATCCCCACTGACCCGGGCGTCGTCGAAGAGCCAGTTGGTGACATTGTCATCCAGATAGGTGCCGTTGGTGCCGCTGGAGTAAGTGGCCTTGTCGTGGCCCTCAACCAGGGTTTCCAGATTGCCGCCGGCGCGGTAGGCGGCCAGCAGCTCGTTGGCGGTGGACTCAGCAGCTTCCTTGGCAGCGGCACTCTCTTCCTCGGTGGGGGAGACCGTGTTGCCTTCCTCGTCGGTGGTGGATTCGGCAGTGCCGCTCACCGTGACGCACTCGTAGGACACCAGATCATACATCTTGGGATCCTCAGCGTAGGCGGCTTCCAGAGCATCGTCCGTATATGTCAGGTTATCGGTATAGTTGTTGACATATGCGGTGTACTGCAGCATCCGCAGCACCTGGGCGTTATAAATCTCCTCGGTCATAACGGAGGAGCCCAGGCTGGAGCGGAGATATTCCGTGGGGGAGAGGGCGCTGGCAGCAGCGGCCTCTTCCAGAGACGTCACAGAATCCTGATACTGGGCCTCTACGCCCTCGGGATAGACAAAGCCCTGGGCTTCGGCGTCATCCAGGACAGCCTGAATGGTGATCATCTGCTCAATGGCCTGGTTGAGGAAATATTCGTGCCAGGTGGAACCGGCCTCAGCGCCCTCCAGGAGCTCAGCGGCAGTCTCATCAATGGTCTGGCCGCGCAGGGACTCATTGGTATTGAGGCCCAGGTAGCTGGTATAGTAGGAGTAGTTGGACAAAAAGCTTTGATAGACGTTGCGATAGTAGAAGTCTACCTCAGCAGCGGTGTAGGTCTGGTCTCCGATGGTGACGGCGGGCAGGGTCCGGGCCAGGATGTTGCTGTTCCAGATCAGGGAGACCACGGCCACCAGCACAAAGACCACGGCGATGGTGCCGTAGAGGAGATTGCTGCGCTTTTCCGCCTTGCGCTGCTGCGCTTCACGGGCGGTTTTGGGATCCGTCTGGCCGTAGCTGCCGAGATCCTGGAAAGTACGTTTCTCGTTCGATGCGCTCATGTTTTGTATTCAGTCCTCTCAAGTATTGAAAATGCAGGGGAAGCGTGCGTAGAGATCAAGATACGCACTTGCTCATTATATCGGATTCCCGACCGTTGTGCAAGCGTAAAATCCGAAAAGAGCATATCGGTTGGACCTGAAATGGAGCTGAAAGGGGGAAAAGATAAAAAAAGAGCAGGCAAAACTGCCTGCTCTTGTTCATTCGGACCCCGCGAAAGCCGTGTAGACCCGTTATAACCTGCACCTTCACGGCCAGGTGGGTTGCCTCCAGCGCGCTTTATCGCTTCCAACTTCCAGCCGCAGACAGCAGCCGGGAGGCCTGCGAACCACGAACTGATCCGGCGTCCCGTATAACGAAATGTGGGTTAAAAAAAGATCTATCACGCACCCCGCAGGGTTATGGCTTATGTTGCGGTTTATTCCTCGCCGTCTTCCTCGCTGAAGAGAGCTTCCATGAAGCGCTCGTACACAGCGTCGAGTTCCTCATCAGAATCCAGCGTGGAGAGCAGCTCCTCACCGTTTTCTTCAATGACCTTCAAAATCACCAGGCCGGTATCCTCCTCCAGCGTCTGATCCGATTCATCCTCGGTTTCAGCGGGGAAGAAAGCCTGATAGAGTACCCCGTTGTACTCCAAAGCATCTACAAACTCCAGGACGATCTCTTTGCCGTCCTCATCGGTCACAGTAATAAAGGTGGGGCCGAAGTCTTCGCTCATGAAAAGGTCCTCCTATCGTGATCTGTGGCCCTATTGTACCCGAAAATGGAACGGATTGCAAGGGAGAAAGAGGTGAAAAAAGCCAGAAGATCGTCGGTTTAGCCAGGGATATCTTCCCCATGAAGCAAAAAAATATCCGGAATCGGGAACTTTTTTTCATGGAAATACGACATTTTCAGTGTTGACAGAGGATGTTACAATGGTAGATATTATGGCGTTTTATAAGTTTTCGCATGGCAGGTGTTGCTTTTGCGGAAATTTGGCCAAAAAAAGACACAAAGGAGGTGCCACCGCATTGGAGCATGAAAGAAAGCGCAGACCGGCGGAACAGGCATCCCATCACCGGCAGACACAAAAGCGCAAGTCCTCCGGCGGAATCGTACGGCGGGTGCTGTTCATTGTGGGGACATTGCTGCTGGTGGGGATCTGTACCGGGGCCATGATGCTGGGGATCTTTCTGAAGTATGTAGATACGACGCTCTCGTCTTCCCTGCAGGTCCGGGCGGAGGATTACACCATGTCCCTGAGCTCCGTCATCTATTATCAGGACAAGGAAAGCGGAGAGTGGGTAGAGTATCAGAACATCTACGGCGTGGAAAACCGGATCTGGGCGGATCTGGAGGATATGCCGGATGCACTGTGGCAGGCCGCTGTGGCCATTGAGGACCAGCGGTTTTTCGAGCACAACGGTGTGGACTGGCTGCGTACACTGCACGCAACCTTTAATATGTTTACCGGAGGCGAAGATACCTTCGGCGGTTCCACCATCACCCAGCAGCTGCTCAAGAATATGACGGGCGACAACAAGGGTACCGTCAACCGCAAGGTCCGGGAGATTTTCCGGGCACTGGAGTTTGAGAAGAACTACACCAAGTGGGAGATTCTGGAGCTGTATCTCAACCACATTGCTCTGGGCAAGAGCTGCTATGGCGTGCAGACGGCAGCGGAGTACTACTTCGGCAAGGATGTTTCGGAGCTGTCCGTGGCGGAGTGCGCCAGCATCATTGCCATCACCAATAACCCGTCCATGTACGGACCCATGTCCACGGTGGTGATGACCAATCCGGAGACCGGCGTCCAAAAGACGGCCCGGGAGCTCAACAAGCAGCGCCAGGAGCTGATTCTGGACAAGATGACCCAGGTCACGGACCCTGAGACCGGCGAACCCTTCCTGACGGAAGAGGAGGCCGAGGCCGCCAAGGCTGAGGAGCTCCACTTCACCGATGGCTCCACCTCTGCGGAGGATCTGGTGGAAGCGGCTGCTGCGCAGAGCGGAGAAAGCCGCGTCAACTCCTGGTTTGTGGACCAGGTGTTTGTGGAGGTGGCCCAGGACCTGGCCGATTCCATGGATATTTCCGAGGATGCCGCTTACACCCTGCTCTACAACGGCGGATATCATATTTATACCACAATGGATCCGGAGATTCAGGAGATTGTGGAGACGGTCTATGAAGACCGCAGCAATTTGGATGTGACCTCCGCAAAGGGGCAAAAACTCCAGTCGGGTATTACGATCATTGACCCGTCCACAGGCAATATTGTGGCAATGGCCGGCGCTGTGGGGGAGAAGGAGGGCAACCTCCTCTGGAACTACGCAGTGAGCAAGCGGCAGGTGGGTTCGTCCATGAAACCGCTGACGGCCTATGCGCCCGCCATTGACGCGGGCGTCGTGACCCCGGCTACCACTTTTGACAACTATCCCATCCAGCTGCTTAACGGCACTCCATGGCCCAAGAACTCCCCCAACCGGTATACGGGCTGGACCACCGTGCGGACCGGTATTCGGGATTCCATCAACACCATCGCCGTACAGAGTCTGCAGGCGGTGGGCGTGACAGAGGCATTTGCCTTTGCCACGGAGAATCTGAACCTCTCTCTCACGGCGGATGATATGAACCTCTCCGCTTTGGGTCTGGGCGGTTTGACGTACGGTCTTTCCACTGTGGAGATGGCTGCGGCCTATGCCAGCTTTGCCAATGGCGGCATATACAACTCTCCCCGGATGTATGTGCGGGTGACAGATGCCAATGGCAATACGGTCCTGGAGAATGAAGGGGAGAGCCATGTGGCCATGAAGGAGAGCACGGCTTACCTCATGACCGACATGCTGCAAAACGCGGTAAACTATGGTACCGGCAGCTCCGCCAAGTTTGCGGGAATGTCCATTGCCGGTAAGACCGGTACCACCAGCGACAACTATGACCGCTATTTCGTGGGCTATACGCCGTATTACTGCGCGGCCGTCTGGACCGGTTACAGCAACCCCGAGCGGATCAGCTATTCCGGCAACCCAGCCATCACCATGTGGAAAAAGGTGATGCAGAAAATCCATGAGACGCTGCCCAACAAGGCCTTTGAAAAGCCTGCCACCGGTCTGGAGACGGTGACGGTGTGCGCCGACAGCGGAAAGCTGTGCACGGATGCCTGCCATGCCGACAGCCGCGGCGACCGGGCGGTGCAGATCCTGGTGGCCTCCGGTACCGGACCCACAGAAGAGTGCACCATGCACGTCTTCAAGGACTACTGCACCGAAGGCCAGTGCCTGGCTACCGAGTACTGTCCGGAGGAATCCGTGGTGCAGAAGGGCTACCTGGATTATACCCGGGAGGATTACGGCCCCAGCATTGTGGCAGAGGACAATGACGCCTTGGTCTCCACGCAGGAGAAGAAGCTGGAAGAGCAGGGCGGCTGTACGGTCCACAACTCCGGAACGGTGGTCATTGATCCGGATACCGGTGAAGAGGGCGGTGAGAGCGGTTCGCTGACGCCGGATCTGGATCCCAGCGATCCCAACTACCAGCCGCCGATTCCGCCCACGGAGGGTGAGACGGAGGACGGCAGCTCTTCCGGTTCTACGTCGGGCTCCACCTCGGGGTCCACGTCCGGCTCCTCGTCGGGTTCTGCCCAGACGCCGGATACCGGAACCAGTGATGATTGGTGGAACGATCTCTGGCAAAACAACGCAGGATAAACCGTATTGGACGCGGGCGGGAAGCATTGCTTCCCGCCCGCGCTGCTGCTTGACGCCTGGGTATTGGTCATGCTATCGTAAAGAAAACGAAGGAGGGAACGGTCATGGAGCTGTGGGAACTGCTGGAGATCCCCATGGGGATTACAGCGGTCATCGGCGGCGGGGGAAAGACCTCGCTGCTGCGGACCCTGGGCCGGGAACTGTCCCGGCGGCACCGGGTGGTGCTGTGCACCACCACGAAGATCTACCCCTTCCCAGACCTGCCCTGTGCCCGGACGGCGGCACAGCTGGCGGATTTGGCACAAGAACCTCTGATCTGTACCGGGACAGATGCCCCCGGTGGAAAGCTGACGGTGCCGCCGGTTTCTCTGGCGGAATTGGCTCAGGCTTACGACTATGTGCTGGTGGAGGCGGACGGCTCCGCCGGCCGGCCCATGAAGGCCCACGCTCCCCATGAGCCGGTGATTCCCCCGGAATCCCGTCGGCGGCTGCTGGTCGTGGGAGCGTCGGGATTTGGCCGTCCCATTGAGGCGGCGGCCCACCGGCCGGAACGGTACGCTGCCCTGGCCGGTGCGGCCCTGGCGGATCCGGTGACACCCCGGACCCAGGCGGCAGTCATGCTGGCGGAGACCCTCCATGACGGCGTGTATGTCAACCAGGTGGAAACGCCTACTGCCTGGGCCGCAGCCGAGGAGCTGTCCCGGCGGCTGGACTGCCCGGTGACGGCGGGGAGTTTGCATCAGGGGCTGTTCCGGCGTTTGAGGTGATTCGGGGAAGTGGGCCATGTCCCATGATATTTCCGGCAGATATAGCAGATATAAACGTAGCCCCCTGCAGACGATTTCTGCAGGGGGCTTTGCTGTTGAGCAGGGGCTCAGTAGTGCCGCTCCATCTCGGTGATGGTCTCGTAGAGCCAGTCATTGACGGGGACGGGGATATGATGTTTTTGGGCCAGACGGCGCACCGTACCGGAGAAGAGCTCCACCTCACTTTTCCGGTGGGCCTTGCTGTCCTGGCGCATGGAGGGTTCATTGGTGGGCGTGATGCCGTCGATGACGGCGGTCCACATGGTGATATCCTCCTCCGTCAGGGGGATGCCCTCGGCGTGGGCCAGGGTCAGCACCTCCCGCATGGCGGAGAGCATGGTGTCCCGGGCGGGACCGGGGGACTGGAGGACGCTGTAATTGCATTCATAGGCGGTTGCAGCCTGGTTGCAGCCCACATTGCACAAGAGCTTGCTCCACATGGTCACCAGAATGTTCTCCGGCAGGCAGTAGTGAAAGCCGATGGAGTCAAAAAAGGCGGTGAGCCGGTCCAGATGTGCCCGGGAGTGACCGGCGGGGACGCCCAGATCCATTTCTCCGGCCGGGGGAACCACCGGGAACATGGTGACGCGGTTGCCCTCTTTCTGGGCGGCTACCTTGCCCACCACGCACCAGACCACGCCCTCATCCCCGAAGGCTTCGCACAGCAGTTCCTCGCTGGAGATGCCGTTGAGGATTGAGACCAGGGTGGTTTCCGGTCCCACCAGATGGCGGCAGGTTTCGATGGCGTCGGGCAGGCCGGTGAACTTTACCGTAAAGAGCAGCAGGTCTACCGGCTCGGTGACAGTGGCGGCGTCGGTGTAGTTCAGGTCACACCGCTCCCCGTTGTACCACATGCCGTCCCGATGGTAACGTGCGGTCCGTTCCCGGTCCGCCAGCACCAGCACATGCTCCTTGCCCAGCGCCCGGGTGAAGAGCTCGGCGTACATGGTGCCCAGAGCACCCAGGCCCACAATGCCGATGGTTTTGATATCGTTCATAGTCTCCCTCCGAAAAAAAGCGGCGGAGTGCTCCGCCGCTTGATGGATATTAGGCGATCCGGGCCAGCCACTTGAGATCGTAGGGCTCGTAGACCACTTTTTCGTAGGCGTCCACGTCCAGAAGGGTACCGTCCCAATCGGAATGGATGTCGCCGTTTTGCTTGATGAGGATATCGTAGAGAATGTCGTAGGTTACGCCGTCGCTGGGGTCCTGCTCGACAATGGTGGAGTAGGGCAGGGTCTTGTGATAGGTCAGCTCCATGCCCTGGTAATCGAAGTGGAAGCCGCAGCGCATCCGGCAGCCGTCAAGGCCCGTGTAGCGGGCGATCTTCTTGAGATCCTGCAGGATCTTGTCGCCCTCTTCCTCATAGAGGTTGTCCGGAGTGGTGGCGGTGTAGTCGAACCGGAACTGGATGGAGGCACCGGGAATCTTGTGGAACCGCTCCAGATAGGGCACCAGCTGCTCGGCAGGATAGTTCTTGTAGAGCACGCAGTTGACCCGGAAGGGTACCGGCAGACGGGCCAGCAGTCCGTCGTTGGACTCCACCACATACTTCTGCATGTGACGGGAGACGTTGATGCAGGTGATCTTGTCCTTGTTCCGCTCGGCAAAGGCGAGGATGTCCTCCTCGGACTGATGCTCCGAGACCGGAAGCGTGGTGTTGATATAGACTTTGTGGGTGTTGGGAATCTCGTCGAGCATCATCTGAAGCGCGTCCAGATCCGCCAGAGGCTCACCACCGGTGAAGACGAAGTCGCAGCGGGGAGTGATGGCGTCCATCCGCCGGATGCTGCGGCAGATCTTCTCGGCGGAAAAACCCGTCAGATCCGCGTATTCACCTTTATTGATGCAAAAGGGGCAGTGATTCTTGCAGTCGTAGGGGACGAAAATCGTCACCGTGGCGC
>CABUDN010000079.1 GCA_902490355.1 uncultured Oscillibacter sp.
ATACGAGATAAAGGAATGTGACTGGAGTTCAGACGTGTGCTCTTCTGATCTGATCACTCCTTTTGCTGCGTCTATATAGTAAAGTCACAACAAAAGGAGTGATCCATGATGAAACGTCATTTGCTGTCCGTGCTGTTTGCCGCCTGCGTACTGCTCAGTAGCTGCGGTACAAACAACAGCCCTGCCCAGGAACCCGACTCCGATTCTCCCGCGCAGGAGCAGCCCCTTGATCCGTCAGCCGGTTCGGATGGTTCCGATGACACTGTTACCGCAGAAAAGACGTTGGAAGATCTCTGCGGAGAAGACTATGCGCAATATATTGAAGAAACCGTTCTCATGCAGATGGAAAACCGCATGGAAAAGGATCCTGAAGTCGTCTACTACCCGATTGCGGATGACGCTCCATTAAGCGATTATGTCACTTTGGACGAACATACGGAATTCGAGCTTTCCGACGAGAGTACAATCACCCTTTCCTTCCCCGCCGGAACGGTCACAGACGAGGCCAATGGTCCCCAGTCTTTTCGGATTCCCCTTCCCTAATCCATTCTCCGGTATAAAAAAGCCGGGACTGCGGCAGGCGCCGCAGTCCCGGCTTTTTTCATGTTCGGTTTGCAATACCGGTTTATTCCGCAGGAGTCTCTTCAACGGGAGCCGTCTCCTGAGTGTCAGGCACCAGCTCCTCGGCAAAGGTATGATAGGCCTGGAGGCCGGTACCGGCAGGAATCAGCTTACCGATGATGACGTTCTCCTTCAGACCCACCAGATGGTCGGCCTTACCCTTGATCGCCGCTTCCGTCAGAACCTTGGTGGTCTCCTGGAAGGACGCAGCGGAGAGGAAGGAGTCCGTAGCCAGAGAGGCCTTGGTAATACCCATCAGCAGCTGCGTGCCGGTGGCATGACGCAGAGGCTCGCCGTTCTCCTGGCGCTCGCCGGCCGCATTGCGCCGGTCGATCTCCTCGTTGGCATCATCCAGCTCCAGCACATCCACCATGGAACCGTCCAGCAGCTTGGTATCGCCGGCATCCTCCAGACGGACCTTGCGCATCATCTGGCGGACGATGACCTCGATATGCTTATCGTTGATATCCACGCCCTGCTGACGGTACACGCGCAGAACTTCCTGGATGAGGTAGTTGTACACCGCGTCAGCGCCGCGGATCCGCAGAACATCGTGGGGGTTCAGAGCACCGTAGGTCAGCTGGGTACCGGCTTCGATGACATCGCCGTCCTTGACCTGCAGGCCCGTATGGGGCACCGCATAGGTGCGGGTATCGCCGTCGTCGGCGGTGATGACAATGTTCAGCAGGCTGCCCTTGCTGGTCTCCTCGAACTTGACACGGCCGCCGATCTCCGCCAGGGTCGCCATACGCTTGGGCTTACGGGCCTCAAACAGTTCCTCAACACGGGGAAGACCCTGGGTAATGTCGCCGCCGGCCAGACCGCCGGTATGGAACGTACGCATGGTCAGCTGGGTACCGGGTTCGCCGATGGACTGGGCCGCGATGATACCGACCGCCTCGCCGGGGCCGACAGGCTGCTGGGTGGCCAGGTTCATGCCGTAGCACTTGGCGCACACGCCGCTGTGAGCCTTGCAGGTCAGGACCGTGCGGATCATAACCGTAGGCTTGCTGTCCTCCACGGCGGGATCGAACTCGCAGCGGTCGCCCTGCCGGGGGTTGTTCTGGACCCACTTGTGGGTCTCGAGAATCTTGGCGTCGTTTTCGTCCATCATCTTGGAATTGGACACCAGGACCTCACCGGTCTGGGCATCCACCACGTCGCCTACCAGGAAGCGGCCGCGCAGACGATCAGAGAACTTCTCGATGACCTGGCCGTTTTCGCTGATCTCGGAGACCTTGATGCCGTGGGTGACATGGCAGTCCTCCTCCCGGATGATCACATCCTGGCTGACGTCCACCATTCGGCGGGTCAGGTAACCGGAGTCTGCGGTACGCAGAGCGGTATCGGCCAGGCCCTTCCGGGCGCCGCGGCTGGAGATGAAGTACTCCAGAGCGGTCAGACCTTCACGGTAGTTTGCCTTGATGGGGATCTCAATGGTACGGCCGGCGGTGTTTGCGATCAGGCCGCGCATACCGGCCAGCTGACGGATCTGCTTCATAGAACCACGGGCGCCGGAGTCCGCCATCATGAAGATGGGGTTGTAGCGGTCCAGGTTCTTCTGCAGGGCGTCGGAAACGTCGTTGGTGGTCTTCTCCCAGACCTGCACCACCTGCTTGTAGCGCTCGTGGTCGGTCATGAAGCCCATCTTATACTGGTTTTCAATATCCAGAACCGCCTGTTCAGAAGCAGCGACCATTTCGTACTTCTTGGGAGGAATGGTCATATCCGCAATGGAGACGGTAATGGCAGCCTTGGTGGAGTACTTGTAACCGGTGGCCTTGATGGCATCGAGAACCTCAGCGGCCACGGTGAAGCCGTGCTTGTTGATGGTGCGGTCGACGATCTTGCCCAGCTGCTTCTTGCCGCAGGTCTCGGTAATCTCATAGTCGCACACATGGGCCGGATCGGTCCGGTCTACAAAGCCCAGATCCTGGGGGATGTTCTGGTTGAAGATGATGCGGCCCGGGGTGATCTCCACCACGCGGGTATAGTCCACGCCGCCCACGTTCCGGGTCACCCGGACCAGGATCGGGCAGTGGGGGCCGATGACGTGCTCATTGTAAGCCATGAGCGCCTCATCCTCGCTGGCATAGACATGAATGGGCCGGTAAGTGGCCTGCTTGCGGCCGTCAGCCTTGGCAGCGGCATTGGCGGCAACGAACTCGTCGGCGTCCACCACGCTGTTTGCAGGCAAATC
Organism: uncultured Oscillibacter sp.; assembly: GCA_902490355.1. Classification (GTDB taxonomy): domain Bacteria; phylum Bacillota; class Clostridia; order Oscillospirales; family Oscillospiraceae; genus Oscillibacter. Next base: position 2,822 of record CABUDN010000079.1, read on the forward strand.
GGTTTCGCCGGGATCTTCGCACCAGATGGTCTCGGCACCGATTTCCGCCTTGCCCATGCGGTCCATGGTCAGGTAGTAGGAACCGAGCACCATGTCCTGGGTAGGAACGGTAACCGGGCCGCCGTCCTGAGGACGCAGGAGGTTGTTGGCGGAGAGCATCAGGATCCGGGCCTCGGCCTGGGCCTCAGCACTCAGAGGCACGTGAATGGCCATCTGGTCGCCGTCGAAGTCGGCGTTGAATGCGGTACAGTTCAGGGGATGGAGCTTCAGGGCGCGGCCGTCCACCAGCACCGGCTCGAAGGCCTGGATGCCCAGGCGGTGCAGGGTCGGGGCACGGTTGAGCATGACGGGGTGATCCTTGATGATGACGTCCAGGGCATCCCAGACCTCGGTCTCACCCTTATCCACCATCTTCTTGGCGGACTTGATGTTGTTGGCGGAGCCGTCTTCCACCAGCTTCTTCATAATGAAGGGCCGGAACAGCTCCACAGCCATCTCCTTGGGCACGCCGCACTGATAGATCTTCAGCTCGGGGCCGACGACGATAACGCTTCGGCCGGAGTAGTCCACGCGCTTGCCCAGCAGGTTCTGACGGAAGCGGCCCTGCTTGCCCTTGAGCAGATCGCTCAGGGACTTGAGGGCACGGTTGTTGGCGCCGGTGACGGCACGGCCGCGGCGGCCGTTGTCGATCAGGGCATCCACAGCCTCCTGCAGCATCCGCTTCTCATTGCGGACAATGATATCCGGGGCGTTGAGCTGCAGCAGCCGCTTGAGGCGGTTGTTGCGGTTGATGACCCGGCGATAGAGGTCGTTGAGGTCAGAGGTGGCGAAGCGGCCGCCGTCCAGCTGCACCATGGGGCGCAGATCGGGCGGGATGACGGGCAGGATGTCGATGACCATCCACTCCGGCTTGTTGCCGGAGAGGCGGAAGGCATCCACCACTTCCAGGCGCTTGACGATCCGGGCCTTCTTCTGGCCGGAGGCGTCCTTGAGCTCGGCGTGGAGCTGGGCGCTCAGGGCGTCCAGATCCACATCCTGCAAAAGCTTCTTGACGGCCTCGGCACCCATGCCGGCCTGGAAATCGTCCTCATACTTCTCCCGGTAGTCGCGGTACTCCTTCTCGGAGAGGATCTGATTCTTCATCAGCGGGGTCTCGCCGGGATCGGTGACGATATAGTTGGCAAAGTACAGTACCTTTTCCAGGATCCGGGGGCTGATGTCCAGCAGCAGACCCATCCGGGAAGGGATGCCCTTGAAATACCAGATGTGAGAGACGGGCGTGGCCAGCTCAATGTGGCCCATGCGCTCCCGGCGGACCTTGGCCCGGGTGACTTCCACGCCGCAGCGGTCGCAGATCTTGCCCTTATAACGGATCTTCTTGTACTTGCCGCAGTGGCACTCCCAGTCCTTGGTGGGTCCAAAGATGCGCTCGCAGTACAGGCCGTCCTTTTCGGGCTTGAGGGTACGGTAGTTGATGGTCTCGGGTTTTTTGACCTCACCGTAGGACCAGGCCAGGATCTGCTCCGGGGAGGCCATGCCGATCTTGATCGCGTCAAATGCAATGTTGTTGCCGGTATTGTTATCACTCATAGTGCGATTTCCTCCTTCATGATCCAGAATGTTCCATACAGCTTAACTGGCGCTCTGGATCATTCGTCGTCAAAATCGACGTCGATATCCGCGCCGGCATCCTCCGGAGCGTCCTCGATATCAAAGCCGGACTCCTGGAACTCCGCCTCCTCAGCAAAGGCGCGGTGGCGGTCGTCGTCGGCATCCATCCGGGCCAGGTTGAAGGTATCCAGCGCGTCCTCGTTCTCCTTGAGCTCGATGACGTTGCCGTCCTTATCCAGCACCTGGATATCCAGGCACAGGGCCTGCAGCTCCTTGACCAGCACCTTGAAGGACTCGGGCACACCGGGCTTGGGCACGTTGTGGCCCTTGACGATGGCCTCGTAGGTGCTCACACGGCCGGTGACATCGTCGGACTTGACGGTCAGGATCTCCTGCAGGGTATAGGCTGCGCCGTAGGCCTCCAGGGCCCACACTTCCATCTCGCCGAAGCGCTGGCCGCCGAACTGGGCCTTGCCGCCCAGAGGCTGCTGGGTGACCAGGGAGTACGGGCCGGTGGAACGGGCGTGAATCTTATCGTCAACCAGGTGGTGCAGCTTGAGGAAGTACACATAGCCCACGGTGACCTTGTTGTCGAAGGGCTCGCCGGTACGGCCATCGTACAGCACGCTCTTGCCCTCGGGATCCAGGCCGGCCTCTTCCAGCATGGCCTTGATGTCCTCTTCCCGGGCGCCGTCGAAGATGGGGGTTGCCACCTTGCAGCCCAGGGCATGGGCGGCATAGCCCAGGTGCACTTCCAGCACCTGACCGATGTTCATACGGGAAGGCACGCCCAGGGGGTTCAGAACGATATCCAGCGGCGTACCGTCGGGCAGGAAGGGCATATCCTCCTGAGGCAGAACGCGGGAAACAACACCCTTGTTGCCGTGACGGCCTGCCATCTTGTCGCCCACCTGAATCTTACGGCGCTGGGCAATATACACGCGGACCACCATGTTCACGCCGGGGCCCAGCTCGTCGCCGTTTTCACGGGTGAAGACCTTGGTATCCAGCACGATACCGCTCTCGCCGTGAGGCACCTTCAAAGAGGTATCCCGGACTTCCCGGGCCTTCTCGCCGAAGATGGCGCGCAGCAGGCGCTCCTCAGCGGTCAGGTCGGTCTCGCCCTTGGGGGTGACCTTACCCACCAGGATGTCGCCGGACTTGACCTCGGCGCCCACGCGGATGATGCCGTTTTCGTCCAGATCCTTCAGGGCATCCTCGCCCACGTTGGGAATATCCCGGGTGATCTCCTCGGGACCCAGCTTGGTATCCCGGGCATCCAGCTCGAACTCCTCGATGTGGATGGAGGTGTACAGATCTTCCCGCACCAGACGCTCGTTGAGCAAAACGGCGTCCTCGTAGTTGTAGCCTTCCCAGGTCATGAAGCCGACCAGGATGTTGCGGCCCAGGGCGATTTCGCCCTGATCGGTGGCAGGGCCGTCGGCCAGCACGGTGGGATCTTCCCACTCACCCTTTTCGTTCAGGCGCTTGCCGTGGACCCGCTCGCCCACATCCACAATGGGACGCTGGTTGATGCAGGTGGTATGGTTGGAACGGATATACTTGGTGAGCTTATAGTCCTTGGTCTCACCGTTATCGTACTTGACGGTGACGTGACGGGCGTCCACAGAGGTGACCACGCCGTCGCCCTCCGCCAGGACCACAATCTCAGAGTCGATGCAGATCTTGTGCTCCATGCCGGTGCCGACGATGGGAGCCTCGGGCCGCAGCAGAGGCACGGCCTGACGCTGCATGTTGGCGCCCATCAGGGCACGGTTTGCGTCGTCGTTGGGCAGGAAGGGAATCATGGCCGTTGCGATGGAGACCATCATGCGGGGGCTGACGTCGATATAGTCCACCAGCTCGCGGTCCACTTCCACGATCTCGTCCCGGTGACGGGCCGTGATACGGCTGTTGATGAGGCAGCCGTTCTCGTCCAGGGGCTCGGCAGCCTGACCGACGATGTAGTTGTCCTCCTCGTCGGCGGTCATATAGGTGATATCATTGGCAACCTTGCCGGTGGCCTTATCCACAGCCCGATAGGGCGCCTCGATAAAGCCGTACTCGTTGATCCGGGCATAGGTGGCCAGATAGGAGATCAGACCGATGTTGGGGCCTTCGGGAGTCTCGATGGGGCACATACGGCCGTAGTGGCTGTAATGGACGTCACGGACTTCCATGTTGGCGCGCTCACGGGAGAGGCCGCCGGGACCCAGGGCGGACAAACGCCGCTTGTGGGTCAGCTCGGCCAGGGGGTTGGTCTGGTCCATGAACTGGCTCAGGGGGCTGGAACCAAAGAACTCCTTGATGGCCGCGGTGACGGGACGGATGTTGATGAGGCTCTGGGGCGTGACAATATCCAGATCCTGAATGGTCATGCGCTCCCGGATTACCCGCTCCATCCGGCTGAAGCCGATGCGGAACTGGTTCTGGAGCAGCTCACCCACGCAGCGCAGACGGCGGTTGCCCAGGTGGTCGATATCGTCCTTGACGGAGATGCCACGGGCCAGGCCGTTCATATAGTTGATGGAGGTGAGGATATCATCGATGATGATGTGCTTGGGCACCAGGTCGTCCTTGTGCAGACGGATCTGATCCTTGAGCTCCTCGCCGGAGTACTGGTTCAGCAGCTCCTGGAGCACTTCATAGCGCACCCGCTCCTTGATGCCGCACTCAGCCAGGGGATCGAAGTCCACATAGTGCTTGAGATCGCACATCCGGTTGGACATGACCCGCAGAGGCTCACCGTCGACGTCGATGGTGACCTCAGCCACGCCCACCTCATCCAGCAGGCGGGCCTCTTCCTTGGTCAGCAGGTGACCCTCATCGAAGAGGATCTCACCGGTAGCGGGGTCCGCCACGGGATAGACCAGCTTGTAGCCGGTGATCCGCTGCCACAAAGACAGCTTCTTATTGAACTTGTAACGGCCCACGACGGACAGATCGTAGCGCCGGGCATCGAAGAACAGGTTGCGCATCAGGGTCTCGCTGGCCTCCACCGTGGGGGGCTCGCCGGGACGCAGCTTGCGGTAGATCTCCAGCATGGCGTCCTCGTAGTTCTTGCAGGGGTCCTTCTCCAGAGTCGCCACGATCCGGGGATCGTCACCGAAACGGTCCAGAATCTCCGCGTCGGTCTTGAGGCCCAGAGCGCGGATCAGGCAGGTAATGGGCAGCTTGCGGTTTTTATCGATCCGGACCCAGAAGACTTCATTGGTATCGGTCTCATACTCCAGCCAGGCGCCCCGATAGGGAATGACCGTGGCCGTGAGGATGGGCAGATCGGTCTTCAGATCCACTTCCTTGCCGTAATACACGCCGGGAGAACGCACGATCTGAGAGACCACCACGCGCTCGGCGCCGTTGATGACGAAAGTGCCGGAGTGCGTCATCAGGGGGAAGTCGCCCATGAAGATCTCCTGCTCCTTGATCTCCTCGGTCTCCTTGTTGCGCAGGCGTACCTTCACCTTCAGGGGTGCGGCATACGTGGCATCCCGTGCCTTGCACTCCTCCACATCGTATTTGGGGGCCTCATCCATCTTATAGTCGATGAATGTCAGCTCCAGGTTGCCCTGGTAGTCCGTAATTGCGCCCACGTCGGTAAAGACCTCACGCAGGCCGGTGTCCAAAAACTCCTGGTAAGACGTCTTCTGGATTTCCAGAAGGTTCGGCATGGGGACGACTTCCTCATACCGGGCAAAGTTCTTACGAAGGGTCTTGCCGTAATACTTGTCCTTGGCCATCTTCTCATTCACCTTTCTTCTGTCTCCTCCGCCCTGTCCGGCAAAGGGGGCATATTATTTGTCCGAAAAGAAGCAATCGCAAGACACACCAGGTGGTGTTGTTAAAAACTTTGTTTCCTGCTCTTGCATTGTCATGGGAAATGTGCTATCCTGTACTCGCTGATAAAGAATGGCAGAATATCCTCTGTCATCATATAAGCGACTTATTTTACCATGGTTTATAGCCGTTGTCAAGGGGCATTTATGGGAACGCGGACGAAAGGTCCGCTTTTTTCATGCCTTGCCCCTTGCTGCAGCCAAAAAAAGGACCGGCCCGATGGGCCGGTCCTTTTTCGCATCTTAGTCGTAGAGCTCCTCGTCTGCGTAATCATCATACTCAGAGCTGAACTTCTGGCTCAGGCGTTTTTTCATGCCGCAGCAGCCGACGCTCAGATCGTGCCAGCCGCCAATCAGCAGGCAGACAAAGGCGGCGAACGCCAGGCTTGCGCCAATGATCTTCATGACCATCCTAGCGGTTTTGCTCATGGGGAACTTCCTCCTTTGATCAACAAATGGAACACAGACTACGGACGTTTTATTAATGATTTTACAACTCTTTTCAGCGGTAAATATCCTCAATGGGCACCTGCTGCCCCAGCAGGAAGGGCAAAAACTTCCCCATCAGCGGAATATAGGCCGCCGCAAAAACCAGGGAAGCAGCCCAGGCTGCACGCCGTTTCTTCCGTCCCGGCAGGGCAAGCCCGATCAGCACACCCAGGGCACACACGCAGATCTTCAGCAGGGCCAAATCCCGCCAGGTGCAGCTTTTCAGATATTGGTCCGCCGCGTCAGTGAGTCGATTCATCCTGTACTCCTCCCCAATTCAAGACCTCGTCACCGTCCGTTCACAGGCCGGCTCTCCGGACGTTTTTTGTATTGTAGCACGTCCTCCTCTGCCCGGTCAATTCCTTTTCTGCTCCAATCGCTCTTCCCAACTCCTTGCCGAAATTTCAGCTTCACTTCAGCATCCCACTGTATGATCGTCTCTCGAAAGGTGGGACCGTCTTGAAAATTCTGATCATTGAGGACGAGCAGCGGCTGGCCGACTCTCTGGGAGAACTTCTGCAAAGCAAGGGATTCGAAGTTGAGATTGTTTATGACGGAGAGTCCGGCGCGCAATACGCAGAACTGGGCGTTTATGACCTGCTGGTACTGGACGTCATGATGCCGAAAATGAACGGCTATGAGGTTGCCCGGCAGGTTCGGGCCCACCATCTGGGCACACCGATTCTGATGCTGACCGCCCGTTCCAGTCTGGAAGACCGCATCACAGGACTCAACGCCGGAGCGGACTACTACCTCACAAAACCCTTTGATACCCGGGAATTTCTGGCCTGCATCAATGCACTTTTGCGCCGCCAGGGCAGCCAGGTGGATGAGATTTCCTTTGGCAACACGATGCTGGATCTGGACTCCGCCACTCTGATCTGCGGAGCCAACAGCATCCGCCTTTCCGCCAAAGAATTCGACATCATGCGCTTTTTGCTGCAGTCAGGGGAAAAGAACCTCTCCAAAGAGGCCATTTTGGCCCGCGTATGGGGCTATGACTCCGACGCGGTGGAAAATCACGTGGAGGTCTACATCGGTTTTCTGCGCAAAAAACTTGCCAACATCGGCTCCAATATTCGCATCGAGGCAATCCGCCGCCTGGGCTACCATCTGGAAACGCAGGATTCCGAAAAAGAAGCTTCCATGTGAATCGTCGCCGCCCCGTCAGGCAGCTGCAGACGGCAAGGAGACGTCTCTTCTTATTTTAAAGGAGGATTTGCAGCCGTTTCCGCGGCCCTGTCGTCCTCCCCATATTTTTACAGCCCGCTTTCAGCGTCATTTCAGAAATGCGCATTATAATGGCGTCAAACGCACGGGACACCGGGCACCGCCTGCCGCGTGCGATGACAAACGAGGAGGTCAACCATGATCACAGTCGAGCATTTGACAAAATGTTATGGTGATTTTGTGGCGGTGGACGATCTTTCCTTTGAAATCGGGGAAGGACATGTCTACGGTTTTCTCGGCCCCAACGGCGCGGGAAAATCCACAACCATGAACATCATGACCGGCTGTCTGTCGGCTACGGCGGGACACGTCCGAATCGACGGCCATGATATTTTTGATGAGCCCAATCAGGCCAAAGCCCTCATCGGCTATCTGCCGGAACAGCCCCCATTGTATATGAACGAAACGCCGGCGGAGTACCTGCGGTTTGTCGGTGAGGCCAAGGGTCTGCGGGGCGAAGAGCTCACCCGGCAGATCGAGGCCGTCATGGAGCAAACCAAGATTCAGGACATGCGCAACCGCTGCATCAACGCGCTTTCCAAAGGATACAAACAGCGGGTCGGCATTGCCCAGGCGCTGCTGGGGAATCCCAAAGTCATCATTTTGGACGAACCCACGGTGGGCCTGGACCCCATCCAGATCATCGAGATCCGGGATCTGATCCGGCAGCTGGGACAAACCCACACTGTTATCCTCAGCTCCCACATTCTCTCCGAAGTCCAAACGATGTGCGAGAAAATTCTGATCATCGCCAAAGGAAAGCTGATCGCCTTCGACGCACCGGAAAATCTGGAGCGCCGTCTGCTCTCTCCCAGTGAAATCACTTTGACCACGGAAGCCGATGAACCGACCGCACGGGAAATTCTCACCGGTGTGGACGGCATTACGGAAACGCAGTTTACTGCAGGTCCCGACTCCCTGCTGACCATTCACCTGCGCACCGACACTCATGACATCTATCGCCTGTCCAAAGCATTGTTCTTTGCCTTTGCACAGAAGAACACCGCGCTTTTGGAAATGGCATTGAAGAAGGCAAATCTGGAGGACATCTTCCTGGAACTGACCGAAGGCAGCGAGGAAACCAAGTCTTCCTCTGAATCGAAGGGGGCGAAAGCATGATTGCCGTTTTGAAACATGAGCTGCGCAGCTATTTTCACTCCCTGACCGCGTATGTATTCGGCGCGTTTTTGCTGTTGTTCATCGGCCTTGGCTCTATGCTTTAATGCCCCAGTTCATGCGCGATACAATTCAATTTCTCGTCCTGTACCCGGTTGGG
>CABUDN010000080.1 GCA_902490355.1 uncultured Oscillibacter sp.
AGATAAAGGAATGTGACTGGAGTTCAGACGTGTGCTCTTCCGATCTGATGGAGGTAGTGCATGCAGAGAGCCGGAAGCGGAATGTTTGGAAGGTGATGGAGAAAGCTTGCAGCGATGCATCCATGCCGGTGACTGCGCAGACCTGGTGGCTGGACAAACCGCTGCTCAAGGGCATCATCGAAGCTTGCGAGAAGGGGTGCAACTCAGCTGGCTTACCATTCCAACGGAATGTGTGGGATGCGTTTGTGGAGTGCCTGGAATATTGCGTGGAAAGTGTTTCCTTTTCCCTGGATGCGCTGTATGAACTTCCTGGACTGTGGAAGAATCTGCTGAAATATTGCACTCCTGGAGAGTTGAAAAAAGTCTATCAGCCCCTGGATAAACTGCTGGAAAAGCGATATGAAGGGAAAGACGCATCCCGCTATCTGACAGCTCTGTGGCGCCGCCTAAAAGCACCGGGAAACGCTGAGACGTGGCAGAAAATGATACAACAGTACCGGCAAGCCTTTGAGAACCCAGTGACAGAGGAAGAAAACGTCCGCGAGATTCTTTATGAGGCTCCGTTCTTTGGATGGAACAAGATTCCCCTGAAGCTGCGTGATGAGGAGCATGCATGGCTGAAAGAACAGCTTCCGGAAGATCTGGCAAAGCGGGTGATCATGCAGATTGATGCCCGGGTCCGGGATCATTACGCGCTGGCAAAAGCGGCGTCTGCGGAGAAAGCGGTATCTGCCAAGGAAGGAAAGGCCAAGAGTAAAGGAGATCGGCATATGGAGCTGTTTGTGCTGGAATGGGCACTGCTGCAAACCATTTGCGGCCAGAGCGTACAGGAGCTCCTGGGAAGCGCAGCGGTGCTGGCGAAGTATGTGCCCTCTCCGGAGAAGCAGCCCGGAGCAAAGTAGGCCGGGCGGCAGGGAAAGAAAGGCGGCTGAGTGAAAAACGTGGGAACCGTGGGAATTTCCCACAGTTCCCACGTTTTTTTAATGTCTCCTTGCCAGCAAGGGAAGTTTCGCCTGGACCGGCAGGACGAGTTTGGATTCCACCAGAAGGGTAGCCTGTGTAGCAAAGGTTTGGGCATAGGCGTCCAGCCGGGTGCTTCCGGTTTCCTCCAGCCATTGCACGGCGGGAAGCAGGTCATATCCGTGGCGGCGGAATGCCTTGGCAGCCAGCCAGGCAAGGCCGGACTCGCCGTCAGATGGATCATGCACCTCATAGCGGATGCGGACGCAGGCATCAGAGTAGACTGGCGGAGTCCCCTGCTCCGCAAGGCGCTCCGCCAGTCCAGCCAGCTCCGCCGTGACGGCATCCGGTGTCAGCATGGCGCACAGGCGGTTCACCACGGCGGCATTGCCGGTACTCCGGCAGGCCAGCACATCTGCCCGCAGGGACATCAGCGCCCGGCGAAAAGCGGACTGGAACCGCAGGGACATTCCCTCCGGGGCATCCGGGTCCGTGAAGGCGGCCATTTGCGCCGCGGCGGACTCATAAAGCGGCCGGAGCTGGCTTTGCGCTGCTGCCTGCGCAGCGGAGGCAGTGGGAAAGCTCTCCTCCCAAAGGCAGGCCAGGTGCTGAAAAGTTTCCGCCCGGGGCAGCGTGATTCTGGGCGGCCGGATGAACGCGCCGCACTGAGACAGGGCCCGAAGCTGGGATTGTAAAGAAGCAAGGGAGTAAGACATGGTCATCCCTCCTGAAAAAGTACCCCCCGGAGAATAGTCTCCGGGGGGACGATCGTTCTATATGAGATCGATGGAATGGTGCGGATTACCACGATTCCGGAAACCAGCGCACCCCTTCATCCAGGGTGTACGGGTAGTCGTGCTCCTGCAGATAGTACCAGACATCCTCCCCAAAGGTCTCCGCAATATTGGGAGACTGCTGGAGCATGGTCTGGACCTCTTCCACGGATAATCCAGGATTATATGAGTCGATGTTGTGGTTCAACGTGTCATAGTAGTCGCGGGGCTCCAGTGTGTCCGGCAGCATAATGCCGTAGGAGGCGTAGTAGTCCAAAAGCGCCGTCCGGGCCGCGTCAGCCCGCTGCACCAGATCGGCCTGGTATGCCTGATATTCTGCCTCCACGCGGCTTTGATATTCCGCCTGGGTTTCCCACATCTGATAGGCATAGCCGGATGTATCCAGAAAAGCGGCCATGAGGTCCCCGGCTTCGGCATCTGCCAGGGGACCGTCGGAGGGTTCTGCCGCCGGTGTCTCCGCATCATAAAGAATGAGGGAACCCGGAGTCCAGTAGATGGTGGTAAGCGAGTCCCTAAACGTGAGATACGCCTCTCCCCATACCGGAGCTTCATCAGGATTGATTGGAAGGAAAGTATACCAGTACGGCGCACTGGACCAATCCCCCGCTACAGGGGAATCCTGTTTCAAGTACTCATACACCTGCCCCCGCAGCATGCCGCTGTCGTCCGTATAGAGATTCACCAGCGTTGCCTGCTCGAGCACGGTCTGCCCATCTGCGTTTTCGTGGGTCACATAGGGATTGAATGCCAGATAAATCCCGGTATCCGGAGTCGGAATATCCGCTTCCTGCTCCGGATAAAACTCGGTTTCATCCGGTAGGACCTCGCTCCCCTCGGAAGCGGGATCAGTTGTCTGACCGCCGGGAATCAGCAGCCGGACCAGCAGCAGTACGCAAGCGCAGAAGGCGGCTGTGGGAATCAACAGTCCCCAGCGGTGCTTTCCCATCCAAATGGCTGCTCTCCAATGGGACCTGGCCATTGCGCCGCAGGACTCCGGAACGGTCAGCTCCGGAGGGACGCCGCCCTTGCGCAGGAGATGGAGTCCCTGTTTCCGGCAAAAGTGCAGAAAGGTCAGGTACCAGATTATGACGCCCGCGCAGATCACCAGGACGGAAAGCCCCAGTAAAAATGTCAGCAGTCCCGACACGAATCCGGTCACAGCCCGCACAATCCAACCCAGCAATGAAAAAGCACACTGGATCAGGATATAGGAAGTTACCATAGCGGTAAAGATTTCCCCAATGATCCCCCAAAACACATCCCGGTAGAACACGACAAAAACCTTGTGATAAAGCATCCAAAGCGGAATCGCCAATGCGATGACTAAAATGAATTCGATATTCGACAACCCAATCGCCTCCTAAAATTATCTTTATAAAGATAGCATATATCGAAATAGATGTAAATATTTTCGTTGCGTTTTGCTAAGGTTATATCTAAAAGGACAGGAGCAAACACAATGGATGTAGGCAAGCGGATCACAGCCCTGCGGACGGCAAAGGGCTGGACCACCAACCACCTGGCCAACCGGTGCGGGATTTCCCAGAGTTTCCTGCGGGCGGTGGAGCTGGGAGAAAAGGGCATTTCTGTGGAAAATCTGGGGCTGCTGTGCACGGCCCTGGATGTTTCCCTGCGGGATTTTTTCACTTCCGAGGCAGAGGCGGAGGATCCGCTTTTCCGTCAGATCAGCTGCCTGACGCAGACGCAGAGGGACGCCCTCAGCGCATTTTTAAAAACGATGCAGTGACCTTCCTCCCTGTGGGACCTATCCGGTTCCACAGGGAGTTTTTTCTATGGTGCGTCCTGCGTCATCAGCCGGACGCCCAGCAGAAAGCCTCTGCGGAAGGCGAAGCGCAGCGCGGCTGCTTCCCGGCGGGCGTAGGCGTCCGACAGGGCGTCCAGCGAGAGGGATGGACCTCCGCGGCGGAGGAGGTCTGCCTCCTCCCGAACCACGGATTCCATGGCGGCCCGGTAGGCCGGGTCTCCGCCCGGGTCCGGCATCCAGGCGGAGAATATCGCCTCCCAGGCGCTCATAATGCCGCCTCCTGCAGGACCACCAGGCCTTCCGGCGTGGGAATGAACCACTCCAGTGCCACAAAACGCCGGGAAAAGGCCTCCAGCTGCGCATCAGTCAAGCCGGCGAAGGAATCCTCCCCCGGCGGTGCGGCACAGAGAAAACAGGTCCCTGCCACGATGTCGTAGATCTGTCCGGCCTCGTCCCGCAGAGCCCGGTTCCAGGGCAGGTTCCGCAGTTTTCCCTCCTCGTTGCAGATCAGTGCCACCGGTTCTGCAAAGGGATAGACGGCCTGAATGGGCCCGTCCACCACCTGCTGCATAGACTGGAGCGTTCCTGTAATGACAGTGGACCGGGGCCGCTTGCCAGGCTCCAGCAATAAGATGTTCATCCTGTTCATTCCAACAGCCCTCCATATAACCACTCTTCCAGTTCTTCTTCCGTAAAGCCCGCCTGAGCCAGCTCCGCCAGCTCCTCCGGCGCATGGCCCAATGCCCGGGCCACGGATTGCAGCGCCTCCATATGGGTGCCGCGTCCCCAGGCGGCGCAGGAATATCCCCACAGCGCCGCGGGCCGCCATAGATTGGCATCGTCAAATTCGCTCCGGGTCAGCATCCCGTCGGCGGCGATTTTCAAGATCTCACCGCAGGCCACGGAAATCGTCTGCCGGAGTCCGAACTTCCCGGGCATCCGCCGCAGGGCCTGCTGCAAAATTGCCTCCGTGGAGGCGTAGAGGTAGAGTCCCTCCCGGGGATAGTGATACAGGCAGAAGGGGTTGTCCCCCTTCACGATGGACAAGGTGTCGCTGCGGTCCAGCACCGTGAAGGTAAAAGAGCCCTCCATCTGCTCGGCCATGAAGCACAGGTCCGCAAAAGAGACGCCGCCCTGCCGCTCCAAAAGCTGCACCGCCACATAGCTGTCGGTCTCAATGGAGGATTCCGGCAGCTTCCACTGCCTGCGCAGAGCGCGGTCATTGTGCAGCACTCCGTTGTGGGCCAGGGCGAAAGAGAGTCCGCCCGCCCGTCCGGGAAAGGGATGGTTGTTGCGGTTTCTATGGGCACTTCCCTGGGTGGCCATGCGGGTATGTCCCATGAGAAACCGGGCCTCCGACGGCAGATGGAAGCGCATCCGGTGCCCCGGCAGGGGACGCTTGTAAATCCGCAGTGCCCGGGCATCGTTGTAGGCGATGCCGGTGGCATCGGTGCCCCGGGCCTCACAGGCCGCGGCCAAAACGGAGAGCATCTGCTCCCGCTGGCGCTGGGACAGGGTGTGTCCGTAGTCCAGAATTCCAAAAAGACAGCACATGCTCACACCTCCTCTTCCGCGGCCACGGGCTCGTTGACATACAGCCGCCGTTCCTTGAGGTATGCCACCAGCTCCGGCTGGGTGCAGCCTGCGGCAAAGCTGGTCCAGGATAGGGATTTGAGCTCTTCGTCGGAAAGAAAACACGCCGCATCGCACACCCGGTCCACGAGCTGCAATGCGGCGAAAATGGTATTGGCTTTGAGCGTGCCCCGGAAGATGCGGAATTCCACGGTGTCGGGGTTGGTCAGATTCACGCAGGTGTACCGTCCGGCATGGACGCCCTTTTTGGCGTGCTCCAGGATCTCCATGGGCTGGTCCCGGTAGCCGTACCGGGCAGCCCACCGGTCCATCTGGCGCTGGGTGCGGCGGGAGAATTTCAGGAGCTCCTCCCAGTGCTTTTCAAAGAAGTACAGGACCCGGGCGATGGCGGCGTCCTGGTCGGCTTCCGTCTGCCCGAAGGCATTCCGGCTGACATGGATGTGCAGACCACAGCTGCCGGACTGGTGGCTGCGGTAGCCCATCTCCACCGCGGCACGGCACAGCGGGGCCCAGGGCATCTGGTGGAGATGATAGTCCAGGGACATGGGGTGGGTGACGATCTCAAAGCCGTCGTCCAGGGAGCCGTCGTGCTTGCAATAGATGCGCTCCGCACTGTCGTTGACCAGGGACATCAGGGCTTGGGCGGAGCGGACGCGCTCGCCGCCTTCGTCGATCTCCAGCTCCACACCGAAGTAGCGTGGGCCGGTGCCGTAGAAGATGGGCTGGGGCTTGTAGTAATAGCTCTCGATGCCGCCGGAGACGGTATAGCGGTGGTAGCAGGCATCACACAGGGGCTCCTCCCGGTCCTCGTCTCCGGACTCATAGTGGGCATCGGCCAGGGCGATCAGAGCGCCGCAATGGTCGCAGCTGGTATAGTAGTGGTCATAGCAGGGCTGGCAAAGGGGAATTTCCGTGGTTCCGGCATTGTCGTCCCGCCAGAGACGGCTGCCGCAGTGGGTACAGCAGACAGTTTCCGCATCCAGGCAGCTTGGGCAGAGGGTCTGGCCGTCGAAGTCGACGCAGTCGGATTCCGGGACGGCCTGTCCGCAGGCTTCACAGAGGGTGAGATTGGGGTTCATAAGCAGTGACTCCTTTCCAAATAGAAAGCCCCGCAAAGGCATTTGGCTGGCCTTTGCGGGGCAGGTTGCAGGTAGACCCAGGGGGCTTCCCTGGAGATCTTCATAGTTATAATATTTACTTCTGCTGCGTCCCGGGTACAGATGGAGGGATATGCATTGAAAAGGCACTTGTGGAAAATTGATGGATATTTTTTCTGAAAATGTTGCAAAAACGCGTCGTTATAAAGTGAATTAACAAACAGAAGTATAAGAAGACGTGAGATGGCGTGTGCTGAAATCACGGTGTTTTGCGGCTTCTAATTCACTGGAAAAGGAGCTAAAACGATGTCTGTTCCCTACATTTGTTATGCAGAACTGAAGGAATTCCACACACTCAAGGAGGTATGCGAGCTCTTCCGCATGGAAAAGCGGGAGCTCAAAAAGAAGTGCGAAACATACGGCATCCATCCCCGCCGTAACGAGATCGGCGAGTGGGGCCTGGTCAAGTACGATGTGCGCAAGCTGCACAACCTCCTCTATCACGAAGAGGATGAAGACCAGGCCTGGAACTGGGAGGATAATCCGTGGGCATGATGGAACTGCTGACGGTCCGGGAGGTGGCGGCGTATCTCAAAACCACCCGGCAGCAGGTGCGCCGGATGATCCAGTGCGGAGAGCTCCGGTCGGTGAAGGTGGGCCGGGAGTACCGCATCACCCTGGCCGCCTTAGCGGAGTTTCTGGAGGAGTAGGCACAGCCACCATACAACAAAGCACCCCCGCGAGGATGGTCATCCTCGCGGGGGATTTTTTCTTGTTGAGCGCGTGCCTAATATCCGTCCTTTCTGTTCGAAATTCACTAAAATCGTTTCATAAAATTGACGATAACAGCAATGAGAGGGCGGTTTTACCTCAAAAAGAGAGAATATCAGATTGCTGAGTGAAACTCAAATAAGATGCACCACAGGCACATTATAAATCGAAAGGTCTCCAGACAGATGTATACATTTGGAAAGGAGATTCTGCTGATGAAAATTCGCAAAGAAGTGAAAGAGGCCATGAAGGTGCTGGGGATCGACCAGTGCAGGCGAGGCCAGCTCGAGCCCATTGGGAAGATTCTGAAGGGGAAGGACGTGCTGTTCATTGCCCCCACTGGGTTTGGCAAATCCATGGTCTATCAGATTCCTGCTGTGTGCTGGGCAGACCGGCTGACGCTGGTGGTGGAGCCGTTGGTGGCACTGATGCACGATCAGGTGAAGAGTTTGCAGTCCAGGGGAATCCGGGCGGCGTATCTGGACAGTACCCAAAGTGCCAAAGAGCAGGAGAAGGTTCTCCATAAGGTGTGCCAGGGAAGCTGTTCCGTACTTTTTGTGACACCGGAGCGCTTGGAGTCCCATGCCTTTCAAAAGACCGTGCGGAAGGTGGACATTGCACTGCTGGTGGTGGATGAGTGTCATTGTGTACTGCGATGGGGGGCATCCTTCCGTCCCGCCTATCAAAAGATCGGCGCCTTTGCGGATGGATGTTCTCCCCGTCCGGTGATGCTGGCCATGACGGCAACCTGTCCCCCGGAGGAGCGGGAGGACTTGCTGGATGCCCTGCAGATGCAGGATGCGGTCTGCGTAGAGCGCAGCTTGTATCGGAGCAATCTGGTGTTTCTGAAAAAGCGGGTGCAGTCCCGGGAGGGAGCAAAACAGGCGCTGCTGCAGTGCCTGAAGAAATATGGACCACAAAGAGCCTTGGTGTTCTGCACCACCATTCCCTGCGCCAAAGCGGCGGCTGAGGAACTGAAAAAGTACTATCCGGGGGAAGTGGCCCTGTACTGCGGAAAGGAAAAACGGGATGAAGGCAGGATCCTGCGGGGAGAAGCCCGCATCATCGTGGCCACCAGCGCCTTGAGCATGGGACTGGACCTGCCGGATGTGGAGCTGGTGGTGCATCTGCAAATGCCACTCTCTATGGCGGACTATTATCAGATGGCGGGACGGGCAGGCCGAAACGGGGAGACGGCCCGCAGCGTGCTGATCTGCTGCGATGCGGATTACCGCACAAACCGGTATCTGCTGCAAAGCACCCTGGAGGGGACCAGCCTGGAAAGAGCATTAGAGTTGCTGGACGAGATGAAGGACTTTTGCGATGAGGACCGAGCCTGCATGGTGCAAAGCTTGTTGGGGGCGTTGGGGGAGCACGTCAAGCGCTGCCGGTACTGCACCAACTGCCAGAAGGAGAAGCGGAAATGAAGAACCATACGGTGGAAGCGGGGATCGACACAATTTGCTACGCCTGCATATTGACAAGCACACAAAAGGATTGTATGTTACAGGCGGTAAAAGGGAGACCGGGGTTTCAGACGAAGGTCCGCAACTACTGGAAGGGGCAGTTCGTCTATACATACAGCGGCTGGGCTGGGATCCGGCTGCGGCTGCGGCGCAGCGGGGAGGCGGCGCCCTGGGAGCTGGAGGTGATTGCGCATCCGGCCAGGGTGCTGGGGAATCCGGCCCGCAGTGCGCTGTATGTGCCGCAGAAGGACAGCTACCGGGAGTTCCTCCGTCGCGCGGATGCATGGTTGGAAGAGTCAGCGGTTCCGTGTGCGCTGAAGGAAATGCAGGTGCGCCGGGTGGATTACACGCAAAACCATTGCTTTTCGGATGCGGAACTGGTCCAGGCCTATCTCCGGATTTTGAAAAAGAGCCGGGTTCTGCCTCACTATCGGGTAGAGGAGTTCCGGGAGGAAGAGGGAAAGACCAAGGATGTCCGGGAGGCTAACCGGCATTCGTACAAGCAAAGCTGCAAATCCGCTGCCTTTTTTGCCTATGATAAAACGGCCCAGCTGGCTATGCTGGGGGAGGAAGGGACAAAGCTGAAAAGCGGCAGGATTTTGCGGTTGGAGGTGCAGCTGCGCCGAAAGGCCCTGCGGCGGTGGATTCCGGAAAAGGACCTGGACAGCGGGTGGAAAACGGTAAAGCATCTGGGCAAGCAGGGGGATAAGATCCTGCGGTGGTATTGGGAGCGGCTCCAGCCCGGCGGCGGGAGCTACGTGCGGTACCAGACGGCCTGGGAGAGTATTGAGACGGTGAAGGGGAAGGAACTCCGGGAGCGAATGCACACGCTGCTGCGCAGGACCAGCGACAGCCGAAATCTGGAGACGGCCCTGAAAAAGTGCCGGGAACAGGACGGGTGGAGCCGGGGACAGATCCATCGGGTGCTGGAGGCGTTCAAAAAATTGGGCATTCATCCCATTACGCTGCCCAACCATACAAAGTGGGAAAATGATGTAATAATAAACTTTTGGTAAATAAAATCGTTGCTTTTGGATAAATAGTTTTATTTTTGCATCAATTGCTAAGAGAAAAGAAGCATGGTAGCGGTTTACAGCATAAAGAAAAAATGATATAATAACTCGCCATAAATTATAAAGAAAAAATGAGATTGGCAGATTAAAAAGTTATTAGAACAGTTTAAGATTTGCTTGCAATGATAGCAAAAATAAGTTTTTCAGATTTCGTTTGATTAGCCTTTTGAAGGTGTCGTAACGTAAATTGAATATGGGTTATTACGACTTTTTAGACAATGGAGGCAATGATAGATAATGCCGATTCTATCCGTTATTATGGGAGTCTATTATCGCAAAGATGATTTGCAGCCACTACGCAGAAGTGTTGAATCAATTTTAGCACAGGCTATGGTGGATTTGGAATTGATTATATGTGATGATGGTTCAACGGAAGAGGCTCAAAAATGTATAGATACCTATGCAAGTAGAGATAGCCGCATAGTGATTGTGCGTGGAATTTATTCGTATCGATTGCCAGAGAAGCTTAATGCGTGTTTGCGGTTAGCAACGGGGAAATGGATTGGAAGGATGGACGATGATGATATTTCTCATCCAGAACGTTTCCAAAAACAAATAGGTTATTTGGAAGGCCATCCCGATATAAATTTTGTTGGGTGCAATGTTAATTTAATACAGAACGAAAAAATAATTGGGAAGAAGATGTTTCCGGAATTTCCAACGGTAAAGGATTTTTACTTTGTGCAGCCGTTTATACATCCCACACTAGTATTTCAAAAAAGCATATTGGATGCTGTAAACGGATATTCTGAGGATCGGCATTGTGTTTTGTGCGAGGACTATGATCTTTTATTAAGACTATATGCACATGGTTATCGAGGTGCAAATTTACAAGATACTTTGTTTGATTATACTATTTCCAATACTGCAAAGGGTTCAAGGAAAATGAGCCACAGGATTAATGAGGTAGTGACAAGATATCGCCGTTTTCGTGATTTGAAATGTTTGCCACATGCATTGCCGTATGTTATAAAGCCAATTGTTGTGGGAATTATCCCTGAAAAGATACTGAAAAGTCTTAAGAGATGGTACTATTAAATGATTTTTTATATGAAAGGGTACGCTAGAAATGAATGTCCGGCCATTAAAGAAGATATTATTTATTATATGGGGAATTTTTATACTTTCCAGTTTGGTTCTGTTTTTCGTGGGAGGTGAACAGCTGGATTATGTTTATGTAGACACGGGAGACATGGTACAAGCAACAAATGAAGTTGGGCAGCTTACCACCGGGGTTTCGATTGAGCAACCCTTTTCTATAAACGCCACTGAAATTAATGCAATATGGTTGTCAGGCACGGCTGGTGATCGGACAGTTGGTGGAACAATGGAGGTTTCCATTTGCGATTTACAAGGAAATCAACTCTTTACAAAAGATATTGATATGGCCTTATTTTCACAATCAAATCCAGTAGAAATTGAGGTCGATTCTGTAAAGATTGAAAAAGACACAACTTATCTTTTAAAGATTTATGTCAAAGATGGTAGCGAAGGAAGTGTACCGACACTATATTATGGAAGTTCAATCTCTTTGGCTAGGGGGCAAGCTGAACTCTCCTTATCGCCAAGCGAAAAAGCATTGATTAATGGAAATGCTTTGGATGGGATTTTGTGTTTTCAGGTTGCAGGGAGACGATCCCTGTGGGTAGGGACATGTTACTGGTATATATTTCGTGGAATAGCAATTGTCCTGCTGTCTTTTACGCTACGCCAAATCTCTTTT
>CABUDN010000081.1 GCA_902490355.1 uncultured Oscillibacter sp.
GTTTCTTCTTTCCTCGATATCTATCTGGAATATGAACTGAGCAATGAAAGTCATTTTGCAGCAGGATGTCAAAGGCCAGGGCAAGAAGGGCCAGATGGTGGAAGTGTCCGAGGGATACGCCCGCAACTTCCTCCTGCCCCGCAAGCTGGCGGTGGCCGCTACGGCGGACGCCATCAACACCATGAACCTCAAGGAGAAGGCCCGCCGGGCGGAAGAGGCCCGGCAGAAGGCCGCGGCGGAGGCTACGGCCGAGCAGCTGAAAAACTGCATGGTCAAGCTGACGGCCAAGGCCGGCAACGGCGGCCGCCTGTTCGGCGCCGTCACCACCAAGGAAATTTCCGAAGGCCTCAAGGCGCAGTTCGACATTGACATTCCCAAGCAGAAGCTGGTGCTGGATGAGCCCATCAAGGCCTTCGGCAGCTATCAGGTCAAGGCCAAGCTGGGCTTTGAGGTCAACGGCACGGTGTATGTCTCCGTGTACGAGGAGAAATAAGGCGTTCGGCCGGATCCGCGGCTCCCGTCTCCGGGGGGAGGCGGTCCGGCCGTCATCTTTTGCGCAGAGGTGAATATCATGGCAAACGAGGACCTGCTGCTGACCCGGCAGATGCCGCATTCCCTGGAGGGAGAGCAGGCGGTTTTGGGCTCCATGCTCATTGACGCGGGCTGCATCAAGGACGTAATGGACAAGCTCCGGCCGTCCGATTTCTACCTGCGGCAAAACCGGGAGATTTTCGAGACGATCTATACCATGTTCTCCTACGCCCAGCCCATCGACGGCATCACGGTCTGTGAGGAGATGCGCAAGGCGGGGACCTATGACGAGGCCACCACCCGCTCCTACCTTGCCCAGCTGATGGAGATTACGCCTACCAGCGCCAACGTGATGGAGTATGTGGAGATCGTCCGGGAGAAAGCGCTGCTGCGGAGCGTGGCCCAGGCGGCGGCGGAGATCACGGCCCTGGTCCAGACGGGGGTCGGGGATGCCACCCGGATCCTCATGGAGGCGGAGCAGAAGGTATACGCCATCCGGCGGGGCCAGAGCGCCCAGGAGATGGTGCCCCTGCGGCAGGTGCTGCCGGAGGTGCTGGACCGGCTGAGCGAGATGAGCGAGAGCGAAAACCACCTGCCGGGCCTTTCCACCGGCCTTTCCGCGGTGGATCAGAAGATTACGGGCCTCAACAAGTCGGACCTGATTTTGCTGGCTGCCCGTCCCGGTATGGGCAAAACGTCCTTTGCTCTGAATATTGCATTAAACGTGGCAAAAAGTACGAATATGACTGTGGCGGTGTTCTCCCTGGAAATGTCCCGGGAGCAGCTGGCCACCCGGCTTTTGAGCGCGGAGGCCCTGGTGGAAAACAACCGCCTGAAAACCGGCATGCTGCGGGAGACGGACTGGGAGAAGATCGCCGGAGCGGCGTCGGTGCTCAACCGGGTCAATATCCGGATCGATGACAACCCCATGCTTTCCGTGGCGGATATGAACGCCAAGTGCCGCCGGCTGGAGAATCTGGGCCTGGTGGTCATCGACTATCTGCAATTGATGACATCCGCCGGCAAGGGCGGCGGCGGAGAGAGCCGCCAGCAGGTGGTTTCCGATATGTCCCGTATGCTGAAAATCATGGCCAAGGAGCTCAATGTGCCGGTCATCTGTCTGAGCCAGCTCTCCCGTGCCAATGAAAAGCGGGACGACAAGCGCCCCATGCTTTCGGACCTGCGTGAATCCGGCGCCATCGAACAGGACGCGGATATTGTTCTGTTTTTGTACCGGGACGACTATTATCATGAGGACACCGAAAAGCACAATATCGCCGAGTGCATCGTGGCCAAGAACCGTCACGGTGAGACGGGCAAAGTGGAACTGCGGTGGATGCCGGAGTACACCCAGTTCTCGACGCTGGATAACCGCTATGGCGACGACGAATGAGCTGCTGGCGGCCAGGACCTTCCTGCGCCGCTGCTTTCCCCGGGGCGCACGGGTGCTGTGCGCGGTTTCCGGCGGGCTGGACTCCATGTGTCTTATGTACTTCCTGGATACCTGGGGACGAAAGAACGGCTTTGACGCTGCGGCTGCCCATTTCAATCACCAGCTTCGGGGCATGGCGGCAGACCGGGATCAGGCTTTTGTGGAAACGTGGTGCCGGGAGCGGAAGATCCCCTGTTTTACCGGCAGCGGGGATACCCGGGCCCTGATGCGGGAGAACGGCCTTTCCATGGAGGAGGCCGCCCGAACCCTGCGGTATGCGTTTTTGCAGGAGACCGCCGGGCGGGAGGGGTATGAGGCCATCATGACGGCCCACCATGCCGACGACAACGCCGAGACCATGCTGCTGAACCTGATCCGGGGGACCGGCACGGCGGGCCTGACGGGGATTCCCCGGATCAGGGGAAATCTGTACCGTCCGTTTCTGCGTATTTCCCGGTCCGCCTTGACGGAGTATGCCCGCTGCCACGCCATCCCCCATGTGGAGGATGAGACCAACGGGGAGGATCTGGTGGCCCGGAATGTGCTGCGCCATCAGGTGTTCCCGGTGCTGCGGCAGCTCAATGCCCGGGCGGTGGAAAATATGAGCTTTACCGCCGGCGTGCTGGAGCGGGAAAACGCCGCGCTGGAGGATCTGGCGGAGGACCTCATGAACCGGGCGGTCATCGTGGGGCAGCGGGTGTCGGTCTCCTGTACGGTGCTGATGGAGGCTCCCCTGGCGGTGGCGGAACGGATGGTGCTGCAGCTGCTGTGCACAGCGGCGGGAGCGCGGAAGGATTGGACCTCCGCCCATGTGGAGGCGGTGCTGGACCTGGCGGAACCAGAGCGTCGGGATGGAGAGATTTCCCTGCCCTACGGCTTGACGGCCCGGCGGGAGGGGTATACATTGTATGTAGAACGCAGCTGTGCGGCTCCGGACCCCGTTTCCATTGCCCTGGGAGAGTCGGTGACCTTTGGCTCGTGGCGGGTATCCCTGACCCGGGAGCCTGCCGAAAGCGGTGGAATGGGACTGCGCCTGCCTGCCGGAGTGCCCCTGCAGGTGACCGCCTGGCTGCCGTCGGACCGGCTGAATCTGCCCGGCAGCCGGGGCAGCCGTTCCGTCAAGCGGCTGTGCGCGGAGCGGGGGATTCCGCCCGGAAAGCGGGATGTCCTGCCGGTGCTGCGAATCGGCGGAGTACCGGCCGCCGCAGCGCAGCTGGGGGCGGATACCGCCTTTGCGGTATCGGATGCCGAAGCGGATGGATTTGTCGCATTTGATCAAACAGAGACAAAAAAGATAGAGGAGAACGAGTATGAAAAGTGAGATGGAACAGGATATCCTGAAGGTCCTGGTAACAGAGGAGGAGCTTCAGCGCCGGGTGGCGGAAATGGGCCAGACCCTCTATGAGCGGTTTGCGGGGAAAAATCCCCTGTTTCTGGGCGTGCTGAAGGGATCCTTTGTGTTTATGGCGGATCTGGTGCGGGCCTGCCAGGTGAAGAGCGATGTGGAATTCATCGCGGTCAGCTCCTACCAGAATGCCACGGTATCCTCCGGCCGGGTGCAGATTACCCATGACCTCCAGCAGGATATTACCGGACGCCACCTCATCATTGTGGAGGATATTCTGGACTCCGGCAATACCCTGGCGTTTTTGAAGGACTACTTCCTGACCAAGGGTGCCGCCTCCATTACCATTGTCACCTTGTTGGATAAACCCTCCCGGCGGACCAAGGCCATCCGGGCGGATCTGGCGGGCTTTACGGTGCCGGACGAGTTCGTGGTGGGGTACGGCCTGGATTATGCCCAGCAGTACCGCAACGTGCCGTATATCGGTGTGCTCAAGCCGGAGGTCTATACCCAGGCGTAAGCCCCAAGTGCAAGCGAAGGAGGGACGTCCCCAGTGGCAATGACAAAGCAGCGGCGCACGCCGAATTTCAGCATTTTCTTTTTGGTTGTGGTGCTGATGATGTGCGTGAGCCTTCTCTGGCAGATGGACAGCCAGACCACCCGGCTCCAATATTCCCAGGTCCGCCAGCTCTTCCTGCAGGAGAAGGTGGAAACGGTGGATATTGACACGGACCTGACCATGACGCTGACCTTGCGGGAGGCGGTCAACGGCAGCAAGACCGTGCAGTATAAGCTGTACAGCTTCCAGCTGTTCTACGATGATCTCAATGATTTGGTGCAGCAGCAGTATGCCGACGGCATCATCAAGGACTATGACTACCCCGAACCCCAGACCACCAACTGGCTGGAGGTTTTGCTTCCCTGGGTGCTGACGGCGGTCGTTCTGGGCCTGATGTGGTATTTCATGTTTGCCCGGGCGCAGGGAGGCATGGGAGCGGACCGCATGGCCAAGTTCGGTTCCGCCCGGACCCGCACTCTGACCGACCGGGATCAGAAGGTCACCTTTGATGATGTGGCCGGTGTGGATGAGGAAAAAGAGGAGCTTCAGGAGATTGTGGAGTTCCTCCGAACGCCCCAGAAATACATTGCCCTGGGGGCCCGTGTGCCCAAGGGCGTGCTGCTGATGGGCCCTCCGGGTACCGGTAAGACGCTGCTGGCCAAGGCGGTGGCCGGAGAGGCCGGCGTGGGCTTTTTGTCCATTTCCGGCTCCGACTTCGTGGAGCTGTATGTGGGCGTGGGCGCCAGCCGGGTGCGGGATCTGTTCGATCAGGCCAAAAAGGCGGCTCCTGCCATTATCTTTATCGATGAGATTGACGCGGTGGGCCGGCAGAGAGGCACCGGCCTGGGCGGCGGACACGACGAACGGGAGCAGACCCTCAACCAGCTGCTGGTGGAGATGGACGGCTTTGCCGCCAATGAGGGTCTGGTGGTCATGGCGGCCACCAACCGCGCCGACGTGCTGGATCCGGCGCTGCTGCGGCCGGGCCGGTTTGACCGGCAGATCTATGTGGGACTGCCGGATATCCGGGGCCGGGAACAGATTCTGCAGGTCCATGCCAAGGGACGGCCCCTGGCGGAGGATGTGGATCTGCGGATGATCGCCCGGGGAACGCCGGGCTTCACCGGCGCGGATCTGGAGAACCTGCTCAATGAAGGAGCGCTGCTGGCTGCCCGAAAGAACCGCAAATTCATTACCATGGCAGATCTGAAGGAAGCGGAGATCAAAGTGGTGGCCGGGCCGGAGAAGAAAAGCCGCGTGATCTCCCAGCATGAGCGGGAGCTGACCGCCTGGCATGAGGCGGGCCATGCTGTGGTGATGCACCTGCTGCCGGACCATGATCCGGTTACCCGGATTACCATCATTCCCCGCGGGCAGGCCGGCGGCATGACCATTGCCCTGCCGGAGGAGGACCGTTCTTATCTCTCCAAGGGATATATGGAAGACCAGATCGTGGCTCTGCTGGGCGGACGGACTGCCGAGGAGCTCTGCCTGGGTGATATTTCCACAGGTGCCAGCAATGATATCCAGCGGGCCACCCAGATCGCCCGGAAGATGGTGGCTTCCTATGGCATGAGTGAGCGGATCGGCACGGTGTGCTTCGACTCCGGCCATGAAGAGGTGTTCATTGGACGGACCATGGCCCAGGGCCGCAGCTATTCCGAGACGGTGGCCGCGGAGATCGACGAGGAGATCAAGCGGGTCGTGGGAGAAGCCGGTGCACGCTGCCGCAGCCTGCTGGAAAGCCACCGGGCCCAGCTGGACGCCGTGGCCCAATACCTCCTGCAGCATGAGACCATGGAGCGGGAGGAATTCGTGGCGGTGTTTGACCAGCCGGATGCCCAAAAGGCGGAACAGCCGGCGGAGCTGCCTGTTGAAAAGCAGGAACCCCAGCTGTGAATCATGAATAGGGAACACGCCGTCTGTGCAGGCTACACAGGCGGCGTGTTTTTGCGCAGACAGGGGGACGGCATGGATTTTCCACGGTCTGGTTCGGCAAATTACACAAAAACATCTGTCCTTCGCTGAAAAACGTATATTCATAAAAATATGCAAAAAAACCAGGAGTTGTCCTTGCACGAAAGACGATATGCCTGTCATATAAAAACAAACTGGGAGGGAATCGTTTTACTGCAGCGGATTTTTCTGTGAAGGTTTTCCCTTGAAAAGCAAGGGAAAAGCACGTAAAATGCATGACATGCAGAGGGCGGCCTGGCTGCCCGGTGAATGATAGGAGGATGGAACTATGAAGAAGCTGACTGCTTTTGCGCTGTGCCTGGCGATGACGGCGTCCCTGCTTGCCGGATGCGGCGGACAGAGCGGCGGGACCACGGATGAGACCAGTGAGTCCGGCAACAAGGTGGTTCGCATTGGTGTTTACGAGCCGCAGACCGGTGATAACGGCGCCGGCGGCAAGCAGGAGATCCTGGGTATGCAGTATGCCAACTATGTGCAGCCCACGGTGGAAATCGGCGGCGAGACCTATGATGTCAAGCTGGAGATTGTGGATAACCGCACTACGCCTGAAAACGGTCCTACCGCAGCGGCGGAGCTGGTGAACCGGGACGTGTCCATTGTGCTGGGCTCCTATGGTTCCGGCGTGTCCATGGCCGGCGGCAAGGTCTTTGAGGAGGCCGGCGTGCCCGCCATCGGTGTGACCTGCACCAACCCCCAGGTGACGTCCGATTATGACTGCTATTTCCGGATCTGCTTTACCGATCCGTTCCAGGGTCCCGCCCTGGCCAGCTATGCCTATGAGAGCCTGGGTGTTACCACGGCCTACACGCTGGCCATGCTGGGCAGCGACTACGACCAGGGCCTGGTCCACTACTTCACCGAGGCCTTTGAGGCGCTGGGCGGCACCGTGATCTCCGAGGATTTCCCGGAGGGCAATGCCAACTTCGTCTCCTATATCAACAATGCCAAGAGCGCCGGCGCCGGCGTCATCTTTGCTCCCGTTTCCACCAACTATGCCCAGCTCATCATTGAGGCGGCATCCGCTCAGGGCTATGAGGGCTCTCTGCTGGGTTCCGATACCTGGGACAACAACAAGGTGGCCGAGAGTACCGTGGGCAAGAACGTCAGCGTGGAAGTGACCACCTTCTATCAAGAAGGCGGCGATCCGGACTTTGACGCGGGCATCAAGGAGTGGATCAACGCCAACGACGATGCCAAGACCAACAACGGCGGCAACGACATGGTGGCGGCTGTGACGGTTATGGGCTATGACGCCTATTTCACGGCCCTGGAGGCCCTGAAGGCTGCCGGCAGCACGGATCCCCAGGCGGTTCTGGAGGCTCTGCCTTCCGTCACCTATGACGGCGTGTGCGGCCACATTGAGTTTGACGACATCGGCGATGCCAAGCGGGATCAGGCGTATATCAAGACCGCCAACACCGAGACCGGTGCATGGGACTTTGTGAAGGTCCAGGGAGTGGCATAAAGCTGCAGGCGGATTACAGGGGGATGGCGGGGCGTCACGGCGCGCCATCCCCCGTTCCTCTGATTACGGGGCGCCCTGAAAGGGCGGGGCACCTGGCCTTTCAGGACGGCCCGTTTTGGAAAATTTATCTATCACAGGAGGTTTTCTCATGCAGGAGATCCTACCTTATCTGATCAACGGTATTTCCGTAGGCGGTCAGTATGCGCTGATTGCCATCGGATATACGCTGGTTTACGGCATCTTGCGCCTGATCAACTTCGCCCACGGCGATGTGTTCATGGTGGCCGGTTTGATTATGGTCTATGCCACTACCGCCATGCCCATGTATCTGGCGCTGCCTCTGGTGCTGATCGCCACGGTGCTGCTGGGCTTTGTCATCGAGCGGGTGGCGTATAAGCCCCTGCGCTCCGCGCCCCGGATGTCCCTGATGATCTCCGCCATCGGCGTGAGCTATCTCATTCAGAATCTGGCGTTTTATATCACCGGCGGTGTTCCCCAGCCTGTGACCAATCCCATTCCCTGGATTTCGGAGAATGTGGAGCTGTTCGGCCAGTCCACCAAGCGGGTGACTCTGGTGACCCCGGTGCTGACCATTTTGCTGGTGGTGGCGCTGGTGTATCTCATCAACCACACGAAGATCGGTATGGCCATGCGGGCCGCGGCCAAGGATTTTGAGACGGCCCAGCTCATGGGCATCAAGATCAACGCGGTGATTTCCATGACCTTTGTGATCGGCTCCTTCCTGGCGGCGGTGGGCGCCATGCTCTACTTTACCAACTATCCCTCCGTGAGCATTACCTCCGGCGGCATGCCGGGCCTCAAGGCCTTCGTGGCGGCGGTGTTCGGCGGAATCGGCTCCATACCGGGCGCCGTGGTGGGCGCGTTTGTCATCGGCCTTTGTGAGGAGATCATCAAGGGCCTGGGCTATACCACCTTCTCCGACGCGTTCACCTTTGCCCTGCTGATCGTGGTGCTGTGTGTCCGGCCCACCGGTCTGTTCGGGGAAAAGGTCACCGACAAGGTGTGAGGAGGGAAGCATATGAGTAAGAAACAGACAGGGTTTGTCATGATCGTGCTGGCAGTGGCTCTGGCGGCGTGCCTGGTGGTAGACCTGACGCTGCCCAGCTATCACATTGCGGTCACCGTTATCAAAAAGGCGGCGGTCTATGCCCTGGTGGCCGTCTCCATGAACCTGCTCAACGGCTTTACGGGCCTGTTCTCCCTGGGACAGGCGGGTTTCATGCTGCTGGGCGCCTATGCCTACGGCGTGCTGACCATTCCCGTGGATAAGCGGGCGGGTGTGTACCAGTATTTTGACGGCGGCGCCATTCACTTCTCCATTCCCGAGATCTTCTCCGGCGTGCTGGGCGAGACGGTGGGCACCACCGTGGGCATGCTGGCGGCGCTGCTGGTAGGCGGCATTCTGGCGGCTCTGGTGGCGTATCTTATCGGCTTGCCGGTGCTGCGGCTCAAGTCCGACTACCTGGCCATCGCCACCCTGGGCTTTGCGGAGATCCTCCGGGCCTTCTTCCAGTGGAACGCCCTGGGCCCCATCACCAACGGCTCCAACCTGCTCAAAAGCTATCCGACGTTTTCCCACGCCACGCCCTATGTGGTTCTGGCGGGGCTGATGATCGCCTTTATCGTGCTGCTGATTCGCTCCACCTACGGGCGGGCCTTCAAGGCCATCCGGGATGACGAGGTGGCGGCGGAGGCCATGGGCATCAACCTCTCCCGGCATAAGCGGCTGGCGTTTGTCATCAGCTCCTTCTTTGCCGGAATCGGCGGCGGCATGATGGCCATGTATATGGGTACCATCGCGGCGGCGCCCTTCAAGAGCACGCTCACCTATGAGATTCTGCTGATCGTGGTCATCGGCGGCATTGGCTCCATCACCGGGTCGGTGCTGGCCAGCTTCCTGTATATCTTCAGCTCCGAGTGGCTGCTGCGGGGACTGGACTCCGGCACCTTCCTGGGCATCAACGCGCCGGACCTCTTTAAAAACGGCTTCCGCATGGCGGTGTTCTCCATCATCATTATGGTGATTGTGCTGTTCTTCCGCCGGGGACTGATGGGCGATAAGGAGCTGCCCGATATTCCCAATATGATCCGGGGCATTGGCCGCAGGAAAAAGGAGGCCCGGAAATGAGCGCAAACATTTTGAAAGTGGAAAACGCCACCATGCAGTTTGGCGGCGTGGTGGCAGTGGACAATCTGAACCTGGAGATCAACCAGGGGGAGATTGTGGCGCTCATCGGCCCCAACGGCGCGGGCAAAACCACAGCGTTCAACGTGGTCACCGGCGTTTATCAGCCCACCAACGGCGCAGTGTGGTTCCAGGGGGAGAAGATCATTGAAAATCATCCCCAGGGCAAGATGAAAACGCTCTATAAGGGCGAACACGCCGGGGAGTACAGCCAGGTGCTGGCCCCCACGCCGGACAAGATCACGAAGCTGGGCATGGCCCGGACGTTCCAGAATATCCGGCTGTGGAAATCCCAGACGGTGTTTGAGAATGTGCTCATCGCCAAGCATTGCCGCTCCTCCAGCAATTTCCTCTCGGCGGCCTTCCGCCTCAACCGGGCGGAAGAGGCCCGGCAGAGGGAAGAGGTCGAGCAGCTGCTGAAGACCGTGGGATTGATGGACGTCCGGGACGAGCTGGCGACCTCCCTGCCCTACGGCAAGCAGCGCCGCCTGGAGATTGCCCGGGCTTTGGCCACGGAGCCGAAGCTGTTGCTGCTGGACGAACCGGCGGCGGGCATGAATCCCCAGGAGACGGATGAGCTGACGGCCTTTATCGGTCAGATCCGGGATCAGTTCCAGCTCACGGTATTTTTGATTGAGCACCATATGAATCTGGTCATGGGCATTTCCGACCGGATCTATGTGCTGGACTTCGGCAAGCTCATCGCCGAAGGAACACCGGCGCAGATTCAAAACAACAAGCGGGTCATTGATGCGTACCTGGGGGTGGCGGAAGATGCTTAAGATTGAAAATCTCCATGTCAGCTACGGCGGCATTCAGGCCCTGCGGGGCATTTCCCTGGAGGTGCCCGACGGCAAGATCGTCACCCTCATCGGCGCCAACGGCGCGGGCAAATCCACCACGCTGCGCACCATCAGCGGCCTGGTCAAGGCCTCCTCCGGCTCCATTCAGTGGAACGGGGAGGAATTGCTGGGCAAGCCCATTGACCAGATCATCAGCGCGGGCATTGCCATGAGCCCCGAGGGGCGGCGGGTCTTTGCGGATATGACGGTGCTGGAGAATCTGCGGATCGGCGCCTATCTGCGCAAGGACAAGGCGGAAATCCAGAAGGACCTGGAGTGGGTCTATCAGCTCTTTCCCCGGCTGCAGGAGCGCAGCTGGCAGCTGGCGGGCACGCTCTCCGGCGGCGAGCAGCAGATGCTGGCGGTGGGGCGGGCTCTGATGTCCCGTCCCCGGCTGATGATGCTCGATGAGCCGTCTTTGGGCCTGGCGCCCCTGGTGGTGCAGGACATTTTCTCCATCATTCGGGAGATCAACCGCCAGGGCGTGACGGTGCTGCTGGTGGAGCAAAATGCCAATATGGCTCTGCGCTGTGCGGACCTCGCCTATGTTCTGGAGACCGGCAACATCACCATGTCCGGCTCCGGCCAGGAGCTGCTGGCGGACGAGCGGGTCAAAGAGGCCTATCTGGGCAAAAACAGCTGAAGGTCCAAAACGGAACCTTGCAAAAAGAGAGAGGCTTTTGCCTCTCTCTTTTCTTTGCGGCGGAGAAATCCGCCGCTTTTTTTGCGCGAAGCCCACGGAAATTTTAGATCGGAAGAGCGTCGTGTAGGGAAAGAGTGTAGATCTCGGTGGT
>CABUDN010000082.1 GCA_902490355.1 uncultured Oscillibacter sp.
CGGAACGCCCTTTAGGAAAAAAGCCATCCGCAGGCGGAATTCGCTTGCGGATGGCTGTCCTTTTGTGCTTTATTCCTGCCGCAGGCGCTCCACCACGGAATAGCGCTGGGCGGCGCGGCAGCTCAAAACCGGAATGAGGATCCCCAGCGCCCCGAACAAGGGCAGCACCACAGCGATGGGCCAGACGGTAAAGCGATAGGTGAAAAACCAGATCATCCCGTTGAGAGCGGGCCCCACAAACGGCGCCGTGACCACAATCAGTGCCAGGGCCAGGAGGGCCGCGCCCACGGTATAGAACAAGCCCTCCAGTGCCAGCATGGTCCGCAGCTGCCGGGCCGTCATGCCAATGGACTGGAGCACCGCCAGCTCCCGGCGGCGGGCGGTAATGCCGGTGAGGATAGCGTTGAAGAAGTTCAGCACGCCCACCAGACCCACGATGAAGCTCAGGGCTCCGCCCAGCAGGAGGAACATGCTTCGGGTGCTCTCAAATTCCCCGGCGTAGGTTGCCTTGCTCTCGTAGTCAAACTGGGGATTCATGTTCTCCGTGTAGTCCTGGAGGAAGGCCTCCATGGCAGCGTTGGCCTCCTCCGTGGTATCGAAGGCGTAGTACATGACGGAGTCAGTGCCCGTATCCCGGAGAAATGTCTCTGCCCCCATGACGAACTCGTCGGCGCCGTAATAGCGATAGCTCAGGGCGGACGGCACCGTCACCAGAGCAGCCACCGTGTACTCCACGTCCCGGTACTTCACCGCCCGGTCCGCATAACTGGCCCCTTCCGGTACATTCTCCCAGGGTCCGTAGACCTCGCCGGTATCGGGGTTATAGTATTCCGTCTCCTCCACATAGCGGATGGTCACGGAATCCCCCAGCCGGGCCCAGTGGCTGCTCATATCCGCCTTGCCGTAGTCATCGGTGCTGTATACCGCGGCAATATAATTTCCATCGGGATCATCCAGCTTGGTCAGGTCCCCTTCCAACACCGTCAGATAGCTCAGTGCGAAGGGCTCCATGCCGTAGAGCTGTACCCGATCCGCCAAAAGGCCGTCCTCAGTGCGATCTTTGAAGGCTACCATGCTGTCCAGCACCTCTTGAGGATACCAGCGTCCCCACATGGAGCGGTAGTATTCCTCGGTCACAAACTCCAGGGCCGGGCCGGTCTTTCCGTACACGCGGCCGCTCCCGGTGATGCCGCCCTGGGCATCCACGGCGTCGATGACCTCCTGCGGCACCGCCATCTCATCATAAAACGCATCCCCACCGGTCTGAAACTGACCCGCGTCGGCCAGAATGAAGTCGCTGGCCGTGAAGTTGGATACATATTTGTCCATATCAAAGCCGCTTGTGAAGGTCACGGTCATGGTCAGCAGCACCACGGCCAGGGTCAGGGACAGCACCGTGAGGAAGGTCTTGCCCCGGCTGCGGCCCAGGTTGGCCCAGGCCATGGACAGCAGGGACACGCCTTTTCCGCTCCGTTTCCCCTTCTGCTTCAGTGCTTTGCCCTCAGTGTAGCGCACCGCCTCCACCGGGGAGACCTTGCCCGCCAGGCGGCCGGGGCGGCGGCAGGAGATGAGCACCGTCACCAGGGCAAAGATGGCCGCGCCCGCAAAGAGAAGCGGACTGACCGAAACCACCGTGGTCACCCCATTGAGCCGCGCGGTGATGACAGGCGTGAGCACACCGCCCAGCAGCCAGCCCAGCAGCAGCCCCGCGGGGATGCCGATGAGGGAGAGCAGCAGCGCCTGGGTACGGATGATCCGCCGGAGCTGCCGGGGCGTGGTGCCGATGGTTTTGAGCAGGCCGTAAAAGCGGATGTCCCCCGCCACGGAGATCTGAAACACATTGTAGATGATGAGATACCCGGTAAGCAGAATGAGGGCCAGCACTCCCACAATGATGGCCGCCACGGCAGGATCCAGCTTATCCGAAAGCTGCGCCCCGGTGTAGCCCCAGTTGACACCGATGGAGATATAGGTTTCTCCCGGGGTTTCCGACTGATAGCCGTGGTTTGCCAGAATCTCCTTCATATCGGAGGCAATGGAGCGTGCGCCGTTCCGGAGCATCACATCCAGGTTCCACTCCCCTGTCATGCCGTCGCTCCCCGGCGGGGTGACACCCACCTCCTGCAGCACTGCATCCACCCGGCTCTCGGGAATCAGGATGTGGTTGGCCACAATGGCCTCGTCATACTCCCACCAGCCGCTTAAGGTAAACGTCTGGGTGGTCTCATGGCCGTCCACCGGAAAGGTGATGGTAAATTCCGCACCGATTTCCGGCTCTACGCCCAGCAGCTCCAGCACATGAGTGTCGGTGGCAGCCTCGTTGGTGCCCTCCTGCGGGAGGCGCCCCTCCACCGGGTCACAGTACATCCAGTGGGCGTTATTGGCATCGGAGTAACCGATCTCCACATGGGATTTGTTGAAGGGGACGTCCGCAGGCATGCCTAAAAATCGGCGCAGGCCCCAGGACTCGATGAGCGGATCGTCCTTCAATTCTGCAAACTGCTCCTCCGTCAGATACTTGAAGGTGCCGTGGGACCAGCCCCCGGCCTGACGGAAATTGTTCTGCTGGATCCCCTCGTTGATGGAAAGAGCAATGGTAAAAAGGGACGTAAAGAGCATCGCCGTCAGGGCGATGGCCAGTACCGCCACAATGTTTCGGGTACGGCTGGCGAGAAGAGCGCGAAAGCTCAGGCGGCGGATACAGCCGCGGTTGGAAACCTTCATGTGCTTTGCCCCCTTACCGCGTCACAATCCGTCCGTCCTCGATGCGGACGATCCGGTCGGCCATTTGGGCAATCTCCTCGTTGTGGGTGATCATCACCATGGTCTGGGCAAACTTCTGACCGGTCACCTTCATCAGGCCCAGCACATCCTGGCTGGTTCGGCTGTCCAGGTTTCCGGTGGGCTCGTCAGCCAGAAGAATGGCGGGCTTGGTCGCCAAAGCCCGGGCGATGGCCACGCGCTGCTGCTGGCCGCCGGAGAGCTGGCCCGGCAGGTTCTGGAGTTTTTTCTCCAGGCCCAGGGTGGCGATGACCTCCTGCACATAGGCCTCATCCACTTTCCTTCCGTCCAGCTCCACCGGCAGGACGATGTTCTCCCACACGCTGAGCACCGGCACCAGATTGTAGGACTGGAACACAAAGCCGATCTTCCGGCGGCGGAAAATGGTCAGGGCCTCGTCCTTCAGGGCAAAGATGTCCTTGCCGTCCACGGTGACGGTGCCCGAAGTGGGCCGGTCCAGCCCGCCCAGCATGTGGAGCAGCGTGGACTTGCCGGAACCTGAAGTACCCACAATGGCTACAAACTCCCCCTGCCCGATGCCGAGATCCACGCCGTCCAGAGCCTTTACCTGGGTGTCCCCGGAGCCGTAATATTTTTTCAGATCACGGGTTTCAAGAATCGTCATGCTGCTTACCTCCAAAGAAAAAGTCTGTACCGTCTTTTGACAATACAGACTTTAGCATGGAAATCTGTCCTGGTCCTTTCGAGAATGTGACAGTTTTGAAAGAAGTCCGGTTCCGTCAATGCACCGCTCTGGCCCGCACCAACAGCATCATGGGCCGGCGCAGCTCGTCCCGCATGCCGGGAATATCCAGCATTTCCGCCGAAGGCTCCGCCTCTTCCACCGCTTCCAGCACAAAGCCGCTGCGCAGCAGGCCCATCAGGATTTGGGTAAGCGTATGGTGCTGCTTGCGGACCTCGCAGCCCAGAAAGTGGGTAAGGCGCTCCCCGGGCATGAAATACTGATCGACGGGCCAATACAGCGGCGTGCCATCTTCCCCGTAGGCCCAATCCTGTCCCACGCCGGCGGTAAAAACCGGATGCTCGATGTTGAATAAAAAGATTCCATCTTTCTTCAGTGTCCGATGGACCTTTTCAAAAACGGAGTCCAGGTCCTCGATATAGTGCAAAGCCAGATTGGAAACCACGCAGTCCCATACGGCCTCCGGATATTCATATTCCTCGATCCCGCACACCTCATAGAGAATGCCTTCCCCGCAGTTGCGCCGCCGGGCTTCCTCGATCATTTTCCGGCTTAAATCAATGCCCAGCACCTGCCGGGCGCCCTGCTCCACAGCGAACTTGCAGTGCCATCCATAGCCGCAGCCCAGATCCAGCATGGACTTTCCCTCCAGCGGCGGGAAAAGGGGCTTGAGCTGATGCCACTCTCCCGCCCCGGAAAGTCCTTCCCGGCTGCGGGACATCTGGGCGTATTGCTGAAAAAACGCTTCGTTTTCATATTCATTTCTCACAGCGTATTCCTCCTGTGTCCTTTGTTCTTACGACTCCCGGGGGATATAGAGTGAAAATGTGCTTCCCATTCCTGGCATGCTGTCTACCTTCACATAGCCCCCCTGCTTTTCTGCAATCTGGCGGGTAAGGTAGAGGCCGATCCCCACGCCTTCCGTCTGCCAGGCACCGCTGGCACGGTAAAACCGTCCGAATATTTTGGCCTGCTCCGCCTCAGCAATGCCCGGCCCGGTATCGCACACCCGGATGGCGGAGAACAGCTCATAGTTTTTGACCTCCACCGTCACACTCCCGCCGGACGGGGTGTACTTGAGGGCGTTGTCCAGCAGGTTGCATACCGCCTCCTCCGTCCATTTGGGATCGAAAACAGCGGCCCCCTCCGTCTGATCAAGGGTCAGGGCAACGCCCTTTTCCGCCGCCCTGGGGGCATACTGGGCCGCGGCACGCCCCACCACCGGGGAAATCTCGCCGGGCTGGGGGTGGAGGACCAGAATCCCCGTCTCCAGCCGGGAGGTCTTGACCAGCGCCTCGATGAGCGTCTGGAGCTTCTCCGCCTGAGCGGAGATAGCGGCGGCACAGTCCTTCCCCTGGGGGGTGAGCGGCTGCTCCGAGAGCAGCTGGGCGTAGAGCTTGAGATTTGCCACCGGGGTCTTGGTCTGGTGGGAGATGTCGGAGATCAGGGCACTGATCTGGTCCTTCTGCTCCCGCACATTCCGTTCGGACAGGGCGCTGGCCGCCAGATACCGCCCCAGGCGGCTCTCCAGGGAGGAAAGACGGCTCTCGTCAAAGGTCTCTTCGGAAAAGGTGCCGTTTATGGCAGCAGTGAGCATGTCATCCAGGCGTTTGATGGTACGCCTGGTTCTCCACCAGACAAACAGAACCACTGCCAGCAGCAAAAGAATCACAGTGCCCGCTGCAAGGTATCCCGTCATGGCTTCACCGCCCAGATGTAGCCGATGCCGTACACCGTTTTCAGATAGTCCGGCTTGGCCGGATCGGCCTCCAGCTTGCTCCGCAGCCGCTTGACGGTGACAGACAGGGCGTTTTCCTCCACAAATTCCGCGCCGTCCGTCCATACCCGGTCCACCAGTGTGGCCCGTGACACGGCATGCCCCCGATTCTCCACCAACACCCGCAGCAGCTTCTGCTCGGTTTTGGAGAGCTCTACTCCCCTGCCGTCCCGGCGAAAGTCCATCTGCTCAAAATCAAAGGCAAAGGGCCCCAACATCAGGGTCCGGGAGGCCTCCGGTCCACGTCGCCGGAGCTGGGCATTCACCCTGGCCCGGAGCACTGCCAGTGAGAAGGGCTTGGTGATATAGTCGTCCGCTCCGGCCTCCAACCCGGTGACCTCGTCCAGCTCCAAGTCATTGGCGGTGAGCAGAATCACCGGCGTGGCGTCATCCTCCGAGCGCACCTGACGCAGCAGGTCCAGACCGCTGCCGTCGGGGAGATTCACATCCAGAACCAGAAGGTCAAACCGATCTTCGGCCAGCACTTCCCGGCCCTCGGCCAGAGTGGGACGGCAGACGACGGACACCTCCGGTCCCGTCAGAGCCATCGCGATTCCCCTCCCCAGGGTCTCATCGTCCTCCAAAAGAAAAATACGTTTCATATTCGGTCCTCATCATTTTTTGCTTATAGCAGGCTTTTGGTGTTCCATTATACCATAAGTTCCGGCTTTGGAATATGGGAATCGGTTGCTCACCATGAAGTGCTGTGGTATGATATGGATTGCTTTCCGCGGCCAACCGAACCGGATTTGACGAACAGAATGGAGAACAACATGAAAGAAGTAGATCCTAAGAGCACCTCCCGGGCGCTGGCCTTTGAACTCTGGATGAAGGCCCCCATGCCCATGGTGACCCTGATGAAAACGCTGGATGTGACGGCGCTGGTGCGGCTAAGCCGGAAACGGGGCTATCAGTTCAACATGCTCCTTTGCTGGTGCATCGGAAAGGCGGCGGTCCGGACAGAAGACTTCTATCTGCTTCCGGTGGGAGACAAGCTGATGCAGT
Organism: uncultured Oscillibacter sp.; assembly: GCA_902490355.1. Taxonomy (GTDB): domain Bacteria; phylum Bacillota; class Clostridia; order Oscillospirales; family Oscillospiraceae; genus Oscillibacter. The sequence goes on from CABUDN010000082.1 coordinate 6,267, forward strand.
ACGACCGCTTGGCGGTCAATACGGTGGTAACCACCCGGGACGGCGGCATTGCCACCTGCGATATTCCCGTTTCCTCTGATCTGGAACTGTTCAATCAAAATTATCGAAAGCTCACCGGGCAGGTCCGCGAGAGCGGGGAAAGCTTTGAGCTGGGCGAGGACTACATGGTGATCGGCACCTCTGCCCTGGCGGGGTATGAGATCGACGGCGCGGTGAACATCTACGCCGGATGTTACAACAATCCCTTCCTCATTTGGGGCAAATATCGGAAAACGTGGCTGCACACCACCCTGCCGGTGTCCTTCCAGTTTCACCACACCCAGATGGACGGAATCCCGGCCGCAGAATTTTTGGAGCGCCTCCAGCAGGAGATCCGTCAACTTTAAAATTCCCCCTTGACCCTGACGCTCCGGCAACTGATTCCCTATCCTCAGTATTGGGGGAACAGCCTTATACGGCGGAATGCGGGAGTACGGCCGATTATGATGAATCCCTGCTCAGTGAGCGATCCATAAAAGCAAACCTCCCATGCTGTGTGCTTTTCTTGACAAAACACAGTATGGGAGGTTTTATGTTTGCTGTTGATCCGCCGGAATGGCAGTCTGTTTCAGACCCTTTCGCAGCATGCGTATGGTAATCGCCACAATCACGGCGTAGATCACCGCACTGGAGGCGGCGGACACCGGGAGCATGGCAGTTTCTTCCGCGGTTGTCCGCTTCACCATAATCAAGGTGTTTTGCAGCGTCAGGATTGCCACCAATGCGTCAATGAAATTGACCGTCCGCAGCTCCGCAACCAGAATGTTTCCGCCGGGTCTGCGCCGCTGCCGGCCAATGTGGATGGAGGCCATGGTGATCTTCCAGGTGGTATAGGCCGCCATGGCAATGGCCGGAATCAGTCCCATGGATACAGGCTTGTCCAGCACCACCATCATGGAAACCGGCAGAATTAGCGCCAGATCCAGCCCCAGCAGCAGTACTGAGCTGATGAGAAATGTCCGGCGGCGGCAGTGACTTTGTTCCGCCGCAAGCCGTGTCCGGATTCGCCTCTCGGTCAGAAGGACAATGCCCCGAATGACCATAAGCAGGAAGTAAAATATGCCGATGCTCCCATGCCATGCCGACCCATAACAAAGGCCCAGGAATCCATTGTAAAGAGCGAAGAGCGCCGTGCAGCCGAAGGAGAAAACGGCGCTCACCAGGGTCCGGCAGACGTAATCCTCCCGCCAGGTCCGGAGGAAGCACGCGGCCCTGCCGTCATTTCTCATAGCTGCCGTCCCTGGGCCGCACGCAGGACTCGATGATATCGGCAATCATCTCCACCTCATCGGCACAGTCCTTCTGCAGCCACTCCTTGACAATCGCGATGATGCCCTCCACATAGTAGGCCATGTAATAGGGCCAATGGGCAGTTGGAATCTCAAACCGTTCCAGAACGGGGCCGAGGATATGCTGCTTTAGTTCCCCATATCGTACATGGGCCTGCATGCTGCTTGGGTTCCGAAATGCCGCCCGATAGACCTTTTTGTTATCCCGGATGAAGCAGAGATAGGGCAGCAGATATTCCCGGGTGACCAGCACCAGGTCTTCCCGCTCCCGGCTGCCCATATTCCCCAGAACCTCCTCCCCTTCCCGGGGGAAATAGGAACGGAATCTCTGGTCAATCATCTCCAACGTCTCGTTGACCAGGTCGGCAACGGTCTCATAGTGCAGGTAAAAGGTAGATCGGTTCACGCCGGCCTGGCGGCAGATCTCTTTCACTGTGATATACTCCAGGTCCTTCTCCTCCAGCAGGGCCAGGAGCGCCTCATCCATCCGCAGGGCGGTGTTGAAATATTTGCTTTCAGATTTGTTCATCTCCCGCCCTCCTCTCGTCTTTATTCTGCCGATTCACTGATTTCCCGGGCCAGCTGCATAATCTCAAAGGCATACTTTTCCTTACCGGACCGCAGGAGCTTTTTGTAGATGGGATAGTTCAGGCCCACGCCCACGATGCCCAGAATCCCCAGAAGGATTCCGGCTCCCGTCATCAGGACGCCGCCTCCTCCAATCACCTGCATGGAAAGGCACATCCCCAGACCAAGGACCAGGGTCATCAGGACGCCGAAGCTGTAAGCAAAGATGTTGGCCGGGCCCTTCGCTTTCCGGTCCAGCTTTCTTAGGGCAACAACCTTGGAGGTATCCTTGGGGGCGTACTCGTTGGCAATGGCTTCCGCAAAAATTTTATCTGTGTTCATGGTGAAATACTCCTCTTATGATGATCGTCTGATTGGTTTTCTGCAGCTGCTGATCTGATCATAGAGGAGATGCGCTGAAAAGAGAACAACACGGTTCGCCCTTTGTGCCGATTTCAGCCAATGATGGATTTTAACCCGAACGGAGAGAGCCGCATTCCCGACTTCTTCCCCTCCCGGATGCCCCGCTTCATTTCCGGTTTGGCTTCCGTTTGATGGCCAGAAGTCTGATGAAATCCGGAAACAACGAGGTATCTACCGGCTGAAACATCAGCCATTTCCCATCATGGTAAGTCGGCGTTTCGTCATAAATTCTTTGAATTTCCCCCGAGTAATGTTCCCTGTCGTTTTCGAATTTTAAGCGCTCATCCCTGCCTAAGATGACCAGAAACCCGATACAGCGTTCTCTCGCATACAGCGCACACAGGGTTTTGCCGCCGCGTCGGTATTTGTACTCATAGGTCCACGCTTTTCCGCCGCTGCCCCACAGATGCTCCATATCATATGTCTTGTCAATCAAGGCACATAATTGCGTCCAGACCTCATGCAAGGGGTTCCCCACCAAAGTTGTCAATTGTTCTGCGCTCGGTACCATATCAGGCACAACAGCCGCCTCCTCCGTCAATCAAAATGGTCGTGTGGTCCTGCATTTGGGCAGATGTCTTTTTTATCGGATTTTGCTTGCAGCGGGGCGGCTGCCGCCCAAGGCTCTCGTCCTCCTGATCCTATCAAATCATCTTGCCAAGGGGGGAATGCGCCTTACTTCTTTTCCACCGGGATCCAAACCTCGCAGTAGTAGTCCTGGTCCTGCGTGCCGCTTTCAAACTTGCTGGCATCGCTGTACAGCTCCACATTGATGCCGGCGGCGATCTTGTAGTCCGGGTTTGTGGGCAGCCATTGGGAAAAAATCTGCTGATTCAGGCCCTGGAGCGCCTGGGGCATCCGGCCGGTGCAGGGAAATACCGCCCAGGTATGAGCCGGGATAGTGCGGGTGGTGAAACCATCGGGAACCTCCCTGGCGGGATCATAGTTGTCGGCGATGAGATATTCAAACTCATTGCCACCCATGCTCTCGTCCAGATTGATGCCGTACATGCCGCACACCACCTTGCCGCCGCCTGTGCCGAAATGCTCCGCCCAGAACTTAGGGACCTGGGACACGGCATCCTCATACTTGAAGGTCTTTGCTCGGCAGAGCACCGTAAACGCCTCTTTTTTCATAATCTTGCAATCCATATTTTGACCACCTTCCAATGTCACTTTGATCCGAAGCGGAGCAAAGGAACGGACCGCGCCTCCGCTTTTTCGCAGTGCGGCAGGTGTGAGGCCATGGAAGCGGGCAAAGGCCTTGGTGAAGCTGTCCGGCGAGTCGTAGCCGAACTCCAGCGCAATATCGATGATCTTCCGGTCCGTCGTGAGGACCTCCAGCCCGGCGGCGGAGAGCCGGCGCTGGCGGATGTAGTCACCCACCGTCATGCCGCACAGCATGGCAAAGCCCTTTTGAAAGTAAAAGGGAGACAGGGACGCCTGCTGCGCGATTTCCCGGATGGTCAGCTCCTCCCGGAGATGCTCCTCGATATACTGGATCGCCTGATGAATGCTGCTTACCCAATCCATTGGTCACACCGTTCTTCTGTCCTCCAGCATACCGAATCTCCGGGGCCCCTGCCCGATTTTCCGTGCTCATATTTGTCCGGCGGCGTTTATAGCGCGCAGTCCTTGGGACCGTCCTTTTTGCGAAAACGCTTCATGCTCTTTTCCGCGTCAAACAAACCCCAGCAATTGCCGCAATCAGGAACACGGGAGCCAGTCTGACAAACAGCCACTCAAACGCGTGAAAAGCCGTACCTGCAACGGCAAGTTCCGGATCGCTGAAATCCCACCCCAGGTAAGAGCTGCTGACTGCGATCAAGATTGCGGAAACGATCACAATGCCCGCACATACTGCGATGAACAGCCAATGCAGGATTGCGTTTCGCATGGTCTTTCTCCGTGCAAGCTGCAAATTGAGGATCTCCAGCTTTCCGGAAAGCGCTTTGACCGCATCCGCTTCCGACTCCACCACCGTCTCTCCAAGCAGTGTGCTTACGGGTGTTTCAAGGGCTTCTGACAGAGCAATCAGCAAATCCGAATCCGGAACGGATAATCCGGTTTCCCATTTGGAGACGGTTTGCCGCACCACATTCAATTTCACAGCAAGATCCTGTTGGGAAAGGCCCTTGGATTTGCGAACCGCTTTGATGTTTTCGTTTAACATATGGGCTCACTCCTTTCGCTCACATTGTAGAAAGAATGGCCCGTTGCCGCAAGCAACGCAGATTGACACGGCCTATTTCAGCAATTCCTTCCGCAAATCGTCCAGATACCGTTTCTGCTGCCGCTTCAGATAACCCGGGACAAAGAGGCGCATCCACCAGTGCTTGGCGTTAACGGTTTCGGTGCAGGTCAACTGAGTTCCACCCTCCGCTGTCTCAAAGATGCCCTCCCAGAAGCCGGACATGTT
>CABUDN010000083.1 GCA_902490355.1 uncultured Oscillibacter sp.
ACCACCGAGATCTACACTCTTTCCCTACACGACGCTCTTCCGATCTGACGGTCCGTTACCTGCGCCATCGACATCATGGACTATAATGAAAGCGGCCTCTATTTCCTGACAGCAAAGGGCCAGAACTTTTATGGCCGGCTGGAAGCCAAGGAACAGATCGCCTTCACGGCTATGAAGGGAGAAGAGCCCCTTTCCTGCGTGGCAGTTTCGGTACAAGGAAAAGTGAAAGAGATCGGACCGGACAGACTGCCGGACCTGTTCCGCAAAAATCCCTATATGGAGAAGATTTACGCTGCCCCGCGCTCCCGCAGCGCCCTCACCGTGTTTTAAATCTATGGAAGGAACCGGCGAATGGGTTGACCTCTCCCGGCTCCCGGTCGAACGAGTCCGTTTTTCCTTTGGCGGTGAGCCAAGGTCCATAAACCTGCAGGCGGATAATACTTTGCAGAAGCGGTCAATTTGCATTGAGGAAGATGCAGGAGAGATTTTAACGATATTCCTGTAAAAGACTGCTTGCTTATGGTGCAATCCATGTGCTATACCAAGGGAAGAAGTATTTTGAAAGGATATCAAGAAGATGACAAATATACTGTTCGTGTGCCACGGCAATATTTGCCGCAGTCCCATGGCGGAATATGTGATGCGGGACCTGGTGGAGCAGGCGGGACTGGGGGCACAGTTCCGGATTGCATCCGCTGCGACCAGCACCGAGGAAATCGGCAATCCCGTTTATCCGCCTGCCAGGCGGAAGCTGGCCGAGCATGGTATTTCCTGTCAGGGGCACGCGGCCCGGCAGCTGCGTCAGGCAGATTATGACCGCTATGACTTGCTCATCGGCATGGATGGGGCCAACGTGCGCAATATGCGCCGGATGTGCGGCGGCGATGAGGCAGGAAAGATCCACCTGCTGCTGGAGTACGCAGGCCGTCCGGGTCAGGAGGTGGCGGACCCCTGGTATACCGGGGATTTTGAGGCCACCTGGCAGGATGTGCTGGCAGGTTGTCGGGGCCTGTTGGCCCAGCTGACGGCGCAGTGAGAAAAGCTCCCTAGGAAAGCAGAAAAGCAGGGCGGGTACCTTTGGTACCCGCCCTGCTTCGCTGATCGTGTCTTATGAAAGGGGGAGAGGTTCGGCCCCATTCAAATGCAGCGTGCGTAAATGCGTCCGGAATGAAACGGTCAAAACCGGAAGAGATTCAGCCCCACGGTATCGCTGAAGGCCCGGTCCACAGTGCCGGGAATCTCGGTGATGATCATTTCACAAGTGGCACTGACCACGGCCCGGTTGAGGTGTCCCCCCACTACGCGGCCCTGCTCATCCCCGGCACTCATGTGCAGGTGGCAGTAGAACCCGCCGTCCATGGTGTTGATGGTGCCGGTCAGGGAGACGATCTCGTAGCACCCCTGGAAGCGGTTGGACTGATATTCCTTGGTGTCGGTATGGAAAACGCCTACCGTGAAGTCATTGACGGCACCCAGGGCCTGGACACTGGCCAGGGTGATGCCTTCGGCTTGGGACAGGATCTTCACCTGCTCCAGAATCTCCTCGCCGGGGTCCATACGCACGACATAAGTGTTGGCAAATTTACGGTATTCCATGGTGGATTCCTCCTGCATACGGTTTTCTCCACCTTACCACATCTTCACGCCAGGGTCAAATCTCCATCCTTCACCCAGCCCAGCTTCCGGCACACCTGGTTGATGAGCGGAGCCAGGATGGCGGGCAGAACGAAGCAGATCAAAATCAGGCCCAGCCAGTCCATGGCGCCGGGCTGGATGGCCGCTGCGCCCTTGGCCAGGGCCTCCTCGCTGGGGGAGAGCCAGCCGGTCCACACGCCGATCTGGCCGCACAGGCCGCAGGTTCCCATACCGGAGTTGATGGGTGCACCGTTCATCTCCAGGCCGAACACGCAGGTGGCAATGGGGCCGGTGATGGCGGAGGCCAGGGTGGGCGCGATCCAGATCCGGGGATTGCGGACGATGTTGGGCATCTGCAGCATGGAAGTGCCCAGGCCCTGGCTCACCAGGCCGCCCCAGCGGTTTTCCCGGAAGCTCATGACGGCAAAGCCCACCATCTGGGCGCAGCAGCCCGCCACGGCGGCACCTCCGGCCAGGCCTGTGAGCTGAAGGACGGAGCAGATGGCGGCGGAGGAGATGGGCAGTGTCAGCGCCACGCCCACCAGGACAGACACGGCAATGCCCATCCAGAAGGGCTGGAGCCGAGTGGCGTTGTCAATGAGCAATCCGAAGGCTCCTGCGGCGGTGCCGATGGGGGGAGCGATCCACTTGGCCAGGGCTACGCCCACCAGAATCGTCACGCCGGGCGTGACGAGAATATCAATCTTCGTCTCCTTGCTGACGGCCTTGCCGCACTCGGCGGCAATGATGGCGATGATGAGCACTGCCAGAGGTCCGCCGGCACCGCCCTCTGCGTTGGCGGCCCAGCCCACGGCGGCCAGGGAGAAGAGTACCATGGGGTCGGCCTTCAGGGCATAGCCGATGGCCACAGCCATGGCGGGGCCGGAGACGGCGGTGGCGTAAGTACCGATGTCTGTGAGGTAAGCAATGCCCAGCTGCTGGCCCAGGGTTTTGATGATGGTACCGATGAGCAGAGAGCAAAACAGACCCTGGGCCATGGCGCCCAGGGCAGAGATGCCGTAGCGGGAGGCGGAAATTTCAATGTTCTTGCGCTTGAGGAAGGCTTTGAGTTGTTCCATGGGAGACACCTGTTTCTTCTAAAGTGTTGTGGACAGGTGTCTTGACACCTGTCCACAACATGATACACACAAACCTGGTGCCTGTCAAGAATTTTTCACGCCTGGAGCAAAACACCCAGCTCCGCCAGGGAAGCACGGACACGCTGGAAGGCCTCCTCGTCCGGGCAGGAGAGGGTGTGCAGGTGAATGCCCTCCGTGAGATCCGAGAGGGGGCGGGCGTCGGACTGGGAGCAGCGGCGGAGGAATTCCGCCACTTCGTGGCGGTTGGAGAGCTGGAGGGGGCCGGTGAGCTGGCCGTAGACCGGGTGCTCCACCGTGACATCCAGCACGGTGCAGCCCTGGTCCACCATGGCGTTGAGTTCCGCTTCCATGCCGGCGGCGTCGTGGCGGCAGGCCACCTGCCGCACCAGGCCCGGAGGGGCGGGGAGGATCACATAGCCGCGGGGGGTGGCGGAGATCTCCGCTCCGGCGGCCCGGAGCAGGGCGATATCCCCCACGATGATCTGACGGCTGACGGAAAACTTGGCGGCCAGGGCGGCGGCGCTGATGGGGCCTGCGGCGTCGCGGAGCTGGTCTAAGATTGCCTGACGGCGGGTATCTGCATGCATAAAAAGCGCCTCCCTGCGGGTAGTCTTGACAGCAGTATAGCACGCCGGAGGAAAAAAGCAACGAAAAAGGAGCGCCCGCAGGCGCTCCTTTTGGATTTGGAAAAAACAGGGGATCAGCCGCCCAGATAGGCCTTCTTGATGACCGGGGAGGCCAGCAGCTCGGCACCGGTGCCGGTGGTAACCACTTTGCCGGTTTCCAGCACATAGCCCCGATCCGCCACGGACAGCGCCGCCTGGGCGTTCTGCTCCACCAGCAAAATGGTGGTGCCGGCCTTGTGGAGGTTCTGGATGATCTCAAAGATCTGCTCCACCAGAATGGGGGCCAGACCCATGGAGGGCTCATCCAGCATCAGCAGCTTGGGGCGGCTCATCAGGGCGCGGCCCATGGCCAGCATCTGCTGTTCGCCGCCGGAGAGGGTACCCGCCACCTGGCGGTAGCGCTCCTTCAGCCGGGGGAACTGGGCATAGACCTTCTCCAGGTCGGCATCCGCAGTCTTGCCGCTCTGGGTATAGGCGCCCATCTCCAGGTTCTCCTGGACGGTCATCTGCAAAAAGATACGCCGTCCCTCGGGAACCAGAGCCAGGCCCTTGGAGACGATCTTGTGGGCGGGAACCTTGGCCAGGTTCTCTCCCAGGAAGGTCACGGAGCCGGTCTTGCTGTGGAGCAGGCCGGAGATGGTGTTCAGGGTGGTGGACTTGCCGGCGCCGTTGGCGCCGATCAGGGTCACGATCTCGCCCTCCTGGACCTCAAAGGAGACGCCCTTGATGGCGTGGATGCTGCCGTAATAGACGTTGATGTCGTCTACCTTCAAAATGGGTTCCATGCTCACGCCTCCTTTTTCTTGCCCAGATATGCTTCGATCACGGCGGGGTTGGCCTGGATGTCCTCGGGAGTGCCCTTGGCAATGATCCGGCCGAAGTTGAGCACGCAGATGCCCTCGCAGATGTTCATCACCAGGTTCATGTCGTGCTCAATGAGCAGGATGGCGATTTGGAAGGTATCCCGGATCTTGCGGATGTTCTCCATAAGCTCGGCGGTTTCCGAGGGGTTCATGCCGGCGGCGGGCTCATCGAGCAGCAGCAGGGAGGGGTTGGTGGCCAGAGCCCGGACGATCTCCAGACGCCGCTGGGCGCCGTAGGGCAGGGAACCGGCCTTGACGCCTGCCAGATCCGCCATGTGGAAGATGGACAGCAGTTCCAGGGCCCGCTCATGGGCGGTCTTCTCTTCCTTCCAGTAGTTGGGCAGGCGGAAGATTCCGCTCCACATGTTATAGTGCATTTGGGTATCCATGCCAACCTTGACGTTGTCTTCCACGCTCAGGTTCTGGAACAGGCGGATATTCTGGAAGGTCCGGGCAATGCCCGCCCGGTTGACATGGGCGGTGTCCATGTCATGGGTATCATTGCCGTCGAGCAAAATGGTGCCGCGGGTGGGCTGATAGACCTTGGTCAGCAGGTTGAAAACGGTGGTCTTACCGGCACCGTTGGGACCGATGAGGCCCGCGATCTCGGTGCGGCCGATGGCCAGATTGAAGTCCTCCACGGCCTTGAGGCCGCCGAAGGTGATGCCCAGATTGATGCACTCCAGAATGGGGCGCTTGTCAATGTCCCGGTCCGGGATCATGTTGGGAGAGGGGACCGGAACCAGTTTGGTTTTGGCAGTCATGTCAGGCAGCCTCCTTTTCTCCGCGCTTGCCGGGCTTGAGCCGGGCCAGGAAGGATTTGAGGGTAGGATTGTTGGTGGCCAGCATCACCAGAATCAGCACGATGGCGTACACCAGCATCCGGTAGTCGGAAAATTCCCGCAGGGCCTCGGGCAGGATGGTCAGGGCCGCGGCGGCAATGATGGAGCCCAGCATGTTGCCCAGGCCGCCCAGCACCACGAACACCAGCACCAGGATGGAGGTGTTGAAGTCGAACTTGTTGGCCACAATGGTGGAGTAATTCATAGCGAACAGGGCGCCGGCGGAACCGGCCAGGGCGGCGGAGGTGACGAAGGCCATCATCTTGTACTTGGTGATATTGAGGCCCACGCTCTCGGCGGCGATGCGGTTATCCCGGATAGCCATGATGGCCCGTCCGGCCCGGCTGTTCACCAGGTGGAACACCACGACCAGGGTGATCATCACCAGGATAAAGCCGGCGGTGAAGGTGGAGATCTTCTGGATGCCGCCGATGCCCATGGGACCGCCGATGATAAGGGTGCCGTTTTCGGAGAGGTCCGTGGTGTCGCTCAGGAGGCTGAAGTGGAAGCCGGACTCGTCCAGGCCCACATAGAGGTTATTGAAGATGCTCTTGATGATCTCGCCGAAAGCCAGGGTGACGATGGCCAGATAGTCGCCCTTGAGCCGCAGGACCGGAATGCCGATGAGGAAGCCGGCCAGGGCGGCGAAGAGGGCGGCCACCACCATGCTCACCGCCAGACGCAGCGGGGCGGAGGGAATGAGGTTTTGCAGCGAGACGGCGGCGGTGACGCCGGTGAAGGCGCCTACGCTCATAAAGCCCGCGTGGCCCAGAGACAGCTCGCCCAGCACACCCACGGTGAGGTTCAGGGACACGGCCATGACCACATAGGCGCAGATGGGCACCAGCATACCCTTGAGGGAAGAAGAGATGGAACCGGTGGAGGACATCACCTGCAAAATGACGTAGGCAATGATGACCAGCAGGTAGGTGATATAGTTCCAGCGGTTGGTTTTGCTGAGCGTGTTCAACTTGTTTGCCATGATCCGCACCTCACACTTTCTCGCGGATCTGCTTGCCCAGCAGGCCCGCAGGCTTGACCAGCAGCACCACGATCAGCACGGCGAACACGATGGCGTCGGAAAGCTGGGTGGAGATGTAGGCCTTGGCGAAAATTTCAATGATGCCCAGCAGCAGTCCGCCCAGCAGAGCGCCGGGGATGGAGCCGATGCCGCCGAAGACGGCGGCGGTGAAGGCCTTGATGCCGGGCATGGAGCCGGTGGTGGGAACCAGGGTGGGATAGGCGGAGCACAGCAGCACACCGGCGATGGCAGCCAGGCCGGAGCCGATGGCGAAGGTCATGGAGATGGTGGCGTTGACGTTGATGCCCATGAGCTGCGCCGCACCCTTGTCCTCGGAGCAGGCCCGCATGGCCTTGCCCAGGCGGGTTTTGCTGGTGAACCACAGCAGAGCCAGCATGATGACAATGCAGATGGCAATGGTGGCGATGGTGACGAAGCTCACCTTGAGCTCTCCGCCGAAAAGGTCAATGCTGCTTTGCACCACGGGGTTTCCGGCCTCGTCGGTGGTGTTGATGACGAAGGCGTTGGGGAACACCTTGGGGTTGGAGGACCACAGCAGCAAAGCGGCGTTCTGGAGGAAGTAGCTCACGCCGATGGCGGTGATCAGCACTGCCAGGGAGGGCGCGGAGCGCAGCGGCTTATACGCCAGCCGCTCGACAACAATACCCAGCACCGTACAAACCAGCATGGCCAAAATCACGCCCACCAGGGGGGGCAGAGAATAGCGGGAGACGGCATAGAAGCAGATGTACGCGCCCACCATGATGACGTCGCCGTGGGCGAAGTTGAGCATCTTGGCAATGCCGTAGACCATGGTATAGCCCAGGGCGATGATGGCGTAGATACTGCCCAGACTGATCCCGCTGATGAGATAGTTCAGGAAGGTCATAGTTGGATACACCCCTTGTCTTGTTGTTTCGAGGGAAACGATACGTCCGGTGCGTATCCGGAAACGCCCGGAAAGGCGGACGGCTTCCGGATACGCGCCGTAAATCCGAAAGCCCGGCGGCGCCGGAGCGGCTGAAAGCCGCTCCGGCAGAACCGGGATGCAGGAATGGATTAGTCGAGGCCGACGTAAGCGCCGTTCTCGATGACCATGCCCTTGGGGCTCTTGCTGACGGCGCCGGTGGCGTCCCAGGTCATGTTCTCACCGGTCAGGCCGTTGAAGGTCATGGAGGTGAACTGCTGGATCATCAGGTCGCACAGCTCTTCCGCGCTCATGTCGGGCGTGGCACCGGCGGCTTCGAGAGCCTGCTTGTAAGCGTAGACGCAGTCATAGGCGTCGGCGGCGAACTGGTTGGGAGTCTCGCCGTAACGCTCCTGATACTCGGTGACAAAGGCCACGGTCTTGTCGTCGGTAGCATCGGCGTTGAAGGGAGTCAGCAGCATGACACCCTCGGCCAGGGCGGGATCAAAGCCCTCCATGGTCAAAATGCCGTCCATGCCGTCCACGCCGAACCACTTGGGCGCATAGCCCTTGGCGCTGGCCTGAGAGAGGATCAGGGAAGCGGGCTGATAGTACATGGGCAGGAACACCAGGTCGGCGCCGTTGTTCTGGGCGTCGGTGAGCTGGACGGAGAAGTCGGTGTCGTTGCCGTCGGCAAAGGTGGTGTCGGAGACGATCTCCAGACCCAGAGCGGCGGCCTCGTCCACGAAGGTGTCGTGGATGCCCTTGGAGTACACGTCATCGTTCTTCCAGATGATGGCGATCTTGCTGCCCAGGCCCTTTTCAGAAATGTACTGGGCGGAGGCGGAACCCTGGTTGGGGTCCATGAAGCACATCTGGAACATGTTGTCCTTACCCTCGGTGGTAGCGGTGGAGGAAGCGGAGGGGGTCAGGGCGAAGATGCGGTCGGCATAGGTCTCAGCGGCAGTGGCCTCGCAGGGCTTGGAGGTCACGGAGCCCAGGGAGATCTGCATGCCCCAGTCCTTAAGGATGTTGTAGGCGTTGACGGCCTTCTCGGCGTCGTGCTGGTCATCCTCATAGCGCAGGTCGAACTGGATCGCGCCGCCTTCGGCGTTGATCTCGTCCACGGCGATCTGGGCGCCGCGGTAGGCTGCGTTGCCGTAGATAGCAGCGCCGCCGGTCAGGGGGCCGGTGCCGCCCAGCTTGAAGGCGGTGCCTTCGGCGGGAGCTTCGGAAGCGGTGTTGTCGGCGGTATCGCCGGAGGTGTCGCCGGTGGACTCCTCCTGGCCGCCGCAGGCTGCCAGACCAAGCACCATGGCCATGGCCAGCATCAGGCTGAGGAACTTCTTTTTCATCGTGAGTCTCTCCTTTTTGCTAAAAGAATAATTATACAAAAAAGCGGCCCCGCCACAGGAGCGGAGCCGCTTTGCTGTATCACAGTCAAGCGCGCGTTCGCATCTTGGGCGTGTTTCCAAACAGGCAAATCTGGCAGCCTGCCAGTACTACCAGCAGAACCAGTACATTGCGCAAAATTACCAGATTTCCCGCGCAAATCAGGGAAATAAAGAGAATGGACGCCATCAAAATGGCGTCCAGAATCATAGCGATATTGGAAGAAGCGTCCATAGAGGCGCAACGGGGGCAGGAGAAAGCGGCGTCCGCAGTATGAGCAGACGCATGAGACGTATACATAGCATGCATCTTACTGGCGAACATATACACCGCTCCTTTCTGCTTTCTATGAATTGCTTATTATTTTAGCGGACCAAAGTGTCAAAGTCAATGGGCGTTTTGACGGGAAGTGCCCAGCGGATTTTGTCCAAAATGGGCAAAAACACGGAATTGGCCAGGTCAGTGGCTGCGACCGCAGTGGCGGGAGCAGTTTGCGCAGCTGCCGCCGCAGCTTCCGGAGCAGCCGCCGCCCCGGAAGCAGGAGCGCAGGGCCAGGATCAGCCACACCCCGACTCCCGTCAGAATCAAAATTTCCAGCATGGCGGCCTCCTTATCCCAGCAGCAAAGCCGCATGGTAAACCAGGAAGGCCACCACCCAGGCGATGAGGCACTGACTCACAGATACGCCGAACGCCTTCCAGCCCGAGCGCAGCTCCCGCTTGACGGCGGAGATCGCGGCTACGCAGGGGGTGTAGAGCAGGGTAAAGGCCAGGAAGCTGGCCGCCGTGACGGGGGTGAAGAGGGAGGCCAGGGCGGCAGCGGAGACATCGGCGCCCGCACCGGTGAGGATCCCCAGCGTGGAGATCACGGATTCCTTGGCGATGAAGCCGGTAATCAGGGCCGTGGACACCCGCCAGTCTCCGAAGCCCAGGGGGGCGAACAGCGGCGCCAGTACGGCACCCACACTGGCCAGGAGACTCTCAGCGCTGTCGGTGACCAGATTGAGCCGCGTATCAAAGGTCTGGAGGAACCAGACGATGATGGTGGCCACAAAGATGATGGTGAAGGCACGGGTCAGGAAGTCCTTGGCCTTATCCCAGCACAGCTGTCCCACGCTCTTGGCGGAGGGGAAGCGGTAGTTGGGCAGCTCCATGACAAAGGGGACGGGGTTGCCCCGGAAGGCGGTGGCCCCCAGGACCTTTGCTGCCACGATACCGACCAGAATGCCGGTGAGGTACAGTGCAATCATGACCAGGGGGGCATGGCGGGGGAAGAAGGCCCGGGCAAAGACCGTGTAGATGGGGATCTTGGCCGAGCAGCTCATGAAGGGAGTGAGCAGAATCGTCATCCGCCGGTCCCGCTCCGAGGCCAGGGTCCGGGTGGACATGATGGCAGGAACGGAGCAGCCGAAGCCAATGAGCATGGGCACAATGCTCCGGCCGGACAGGCCGATCTTGCGCAGCAGCTGGTCCATGACGAAGGCCACCCGGGCCATGTAACCCGTGTCCTCCAGAATGGAGAGGAAGAAAAAGAGAACGACGATCAGCGGCAGGAAGCTCAGCACACTGCCCACGCCGGCAAAAATACCGTCAATGACCAGGCTGTGGACCACGGGGTTGAGGCCGTAGGCAGTCAGACCGGCATCCACAGCGGCGGTGAGGGCGTCGATTCCGGCGGCCAGCAGGTCGGAGAGGAACGCGCCGATGACGTTGAAGGTCAAAAAGAAGATCGCCAGCATGATGCCGAAGAAGATGGGCAGGGCCAGATACCGGTTGGTGACCACCCGGTCAATGGCTTCGCTGCGCTGCCGCTCCCGGGATTCATGGCACTTGACCACGGTGGTGCGGCATACGGACTCAATGAAGTTGTAGCGCATGTCGGCCAGGGCGGCGTTGCGGTCCATGCCGCAGTCGGTTTCCATCTCCTGGACGCTGTGCTCGATGAGCTCCAGCTCGTTTTGGTCCAGCTCCAGCCGTTCCCGGATATCCGGGTCGTTTTCAATGAGCTTGGTGGCGGCAAAACGAACCGGAATGCCGGAAGCCTCGGCGTGATCTTCGATCTGATGGACCACGGCGTGAATGCACCGGTGGACGGGGCCGGGGGAACAGAAGTCGTACACCGCCGGATAGGTCCGGGATTTGGCGGTAGCCACGGCGATGCGGATGAGCTCATCCACGCCCTGGTTTTTCACGGCGGAGATGGGGACCACCGGAATGCCCAGAGCCTTGGACATGCCCTTGACATCGATGGTGCCGCCGCCGCTGGTGACCTCGTCCATCATGTTCAGGGCCAGCACCATGGGAATGCGCATTTCCATGAGCTGCAGCGTCAGATAGAGGTTGCGCTCGATGTTGGTTGCGTCGACGATGTTGATGATGCCGTCGGGCTTCTGATTCAAAATAAAGTCCCGGGTGACGATTTCCTCCGGCGTGTAAGGCCGGATGGAGTAGATACCCGGCAGATCCACCACCGTGCAGTCCTTCTGGCCCCGGACGGTACCGGACTTCTGATCCACGGTGACGCCGGGGGACTGCCATGCCCATGCTTTCCCGCTGGGCTCTCATCACAGCGTTGCATACTCT
>CABUDN010000084.1 GCA_902490355.1 uncultured Oscillibacter sp.
GGATGATGGTATATACTATGGAGTTGCATCACTCGTTGTAAAACAAAAAATCAAGCCATGATCGCCGCGCCGCCTACCCTTTCCCACATCCGCAAGGGGATGGACCTGGTGAAAGTCCGAGCCGTGGACGACACCGGCATGCTGGAGGTCACCTTCTTCAACCAGACCTGGCTGAAAAACCAGCTTCACGAGGGAGAGACGTACCTCTTCTACGGCCGGGCGGAGGGAAACCTCCTCCGCCGCCGCATGACGTCTCCGGTCGTGGAGCCCATCGGCCGCCGGGAGTTCACCGGGCGGATCGTGCCCATCTATCCCCTGACCGCCGGGGTCAGCCAGCTGATTCTCTCCCGGTCCATCCGCCAGGGGCTGGACGCATGCACCGACATTCTCCCTGACGCCCTGCCCGATGAGGTCCGTCAGGCCCACCATCTCTGCCGCATCAATTACGCCTATGAGAACATCCACTTCCCCGAGCACGAGGAAGCCCTGGCCCTGGCCCGGCGACGCCTGGCCTTTGAGGAGCTGTTCTTCTTCACCATCGGCCTCCAGCGGCTGCGCCGCCGCCGGGAGGTGGTTCATGTGGAGCCCTTCTCCCCCGTGGACATGGATGCGTTCTACCAGGCGCTGCCCTTCTCCCTCACCGGCGCCCAGCGCCGGTGCGTGGACGAGGCCCTCTCGGACATGGTCTCCGGCGTGCCCATGAACCGGCTGTGCCAGGGCGACGTAGGTTCCGGCAAGACCATGGTGGCCGCCGCCTGCGCCTATTTCTGCGTGAAAAACGGCCGTCAGGCGGCCCTTATGGCCCCCACGGAAATTCTGGCCCGGCAGCATTACGCAGGACTTGCCCCCCTGCTGGAGCCTCTGGGCATCCGGTGCGGCCTGCTCACCGGCTCCACCCCCGCCCGGGAAAAGCGGGCCACCGCCGCGGCCCTGGCCGACGGGGAAGTGGACTTTCTCATCGGCACCCACGCCCTGATTACCGGGGACCTGCATTACGCCAATCTGGGATTGGTGGTCACCGACGAGCAGCACCGCTTCGGCGTGGCTCAGCGGGCGGCCCTGGCCGCCAAGGGGGCCCACCCCCACACCCTGGTCATGTCCGCCACGCCCATTCCTCGGACCCTGGCCCTGATCCTCTACGGGGATCTGGACGTCTCCATTATCGACGAGCTGCCCCCCGGCCGCCAGCCGGTGGAGACCTACGCCGTTCCCGGCAGCTATCACCCCCGGGTCTATGCGTTCATCCGCAAGCTGGTGGACCAGGGACGGCAGGCCTATGTGGTCTGCCCCATGGTGGACGAGGGGGAGGACGGCAGCAGTGACGAGCGCAAGGCCGTCACGGAGTACGCCCGGCATCTGCAAACAGAAATCTTCCCCGATCTGCGGGTAGCTTTTGTCCACGGCAAGATGAAGCCCCGGGAGAAGGACGCCGTCATGGCCGCCTTTGCCGCCCGGGAGACGGACATTCTGGTCTCCACCACCGTCATCGAGGTGGGCGTGGACGTGCCCAACGCCGCCGTCATGGTGGTGGAAAACGCCGAGCGCTTCGGTCTCAGCCAGCTCCACCAGCTCCGGGGACGGGTGGGACGGGGCAAACACCAGTCCTACTGCATTCTGATCTCCGACAACCGCAATGAGGAGACCCGCCAGCGTCTGCGGGTCATGACCAAGACCACCGACGGCTTCCGCATCGCCGAGGAGGACCTGCGGCTGCGAGGTCCCGGCGACTTCTTCGGCCAGCGCCAGCACGGTCTGCCGGGACTGCGGGTGGCGGATATCGGCTGTGACACCGCCCTGCTGCAGGAGGCCCAGGCCGCCGCCCGGGATCTTCTGGAGCGGGATCCGGAGCTTGCCACCTGTCCCGCCACGGCGCAGAGAGTGGCGGAGCTGTTTGCCCAAAACGCCGACACATTGAATTAAACGCAAACGCCATCCCGGCCGCTTGCCGGGATGGCGTCTTTCTGCTATACTGAAAAAAATAGGGGAATTCCTGCGGTCCCCATATTAAAGGAGGAATGCGTGATGACCATTCGGCCTCAAACCCTGTGGCGGGTCCCGGTGTTCTGCGCCGTTGCCAGCGCCGTCAGCTTCTTTCTGACGGTTTACCTGGGCAGATTCTTCTTCGTTGTGGAGACGACGGGAGCAGATGGGGTCCCGGTGATCTCCGCTGATCCCCTGCGCTCGGCCCTTTTTAATGGCGCTGCGTTCGTACTGGTGCTGCTGGCAGGCGGGCTGCTGGCCTTCCGGTCCATGACCCGGCGGGAAATCGCCGCCTCCGCCGCCCTCTTCGCCGGGATCGATTTGATACTGTGCCTCATCCAACTGCTGGCGCCGGATCTGCTTTCTCCCCTCCTGGTCCCGGTGGCCCTGATCCAGAACTGGACCGCTGTGCCCACCTCCGCCCTGTACCACCTCACCGGAAATCTTCCCGTCTCGGCTCTGGTGGCGTGTTTTTCGCCGTTTCTCTTTGTCCCCTTCGGAAAACGGTCCGTATAAGAATCGGATGAAAACGCGGCAGCCCATAGGCTGCCGCGTTGTTTATTTCAGCTCGTCCAGAGAGAGGGAGAAGCTCTCCAGAAACGTCTTCAGGAAATAGTCCACCTCCGGCAGACCATAGCCCTCCAGGGCCTGGCGGGTCTGGGCGGCGGCCTCCCGGAACTCGTTGTTGCCGGCCTTGAGCTCCTCCAGACACTTGATATACGCCGAGAGCTTGTCCGCCGCCTTCACCAGCGCCGCTACCGCCGGGTCCTCAATAGTGAGGATGGGACGGTAGTCCTCCTGCAGTGCCGGAGGCAGCATCTCCGTGAGCTTGCGCTCCGCCAGGGCCTCCACGTCCTTGTAGGCATCCCGGATGGCGGGATTATAGTACTTGATGGGGGTAGGCATATCCCCGGTGAGGATCTCACTGGCGTCGTGATACAGCGCCGCCACGGCCACCGCTCCCGGGTCCACGGTCCCGCCGAAGAACCGGTTGCGGATCACGGCCAGGGCATGGGCCAACACCGCCACCTGGTGGCTGTGCTCCTGGACGTTTTCCGGGGCGGTGTTGCGCATGAGCGCCCAGCGCTGGATAAACCGCATCCGGGCGATATAGGCAAAAAAGTGACTTCTCATCTCACGCCTCCACCAGGGTGCCCAGCAGCACCTCACCGTCGGTGCCGGTGATGGTCACATCGCGCACCTGGTTGTGCAGATCCGCTCCGTCCACCAGCACCTCCATGTAGTTGGGGGCGTGGCCGAAGTAGCGCCCGTCCCGGGGCTGCTCGAAGAGCACCGGATACGTCCGGCCCACGCAGCCCTCCAGATACTTCCGGTGGAGCCCGGCGGCCATCTGGGCGGCCCGGTGGGCCCGCTCCTCCTTCACGGCCTTGGGCACCTGGGGCATGTCTGCCGCCGGAGTTCCCGGCCGGATGGAGTAGGGGAAGATGTGCATCTGGGCGAATCCGCAGCGCTCCAGGAAGGAAAGCGTCTTGGAAAACTCCTCCTCCGTCTCCTCCGGAAATCCGGTGATGAGGTCCGTGGTAATGGCCGGATGTTCAAAATATTGGTTTAAAAGTTCAACAGATTGTACATATCGAGCGGTATCGTACTTGCGGTTCATCCGCCGGAGGGTCTCGTCGCAGCCGCTTTGCAGCGAGAGATGGAACTGCGGACACAGGTTGGGCAGCGCCGATGCCCGGCGGCAGAAATCCTCCGTGATGGTCCGGGGCTCCAGGCTCCCCAGCCGGATCCGCACCGGACCAGCTGCCCGGCACACCGCCTCCATCAGGTCGATGAGGCTCTCCCCGGTCTTGAGGTCCCGGCCCCAGGAGGAGATCTCAATGCCGGTGAGGACGATCTCCCGATACCCCTCCCGGCACAGCTGGACGGTCTGCTCCACCGCCGTCTCCAGCGGCAGAGAGCGCACCGGTCCCCGGGCGTAGGGAATGATGCAGTAGGTGCAGAAGTTCACGCACCCGTCCTCCACCTTCAGCATGGCCCGCGTCCGCTCCGTCATGCCGCCGGCGGGCAGCACTTCAAAGGTCCGCCGGTCAAAGGAGCGGTCCACGGCCTCGATCCGCTGGCGCTGGACTACGGCCTGCTCCAGCAGGTCCAAAAAGCCCTGCCGGTCTCCGGTGCCGGAGAGCAGATCCACCTCCAGAGCCCGAACATCGTCGGCATGGGTCTGGGAATAGCATCCGCATACCGCCACCACCGCGTCGGGATGCTGCTTTTTCACCCGGTGGATCACCTGCCGGGACTTCTGATCGCTCACCGCCGTCACCGAGCAGGTATTGACCACATAGGCGTCCGCCTCCTGGGAAAAGGGCACCACCTCATGGCCCCGGGCCCGGAGCGTCTGCTCCATGGCCTGGGTTTCGTATTGATTCACTTTGCACCCCAGGGTGTAAATGGCAACTTTCATGGGTTACTCCTTGCGCTTTTCGCAAATTCTCTATATAATAGTCTGGCTTTCCTGATTATACTTGGAAATGTGCCGTTGAGCAACCCCCAAGAAAAGGAGTCTTACCATGATCTATCTGGACCACGCCGCCACCACCCCGGTGCCCCGGGCGGTGGCGGATGCCATGTACGCCGTTTTGACCGAGCAGTTCGCCAATCCCAGCGCCCAGTATCCCATGGGCCTGGAGATGAAAAAGCAGGTGGCCGTCTGGCGCCGGACCATCGCCGGTGCCCTGGGCTGCGACCCCAAGGCGCTGTTCTTCACCTCCTGCGGAACCGAAGGTGACAACTGGGCCATCCGGGCCGCCCTGTGGCAAAACCGCCATCTGGGCCGCCACATCGTCACCACCGCCGTGGAGCACAGCGCCGTGATGGAGGCCTGCCGCTGGGCCCAGCAGGACGGCTGCGAGGTGACGTATCTCACCCCCGACGCACAGGGCAACCTCTCCGCTCAAGCGGTGCTGGACGCCGTGCGGCCGGACACGGCCCTGGTCAGCATCATGATGGTCAACAATGAGCTGGGCAACATCTTCCCCATCGCCGAAATTGCCCGGGGCCTGGCAGCCAGGAATCCTAAGACCCTGCTGCACACCGACGCCGTCCAGGGCTTTTTGGAGGTCCCCTTCGCCGCCCGGACCCTGGGTGCGGACTTTGTCACCGTTTCCGCCCACAAGATCGGCGGCCCCAAGGGTATCGGCGCGCTGTATGTAGGCCCCCGGGTCCGCAATCCCCGGCCCCTGCTTCCCGGCGGCGGCCAGGAGGACGGCCTGCGCTCCGGCACCGAGGCCACGGCCCAGATCGCCGGCTTTGCCAAAGCCGTGGAGCTGCGCCTTTCCGGCCTGGAGGAAACCCTCGCCCGCATGGCATCCCTGCGGGACTATGCTGTGGAGCAGCTTTCCGCCATCCCCGACGTTCAGATTCTCGGCGGCGGCGCGCCCCACATCCTGGCGCTGTCCCTGGCGGGCTGGCCCAGCCAGAACATTGTCAACGATCTGGGCGCCCAGGGGATCTGCATCTCCGCCGGCTCCGCCTGCCACCAGGGTAAGCCCAGCCACGTGGTGGCGGCGTTGAAGCTTGCCAAGCGGGTCTCCGGCGGCGTCATCCGCCTGAGCTTCGGCCCGGAGACCACCCGGGACGACATCGACCAGTGTGCCGCCGCCCTGCGGCGCCATCACGACACCCGGATGCCCATGCTGTAAGCAAGCACCCGGCACACTCTGAAATTCACCCAAGTGAGGTATCTATGCTGCACTATCTGCGCCGGGAACCCGGCTTTTACAAGCGGCTTTTTCTGCTGGCCCTGCCGCTGATCCTGCAAAATCTCATCACCACTTCCCTGGGCTTTGTGGACACCTTCATGGTGGGCCTGCTGGGAGACTATGAGCTCTCCGCCGTCACGGCGGCCAACGCCCCCATCTTTTTGATTCAGGTCATCATCTTCGGCCTCATGAGCGGATTGACCATTCTGGTCAGCCAGTACTGGGGCAAACAGGACATCGAAGCCATCAACCGCTGCATGGGCTTTGCCGCCTACACCGGCCTTTGCATCACCGCCCTGGCGGCCCTGGTGCTCCACACCTTTCCCACCCAGGTGCTCTCCTTGGTCACCAACAACTCCATCCTCATTGAGATGGGCGCGCCGTACCTCAAGATCGTGGGCATCTCCTACATCTTCAACGCCGTGAGCAGCGTCTATGTCAGCATGCAGCGCAGTGCGGAAAATCCGTCCCTGGGCATGAAGATCTTTGCCTGCTCCATGCTGCTCAACACCTTTTTGAACTACTGCCTGATCTTCGGAAACTTCGGCGCCCCCGCCCTGGGCATCACCGGCGCCGCCGTGGCCACGCTGATCTCCCGGATCGCGGAGTTTTTGCTGGTGGTCCTCTATGTGCTCTTCAGCCGCCGGGTTCCCCTGATGCCCCGGCAGTTTCTGCGCCCCGGCCGGGACACGGCCCGCAGCTTCATCCGCTACGCCACCCCGGTGCTCCTCAACGAAACCCTCTGGGGCCTGGGGACCACAGTCATGACCGCCATCCTGGGCCATATGGCCGACAGCGCCGACATGCTGGCCGCCTATACCATCATGGGCAATATCGACAAGTTCACCACCGTCTCCTGCTTCGGTCTGGCCGGTGCCACGGCGGTCATCCTGGGCAAATCCATCGGCGAAGGCGCCTCCCGGGACCGGGTGTACGACCTGAGCTGGTGTCTGCTCATCGTCTCATTCCTGCTGGGTCTCATTCTGGCGTGCCTCCTGGCGGTGGCGCTGCCCACAGTGTTCATCCCCTACCTCTATCCCCTCTTCAGTCTCTCTCCCCTGGCTACCCGGGCGGCGGTGATGCTGTGCGTGGTGTACCTGATTCTGCTGCCCCTCAAGTCCTTTGACATCTCCAATATCACCGGCGTGCTCCGGGCCGGCGGCGACGTGCGGATGGCCACGGTCATCGATCTGACCCCCCTGTGGGGCGTGGCGGTGCCGGTATCCGCCCTGGCGGCCCTGGTGTTCAACGCGCCGCTGCCGGTGGTGTGCCTGGGCATTTACTCCGAGAACCTGTGCAAGATGCCCTGGGGCATCCACCGCCTGCGCAGCCGCAAATGGATCAACGACGTCACCCAGGGGGGTGCCTCATGAGCCTGTTCTGCTGTCCTGTCTGCGGCGAGCCTCTGACCCGGGAAGAGCGCGTCTACCGCTGTCCCAGCCGGCACAGTTTCGACATCGCCCGGGAGGGCTACACCTATCTGCTGCCGCCCAATCAAAAGCACTCCGCCGCCCCCGGCGACGACAAGGGCATGGCCGCCGCCCGGCGGGATTTCCTCTCCAAAGGGTATTATGCCCCGCTGTTGAATACACTCTGTAATGAAATTTTGGCCCGTTCCGGCCCGGAAGCGGCGATTTTGGACACCGGATGCGGGGAGGGCTACTACACCGCCGGGATCTATCAGGCCCTGACGGCGGCGGGCCGGCGGCCCCGGATGGCGGGCACCGATATCTCCAAGGCCATCCTCCGTTACGCCGCCCGGCGGGAAAAGGGCGTGGAATTCGCCGTGGCCTCCTCCTTCCATCTGCCCTTGGCGGACGGTGCGGCGGACGTGCTGCTGGACTGTTTTTCTCCCCTGGCCCTGGAGGAGTTTCGCCGGGTACTGCGCCCCGGCGGCGTATTCCTGTATGTAGTCCCCGCGGCGGACCACCTCTGGCAGCTCAAGGAGGTCCTCTACGACCAGCCCTATGCCAACGAGGAGAAGGAAACGCCCTATGAGGGCTTTGCCTACGAGGCCATCGTCCCGGTGGAGGACACCATCACCCTGCCCTGCCAGGCGGACATCCAGGCCCTGTTCCAGATGACGCCCTACTACTGGAAAACACCCCGGGAGGGCGCCGCCCGTCTGGCCGCCCTGGAGACCCTCACCACCCGGATTTCCTTCCGCGTCCACATCTTCCGGCGGGTGTGACCCCCCAAGCATTGCGCAAACCCAAATACCAAGCCCCCGGGTCCAAATGGACCCGGGGGCTTTCTGCCGTCCGGCATCATAAGTATCCGGCTCTCTGCGCGTGCCCCTGCCGGGGCACACTTCAGAACACGGGCACCACCACGCCCTGGGTCTGAGGCGTCACAGCAAAGCTCTGGCCGCTCAGGCGGCAGACCGACGGCCACAGGGCCAAAAACGGCTCCACCCCCGCCACATTGGGCAGGCCGTAGGGTGCGTGGCGGTAGTGCATGGGCACCACGAACCGGGGTCCGATGGCATCGCAGGCGGCCTTGGCACCCTGGGCATCCACGGTATACACGCCGCCCACCGGCACCAGCACGCCGTCCACCGTCCCGATCTGCGCCAGCAGCTCCGGCGTCAGGGCGTGACCCAGGTCTCCCAGGTGAGCCACCGACACCCCGCCGGCGGTGAACACCCGAATCCTGTTGGGCCCCCGGAGGGCGCCGTGCTGATCGTCATGAAAGCAGGGAATCTCCCGCACAGTAAAGGGCGTTTCCCGGGGCGGCAGCAGCTGCACACACTCCACTGCGTTGTGGTCAAAATGGCCGTGACTGCAATACACCGCATGGGCCTCCACCGCCAGCGGCGGGTAGCCCTCCACCCCGGTGTAGGGGTCTGTCACGATCCGGTATCCGTCCTGTTCCAGCAAAAAGCAGGCGTGTCCCAACCAGGTGATCTCCATTCCATAGGCCTCCTTTTGATTGTAAAAAATGAAGCGGACAGGCAATCCTGTCCGCTTCATTTTATCAGGTTTGGGGCGGTTTGTCATCGGGTTTGTCGGCTTGTTTCGTCCGCCCGGGCAGCTTCAAGCCCTGCCGGCGTCTCAGCCGGAGCACAACCACCACGATCACTGCCAGCAGCAAAATCCACATCCAGCCGTAGGCCAGAGCCACCACCAGGCTCTCCATTCCCGTCAAAAAGCCCCGCCAGCCGCCGGCAAAGGCATTGCCCAGCCTCTGGGCAAATCCGGCAGGCGTCTGCTGCACCGTGGAGAGCTGGTAGACCTCATTGAGGGTAATGTACACGGTGGCGTAATCCACCATGGAATCATAGTGCTGCAGGGAGCCGCTGAGCCGGTCAATGGACTCCTGGGTCTCGGAGATGGCGGACTCAATGGTGATGATGTCCTCCATATTCTCCGCCTGCTCCAGCAGGGCCTGGAGCCGCTCCAGCTTGACGCGCTGGGTGGTCAGCCGCCCCTGGACGTCGTAATAGGCCTCGCTGACATCATCCTGGGTGGTGTTGCGCCACGTCTCGTGGCACAGCGTTCCGGCCTGGTCCAAAAAGGCGCCGTACTGATCCGCCGGAACCCGAATGGTGTAGTTGGCCCAGCGGTAGTCGCTGCCCCGGTCCGCCACGGTGCTGGACTCGTAATAGCCGCCCATCCGCTCCGTCAGCTCCGCCAGGTCCGCCACCGCCTGGTCAAAGTCCGTGGTCTCCAGCTCCAGCTCCGCCCGGTGGATCATTTTGCGCTCCTGGACGGCGCCGCTGTCCCCGGTCTCTCCGGTGTCCGTCTCCGCCGCCTCCTCCACCGCTGCCGGCATGGCAGTGCCGTTGCTCATTCCGTAGCCGCCCGCAGAGTCCGCCGAGTCCGCCATGGACACCGATGCCGTTGCCTCTGCCGCTGTGTCAGCGGAGGCTCCGCAGCCTGCCAGAGCCAGGACCATCCACACCGCCAGTACCGCCGCGGCCCATCGTCTGCCTCGCTTCATGGTAATTCCCTCCTTTTTTCTGTTTCATCCAATGTCTTCCATTCTGCTATTCATATAGACGACAACGGATCAAAAAGGTTCCGCGGCTTCCTTGCTTTCTGCCGTGCTTTTCCCCGGCCCGGCTTGCCTTTTTCTTCCGGCCGCGCTACAATAAGAGCATCCATTTTTTGCGAATTGCATCGATATCGGAGGGAATTATCGTGACGTATCAGGAAGTTCTGGAAAACGCCCGTACCTGCATGGGGCCCTACTGCAAATCCTGCCCCGCCTGCAACGGCCTGGCCTGCCGCAATACCATCCCCGGCCCCGGGGCCAAGGGCATCGGCACCGGCTTCATCCGCAACTATCAAAAGTGGCAGGAGCTGTGCGTGAACATGGACACCATCTGTGAAAATAAGCCCGTGGACACCACCTTCACCCTCTTCGGCCGGACTGTGTCTTTGCCGGTATTTGCCGCGCCGGTTGGCGCCATGACGCTCCACTACGGCGACAAGTACGACGATCTCCAGTATAACGACATTCTGGTCCCGGCCTGTGCCCAGGCCGGCATCGCCGCCTTCACCGGCGACGGCACCAATCCCGCTGTGATGCAGGGTGCCGCCCAGGCCCTGCAGAAGGCCGGCGGCTGCGGTGTGCCCACCATCAAGCCCTGGAACATGGACACCATTCGGGAAAAGCTGAACCTGGTCAAGGCCGCCGATCCCTTTGCCATCGCCATGGACATCGACGCGGCGGGTCTGCCCTTCCTGAAGAACATGACGCCTCCCGCCGGCAGCAAGACCGTGGAGGAGCTGCGCCAGATCGTCCAGTGGGCGGAAAAGCCCTTCATCCTCAAGGGCATCATGACCGTAGAGGGCGCCCGCAAGGCTCTGGAAGCCGGCGCCGCCGGCATCGTGGTCTCCAACCACGGCGGCCGGGTGCTGGACCAGTGCCCCGCCACCGCTGAGGTGCTCCCCGCCATCGTGGACGCCGTGGGCGGCAAGATGACCGTGCTGGTGGACGGCGGCATCCGCTCCGGCATGGATGTGTTCAAGGCCCTGGCGCTGGGCGCCGACGCGGTGCTCATCGGCCGTCCCTTCGTGAACATGGTCTACGGCGGCGGCGCTGAGGGCGTTCAGGTCTATGTGGACAAGCTCCGCGCCGAACTCACCGACACCATGGCCATGTGCGGTGCCCACTCCCTGGCGGAAATCCGCCGTTCCATGCTCTTCGGTTACTAAGTCCGAACACCCCACCTCCATTTCCGGCCTTACGAATGCAGGAGTGGCAGGCGCGGATTTATTTATCGGGGTCATGCCGGAAGAA
>CABUDN010000085.1 GCA_902490355.1 uncultured Oscillibacter sp.
TGGGTAGTGGTGGAGCACGGCGCACTCTATCCCAAGCCCATCCAGGGCTCCGGCGCGGTGGACCTCACCAGCGACGAGGCCAAGCTCCAGGTCATGGCGGGTATGAACGCCCTGAAAAGCGGCAGCACGGCTATGACGGCCAACAAGGATGTCAGCTTCAATGTCAGCGGCCTGGAGGCGGAGAAGACCTACGACCTCTATTATGTGGCCCGGGACCAGGCGGGCAACTACTCCGATGCCGTGGAGATGGTGGAGATTCATACCCTGGACGCCAACGCGCCCACTGTGACCCAGGAATTCACCAAGTACAACGGGACCGATACCTCCACGCCGTTGCCGGAGAGTGATGTGCGTCTGGTGTTCAGCGAGGCGGTGCAGACCGCCGATACCCACACGGCTTTGGTGGACCTGTATGAAAAGGTGAACCAGTCCGTGGGCCAGGGCCAGGCGGAGGCCGATGCCCGGGCCGCCATGGCCAACGCGCTCAGTCAGGCCATTTTCCTCTACCAGGTTCCGGCAGGCAAGCAGCCTGTCAAGGTGGAGGGCAATCTGGGAACCGGAACTGACTGGACCATCGATTACCGCTACGCCACCATTACCCTGGAGGAGGGCAAGACCGTGGTGACCTTCCCGGCGGGCAAGGCCATCAACCTCAAAAGCGGCGCGACCTATTACTTCGAGATCCAGGCCGACACCATTGCGGATACCTCCAGTGCGTTCAACGTCATGGGCAGAACCACGCTGGACCGCTTCACCACGGTGTTTGCCCAGGTCAACCTCTCGGCCCTCAATGAAAACAGCATTTCCTACTCCGCCTCCGGCACATCGGAGGATGTGACCACCGTGCCGGCGGATGTAAGCTGGCGGCTGGACCCTGTATCCACGGAGAAGGTGGATGACTCCATCGATTGGGATATGCTGATCTGGTCCGATACCAGTGTGGAGTTCCAGCTCTTCTGCCGGGAGGTCACCGGCGGTTCCGCCGGCAGCTGGAAGCTGCTGGGCACCCGGGATATCACCGTTCCCGACGGGGTGACCGGATACCGGGGCGTCAGTCTGACCCGGGACTTCCTGCAAAGCGGCAGCTCCAACCCAGATTTTGAGCCGCTCAACACCCTGCAGGAGGATACGGCCTATGAGTACGCCATCTCCTTTACCAAGGTGGCGGGCATCGCGGACCCGGCACCCCGCAAGGGCGTGTGGAGCCAGCGGGTGAATCTCAAGGTCTATGTGGCGGCGGGCAGCGACAATGATCTGGGCTTCCTCACCGCGGATCTCACTGAGGAGAACTGGGACGAGGCTCTGGACGGCGGTGTGACCAACATCGGCCTGCCCAGTGATTTCTCCCTGCGCAAGCAGTTCACCGACAACGAAGCGCCCTCCTTCATCGGCGGCTACCCTGAATTTACGCCCGGGGACTCCACCGTGGAGATGCGGCTGATGCTGGACCGTCCCGGTACGGTGTACTATGTGGTGGCGCCCATGGGCACAGTGTCCACCGTCAGCAAGGACGGCGGGACCAACTACGGCACGCGGACCAACTGGCTGGGCCTGCCCCAAAGCGGCGCCCAGGATGAGCCGCAGCCGCCGGAACTGGGCTCTCCCGATTATCTCAACATCGTCAACGCCAGCAGCAACTACCGCAATGAGAAGATCAAATACGGCTCCATCAGCTGCGGGGCCAGCGTAGAGGTGTCCCTGGTGGACGGCCTGGACAAGACCACCGACTACACGGTTTATTTCGTGCTCCAGGGAACGTCCCAGACCTATTCTTCGGTGATGGCTTACCGGTTCAGCACCCGGGATGTGGAAAAGCCCAAGATCACCTTGAACAACTTCAGCCCCTCCGTCAATTTCCAGACGGACTCCACGGCGAATCTGGACTATGTGCTTATTGCCAGCAATGAGATCCCCTCGGCGCTCAAGGCGTCCTTCGATCCCGATACCTATGTGGATGCCAATAAGCTGGAAGCCTGGAACAACTACATCGGTTCCAGCGGCAAGACGTTTACTGTCCTGACGGCGCTTTGCACCACATATTCCAACGGCTATTCCGTCTTTGATGAATTTGCCAAGAGCGAGGAGCAAAGCAACATCCGCTCCACCGTGGCCGACCTCATCAGCGGAACTGCCACTCTGGGCGCCACCATCGCGGCTCAGGGCAGCAAGTCCCTGACCCAGGGCAACAACTACCGTCAGGAGCAGAACTTCACCAGCAATATGACCGGCGGTACGCTCTACTACTGCCTGGCCAGCGCCGAGAGTCCCCTGGGCTCCGAGATGTCCTGCGCCGGTATCTCCGGTGTGTACATCCCGGATAAAACACCGCCCACGCTCCAGAGTGTCAGCACTTCCGCCACGCTCTCCGGGGCCAATGTGTACAGCGGAACCGTGACCTTTGTCTTTGACGAGCCGGTTTACCAGCTGGTGACCCAGAACGGAATTGACCAAACGCCCATGCAGGTCTGGCAGACCCAGTATTCCATCACCGACGACAGCGACATCGCGGTGCGGCTGGACAAGATCATCGGCAGCAGCCATCTGTCCAGCTTCTCCTGTCCCAACGAGGTCCGCAAGCCCTCCAGTACCCTGACGCTGAAGTTTGAGAATATTCCCCTGAACACCACCCTGGTGCTCTTTGACAACAGCTTCATCTGCGATGCCAACAGCAACAGCACGCGCCAGAACCTGACGTTCCGCCTGGAGGCAAGCAAAATCGGCCTGGTGGACAGCGGCGTATCCTTCGTCCAGGTGCTCACTGCCTGAAGGTCGGCCGAACGACTCAGAGGCTGCCCGGGCGGACAGCCGGATGCGGGGCGGGCAGATTCTGCCCGCCCCATTCATGTGCAAGCCCAGAGGAGGAATTTGAAATGAATCATACCTTGGCCAGCCGGTTTTTATCATTGCTGCTGGTCCTGACATTGTGCACAGCCCTGACGCCGGCCGCCGGGGCGGAGGATCTTCCCACCGCCGGAACGGTGGAAGTCCCGGGGGAAAAGACGCCGGTCCTGGAATCCGTTTCCCTCACGCCGGAGGCCGCCGCCCTGAAGGTGGGACAGACCCAGGTGCTGACGGCTGCCGTGCGGATGTCCGACGGCAGCACAGACCTTCCGGAGGGAAGCAGCGTGGTCTGGGAGGTTGCCAATGGCCGGAGCGATGAGGTTTCCGTGACGGCGGCGGGGCCCAACTCCCTCATTGCGACCATCGAGGCCCTGGCGGTTCCCGAGACCACCCAGGACCCCACGGTGGCCGTCACGGTTACCGTGACGCCGCCGCCCGGCGCCGGGGAGGCCCGGATGGATACGTGCTCAGTCACGGTCAATGCCGCCGATCCCACCGGCGTCACCGTGACGCCCACCACGCTGGAACTGGCGCCGGGCTACACCGGCCGCCTCACCGCCGCGGTATTTCCGGAGACTGCGCCCCAGACCGTTGCCTGGCGCAGCGAGGACCCGGCCATTGCCCAGGTGGACGACACCGGCATGG
The DNA here is from genome assembly GCA_902490355.1 of uncultured Oscillibacter sp. Lineage (GTDB taxonomy): Bacteria > Bacillota > Clostridia > Oscillospirales > Oscillospiraceae > Oscillibacter. Next base: position 3,487 of record CABUDN010000085.1, read on the forward strand.
TCACCGGCATCGGTGCCGGAAAGACCCGGGTGGTGGCGTCTTCTTCCACCCAGGAGGCCGCCTGCACCGTGACGGTGCAGGGCATCGTTCTGGACAAGGATCAGCTGGAGGGACGGGAACTGAAGGTGGGGGACCGGTACGAGGTGACCTATACCCTCTATGGGCCTTCCCTCCAGGGAAAGGACATCACCTGGACCACCAGTGATGCCGCCGTGGTGCGTGTGGACGGCGGGTATCTCTACGCCGTGTCGGAAGGCACAGCAGTGGTGACTGCCAAAGTCAACGGCTTTGCCAACTACACCGATTCGGTTAAAGTCACCGTCAAGCGCAGCACCGCTGCGGTCATCTCCGGCACTGCTGACGCGGGGACGCCGCTGTCCTTTTCCACTCTGCGCAGCCAGTTCCGGGACCGGGCTTCCACGGTGCTGGGGGAGCCGCTGTCCTATCTGAGCGGGCTGTCGGTGCCCACCGACCAGGGGACCCTCTATTACCGCTACACCTCCGCCGATGACACCGGCGCCGGTGTGGGGACATCGGAGCGGTATTATCTCTCTCCCGATTCCGGCCAGCTGGGGCTTTCGGATGTCACCTTCGTTCCCAAGGGGGATTTCAGCGGCACCGCGGTCATCTCCTACACCGGTTACGCCTCGGGAACCAGCTTTTTTCAGGGTACTGTGGAGGTAGATGTGGAGGCGGCTGAGGATGTGACGTATTCGGCCGCCAACGGCGAGGCCGTGCAGTTCAACGCCGATGACTTCATGCGGATCTGCCGTGCGCAGACCGGACGGGACCTGAAGTATGTGACGTTCTCCCTGCCCGATGCGGATACCGGAACCCTTACTTACCAATATCTCTCCGATCAGAACACGGGAACGCCGGTGCGCGCCGATACCGCGTATTATGCCTCCGGTTCACCCAATGTGGGAGATGTCTATTTTATTCCGGCTGACGGGTTTGACGGAAAGGCTGTCATCCGGTATACCGGCTGGGACTCCAACCGGGGGTCCTACTCCGGCCGCCTGGTGATCCAGGTGGAGGAGGCCTCCGACAGCAGCGAGACCATTCACTATGATGTGGCCCGGGGCGGCAGCGTGACCTTCGACGACGGGGACTTCAACTCCCTGTGCCGGGACCTGACCGACAGCTCCCTGGACTATGTGCGCTTCACCCTGCCGGACGATGACGATGGGACGCTGTATTACGACACCACCGCCTCCTCCGGGCGGATTACCCAATCCCAGAAGTTCTACCGCTCTTCTTCGCCGTATCTGGACCGGGTGATCTTCCGGGCGGAGGAGGATGTCTCCGGCACGGTCTCCATTCCCTTTACCGGCCGGAGCACCAGCGGCGCCTCCTTCTCCGGAACTGTCCGCATCCGTGTGGACGGGGCGGCCCAGACCATTTCCTACCGGGTTTCTCAGGGCGGGAGCGTGACGTTTTCCGCCTCGGATTTCAACGCGGCGGCCCGGGATGCTGTGGGGGAGACTCTAAACCGTGTGCGCTTCACCCTGCCGTCTTCGTCCCGGGGAACCTTGTACTATGACTATGAGGACGGAGATTATGCCAGCAAGGTCAGCGCCTCCCGCAGCTATTACCGGTCTGCCTCTCCGTATCTGGACCGCGTGAGCTTTGTGCCCGCGTCCTCCTTCTCCGGTACGGTGTCCATTCCCTTCACCGGCTGGACCACTGGGGATGAGCGCTTCACCGGCACGGTGGAGATCCAGGTGACAGATGGCGCCGGCGCCTCCCAGATCATCTATACCACCGCCTACCGGCCGGTGACCTTCTCGGTGTCGGATTTCCGTTCCGCCTGTTCGTCCCGGGGACTGGGGACATTGGCCTCCGTACAGTTTACCACTGCGCCGCCTTCCGGTGCGGGACGGCTTTACAGCCAGTACAGCGGGTTTCAGACGCTCAACAGCGAGGTGCGCACCCAGACCCGGTATTTCCCGGACCAGAGTCCGGAGCTGTCCCAGGTGACCTTTGTGCCCCGGGTGGGCTATCAGGGAACAGTGACGCTGAACTATACCGCCGCAGACACCCAGGGCCGGACCATTCAGGGACAGGTGAAGGTTGTGGTTACGCCCAATACCGCCTCGTCCTATTTCACGGATGTGTCGTACAGCGCCGGCTGGGCGGCGCCGGCAGTGGACTTCCTCTATGAAAACGGGGTAGTCAACGGGACCGGTGCCGGAATCTTCTCGCCCGGACGGGCCATCACTCGGGGCAGCTTCCTGGCCATGGTGGACCGGGCGCTTTCCCTGCCCCGGACATCCCGGCAGAGCTTCCCGGATGTCCCGGCGGGAAGCTACTACGCCGACGCCATTCAGGCGGCATACGGGCTGGGAATCGTGAGCGGCTACAGCGACGGGACCTTCCGGCCGGACGCGCCGCTGACCCGGGCCGCGGCAGCCACGATTTTGTACCGGGCCATGCAGGCCAAGGGGCTGGGACTGGGAACGGAGAATCCCGGCCTGCTTCAGGCGTATCCCGACGGTAGTGCGGTACCGTCCTATGCCCGGGGCGCCATGTCGGTGCTCCTTCAGGCCGGAATTCTCACCGGAACCTCCGCCGGAAAGCTGGAGCCGGGCCGGATCATGACCCGGGCGGAGATGGCGGTGGTGCTGGCCCGGGCTTTGACATATTGAAACATTTGTCCAGGTGACGTCCAAGCGGCGAAAGCCGGCCGGAGAGCGTTTGTCTCCGGCCGGCTTTTTTGCGTTGGCTCCGCAGCCCCGGGCCTCCGGCAGAGGTTGCACGTCCTATACAGAGCAAGCGCTGTGATTTCAGAAAAGCGGGAACACCCAAAAAGACGGCTGTGCAGACAGCTGCAGATTGGGAAGCAAACTGCCGGAAGAAACTGAAAAAGCACAGGCTTGATAAAAAGCGAATTTGAAAAAGAAAACGATTACTTAAAACTAAAAGTAAAAAAATTCAATATGATACTTGCGATTTCCAGTATTTTTCCAAAAACTTGTGTTATTTTTAACAAAAAATTCCGAAAGATTCGCTCAGTTACAATATAAATTGATACTTGCAAAATTAGACATATTTCGTTACAATTGGCAGTATTCAAAATATGTCGGAACTTTACTATGCCGTTCAATTACCTGGATTCTGGAAAAGACAGGAAGGTGAGAAACGGGCATGGATAGAAGATCCGCAAGTGGGTATTGTCGATACGACGCGGAAGGAGATGCCCAAAGAGAAAATGGAACGCTTGGCGAGTAATTCAATGATGATGCTCCAAAGATCCATGGAGTATCTGTGGAGCAAACAGACCTGCATCCTGGATAATATCGCAAATGCGGAAACGCCGGGATATCAAACCAAATACGCGACTTTTGAAGAGTCACTGCAACAAGCCATCCAATCCGCAGCACACGGCGGAGCTTCTCCTGCTTCCATGCGGGAGGCCATCGAGCAGACCCCTGTTGAGATCCGACAGGCGGAGGAGAGCACGCGATTGGACGGTAATGGTGTCAATGTCACAGAGCAGATGGTGGAACTCGTACGGGAGGGCTATCAAATGCAGTATGTGATGAACGCCATGCGCAGTGACTTTTCTTTGCTTCGTACGGCAATTAACGGCTGACAAGAGGTGCAGTAAGATGGCATTTTTGAGTTCTTTGAATATTGTCGGCTCCGGACTCACCGCTCAGCAGCTGCGGTTGGATGTCATTTCGGAGAACATCACGAATCAGAACACCACCCGGACGGAAAACGGCGGCCCTTACCGCCGCAAGATGGTGGTGCTGGAGTCCCAGGAGGGACAGTCCGCTTTTGAAAAGGTCCTGGCCAAGGCCCGGGGAGAAGCAAGTCCCACAGCCGGCGGCGTGCGGGTTACGGAGATTGCCGAGGATCCGTCCGATTTCAAGCTGGTGTATGATCCCACCAATCCGGACGCCAACGCCCAGGGCTATGTGGAAATGCCCAATGTGGATCTGGTCAAGGAGATGGCCGATGCCATGTCCGCCTCCCAGGCATACTCCGCCAATGTGACGGCCTTCAACGTGCTCAAGCAGGTGGCGGCCAAGGGCCTGGAGATCGGCCAATAAAGACGTAACGCCGCGGGCTTCTGGCCGGCGGCGTTTGAGAGAAATGAGGAATGAGCCATGATGGAATTGCAGCCTATTTCCCCCCTGCGGCCCCTGCAGGCGGAATCTGCCGGAGCTGTGGGGGAGACGAAGACCCAGCCGACGATGTTTGCGGATATCTTCCGTTCCATGGTCGACAACGTGCGCCAGACGGATGCGGCCAAAACCCAGGCGGAGTATGCCCTGGCTACCGGAGAGCTGGATAACCCGGCGGTGGCCACTGTGGCGGCCACGCAGGCGGAGCTGTCCCTCTCGCTTTTGGTGCAGATGCGCAACAAGGCGCTGGATGCTTATAGTGAATTGATGAGGATCAGCCTGTAATCTCCAGACGCTGATCCGGGAGACAACGTATGAAGGATAAGGCAAAGCAGATTGCCGCGCAGGCAAAGCAGCGGTGGCAGGCAGCGCCCAGGAAAATCAAGTTTCTGCTGGCGGGCTGCGTTTTGACGGTGGTTGTGGCAGCGGCGGTGATCGCCCTGGTTATGGCCAACCGCCCGTACACGGAGCTGTTTACCGATCTGAATCAAAGCGATCAGGCGGCAATCCTCTCATATTTTTCAGACAATGGAATTACGGATTACCGGGTAGAGGGCAAGTCAATCCTGGTGCCGGAGGACCAAAAGGCGTCGTTGATGGCACAGGTCCTGGTGGCGGGCTATCCCTCCTCCAGCTATGACTACGGTACGTATCTGGACCATGTGGGAAGCCTGACCACGGAAGCCGAGCGCAACCAGCTGGTACTTTACGACCTGCAGGATTACATGGCTGCGGTCATCTGCAACATGGACGGTGTGGAAAATGCCAGCGTGCTGCTCACACCCGGCGAGGACCACACCTATGTGCTGGACAGCGGCGCCCAGGTGGATGCCACCGCCGCCGTACAGGTGACCATGGAGGACGGCAAGACCCTGAATGAAAATCAGGTCCGGGCCATCCGCAGTCTGGTCAGCCACGGCTTGTCCGGACTGAATGTGGAAAACGTGGAGATTACCGATACGTACGGCAACACCTATTCCGCCGATTCGGACTTTACGGATGTACAGGATGCCTCCCAGCTCAAGCTGGAGCTGGAGGAGCAGTACAACAACCTGATCCGCACCCGGGTCATGCAGGTGCTGCTGCCCCTGTACGGGGCGGATAATGTGCGGGTGAGCGTCAACACGGTGGTGGATCTGGACCGCAGCTATACGGATTCCACGGACTACGCCCTGGAGCCCTGGGCCCAGGGGAAGGACGACGGGATCATCGGGACCCAGGTCTGGGACGACAGCATTGTCCGGGATGACGGACAAACCGCCGGCGGCGTGGCCGGAACGCAGTCCAACGCAGATCTCAACACCTATGTGGAAAACCAGGTCCAGCCCGACGGCACGGAATCGGCCGTCACGGCCTCCGGGCAGACAGACCGTCTGGTGGATACCACCAAGCAGCAGGTCGAGCATGTGGCCGGATATATCTCCGATGTCATGGTATCCGTGACCATCAACCAGTCTGCTGCCGGCGATGCCTCTACGGCAGACCTATACAGCCATGTGGGACGGGCGGCAGGTATTTCCGCCGCGGACCAGCAGGAGAAAATCTCCATTCTGGTATCCCCGTTCTATACGGAGCAGTCGTCCATCCTGCCCACCACCGGCGTATCGCCGTGGGTGCTGTATGCGGCGCTGGGCGGCGTGATCGTATTTTTGCTGGTACTGCTGGCCGTGCTGCTGATCCGCGGCCGGATCTCCAAGCGGAAGGCGCAGCCGCAGCCGGCCGCCGCTGCCGCGGAGATTCCCCAGCCGGTCCAGCAGCAGGCCGATATTATGGAAATGCAGACCGAGCGGAGCATGGAGCTGCGCCAGGATATCCGCAAGTTCTCGGAAGAGAATCCGGAGATCGCGGCGCAGATGGTGCGCAACTGGCTGCGGGAGGGTGAGTCGAAATGAGCGATACGGCAAAGACAGCTGCCCCGCAGGCAGCAGCTGCGGAGGCGCCGCCTGCGGCGCCCCGGCGGGAGCTGACCCGCCAGCAGAAGGCGGCCGCCATCATCGTCTCCCTGGGAACGGAAAAAGCCTCCCGGCTCTATCAGTACATGGATCCGGAGGACGTGGAGCAGATCACCCTGGAAGTGGCCAAGCTGGGCCATCTGGATTCCGCCACCACGGAGGAGGTGCTCAACGAGTACTACCAGATGTGCCTGACCAACAAGGCGGTCACCGAAGGCGGTCTGGAGTATGCCCGGGCGGTGCTGGAGCGGGCCTTCGGAACCCAGACGGCCAACCAGCTGCTGGAGAAGGTCACCAAGTCCCTGAAAAACCGGGAGTTTGCCTTCCTCAACAAGGCGGACGAGAAATCCCTGTATGCGGCGCTGCAGCATGAGCGTCCCCAGACCATTGCTCTGGTGCTCTCGTATGTGGACCCGGAAAAATCCGCCGCCGTCATCGACGAGCTGGACCCGGAACGGCAGGTGAAGGTGGTGGAGAACATCGCCAACATGGAAAGCGCGTCCCCTGCCGCGGTGAAAATCGTGGAAGCGGAGATGGAAAAGCGCTTTTCCAGCATCGTCACCACCAACAACGTCAAAGTGGGCGGTGTGGATTATGTGGCCAGCGTAATGAACAATCTGGACCGGGCCAGCGAGAAGAGCATCTTCGACCGGCTCTCCGCCCACAACGAGGAACTGGCCGACGAGATCCGCAAGCGGATGTTCGTCTTCGAGGATATCGTGACCATGGACGACCGCTCCGTGCAGCGCTTTGTGCGTGAGTGCGATCCCAAGGATCTGGTACTGGCCCTCAAGGGCGCCAACCACGATGTGGCCAACAAGATCTTCACCAATGTCTCTTCGCGTATGGCCCAGAGCATCCGGGACGATCTGGAAGTCACCGTCAACGTCCGGATGCGGGACGTGGAGGCGGCCCAGCAGCGCATTGTGGGCATCATCCGGGATCTGGAGGAGAAGAACGAGCTGATCATCCTCAAGGGCGGAAAGGACGATATCATTGCCTAACATACTCAAGCATTTTTTGGGGCCGGTCAGCGACTTCGTCTTCCCCGAGGCACAGGACCTTCCGGTGGACGACGAGCCGGAAGACCAGCCGCCGGAACCGGCGCCCTCCGATTTGCAGGCGCCCCCGGCCGATGAGGAAGTGCAGGACAGTCCCGGCGAGGACATACGGGAGGAGCCGGGCGCGGACCCCGGTGCCGGAGCGGCTGCCCTGTTCTCCTACGCCCGGGTGCAGGCCGACGAAATCCTGGCCCAGGCCCGCCGGGAAGGGGAAGCCCTGCTGGAGCAGGCCAGGGCCCAGGCCCAGCAGGAGGCCCAGGACGTGCGGGAAGCGGCCCGGCAGGAGGGCTACCGTCAGGGCTATGAAGACG
>CABUDN010000086.1 GCA_902490355.1 uncultured Oscillibacter sp.
TCCCGTTCGAGTAAGAGTCAGCTTTAGAGTCAGGGTGCGCTCCGCTGCCGGGGCGCACATGCCGCCGGAGGCGGCGGAGAGAACGGTTTTCTCTTTGTCTTTTTCAGCGCGGTTACGCGCCCAGAGTCTTCTTCATGATCGCCACGCCCTGGTCCATCTCCTCTTTCGTGATGGCCAGTGGCGGCAGCAGCCGCATGCCGGGACCGGCGGTGAGGATCAAAAGGCCGTTTTCAATGAGCCGGGCGGCGATCTCCTTGTTGGTCCAGCCCTCCCGGACGGTAATGCCGATCATGAGGCCCAGGCCCCGGGTCTGGCCGAAGCAGGGCAGATGCAGCGCCTCGATCTGCTCCCGGAGGTAGGCGCCCTTCTCCTGCACCTGCTGCAAAAACGCGTCGCTGAGAGCCTCCTGGACCGCCAGGCCCGCCGCGGCGCAAACAGGATTGGCGCCGAAGGTGGTGGCGTGGGTGCCGGGAGTGAACACCCCGCGGCACTTCTCGTTGGTCATGATGCCGCTCATGGGCAGGCCGCCGGCAATGCCCTTGGCAAAGGAGCATACGTCGGGCAAAATGCCGTAGTGCTGGAAAGCAAAGAGGCTGCCGGTCCGGCCCACGCCGGTCTGGACCTCATCCACCAGCACCAGCCAGTCCCGCTCGCGGCACAGCTTCACCACAGCCTGGACATAGTCGGGATCCAGGGGCAGCACGCCGCCCTCGCCCTGCACCAGCTCCACCATGACGGCGCACACATCGTCGCCGCTCTGGGCCTCCAGGGAGGCCAGGTCATTGGCCTTGGCGTAGCGGAAGCCCTCGGTGAAGGGGAAGAAGTAGTTGTGGAACACCTCCTGGCCCGTAGCCTTGAGCGTGGTAATGGTGCGGCCGTGGAAGGAGTTTTCCAGGGTGATGATGGTGGCACGGCCATTGCCGTACTTGTCGAAGCTGTACTTTCTTGCCAGCTTGATCATGCCCTCGTTGGCCTCGCCGCCGCCATTGGCAAAGAACACGCCGCTCATGCCGGTGCGCTCACAGAGGATCTGGGCCAGCCGGGCGGCAGGCTCGGTGTAGAAGAGGTTGGAGGCATGGCCCAGCTTGGCACTCTGGGCGGAGATAGCCTGAATCCAGTCCGCGTTGCCGTAGCCCAGACAGGAGACGCCGATGCCGCTGGTAAAGTCGATGTACTCCCGGCCCTCCGGAGAGTACAGCCGGGCGCCCTGACCGTGGTCGATGGCCACGGGGAAGCGGCCGTAGGTATTGAGAATATATTGACCCGTCAGGTCCATGATGGTCTTGGAATCCATGGTCAGTCCTCCTTTTTCAGCATGGTGCCGATGCCCTGGTCGGACAGCAGCTCGATGAGAATGGAATGGGGGATGCGGCCGTCCAGAATGTGGACTCGCTCCACGCCGCCGGCGATGGCGTCCACGCAGCACTCCATCTTGGGGATCATGCCCCCGGAGATGGTACCGTCAGCCACCAGGCCCGGCACCTCGTAGGTATGGACCACATGGATCAGCGTCTCCTCATCCTTGGGGTCCCGCAAAAGGCCCCGGACGTCGGTGAGCAGGATCAGCTTTTCCGCGTGGAGCGCCTCAGCCAGCTTGGCCGCGGCGGTGTCGGCATTGATGTTGTAGGCGGTGTCGGCGTCCACGCCCTGGGCCACCGTGGACACCACGGGGATATAGCCCGTCAGCAGGGCATTTTCCACCGGCTCGGGATTGACCCCGGTGATGGAGCCCACCAAGCCGTACTTTTCGTCCAGAGCCACAGCCTGGAAGAGCTGGCCGTCCATGCCGCAAAGGCCGATGGCCTGCCCGCCCAGCCGGTTGAGCTGGGCCACCAGGTTCTTGTTCACCTTGCCGCACAGCACCGCCTGGACCACATCCATGGTCTCGGCGTCGGTATAGCGCAGGCCGTCCACAAAGCGGGACTCGTGGCCGATCTTCTTGAGCATCTCGCTGATCTCCGGTCCGCCGCCGTGGACTACCACCACCCGGATGCCCACCAGGCTCAGCAGAATGATGTCGCTCATCACCGCCCGGCGCAGATCCTCCGAGATCATGGCGTTGCCGCCGTACTTGACCACAATGGTCTTGCCGGTGAATTTTTGAATATAGGGCAGAGCCTCCACCAGAGTCTTGGCCTGCTGTGCATGAGATGTCATGGTTGCTTCCTTCTTCCCGCGGGCCGCGCCCGCCGTGTTTTCCGCCCTTAGGTGCGGTAGTCGCCGTTGATCTTGATATAGTCGTAGGTAATGTCGCAGCCCCAGCAGGTGCAGCTGCCGCTGCCCTCGCCCATGGCTACGTGGATTTCCACATCGTGCTCGGTGAGGATGGCCTTGGCCTTGTCCTCGTCAAAGTCCAGTCCCCGGCCCTGGGCGCACACGGCGATCTCCCCGGCCGCGCTGGCAAAGGACACATCCACCTTGTCGGGGTCAAACGCCTCGCCGGAGTAGCCCATGGCGCACAGCACCCGGCCCCAGTTGGCGTCGGCGCCGAAAATAGCCGCCTTGGTCAGGGTGGAGGAGATGACGGACTTGGCGATGGTCTCGGCGCTCGCCTCACTCTTGGCACCAGTGACGGTGCAGGTGATGAGGTGCTTGGCGCCCTCGCCGTCGGAGGCCATCTTCTTGGCCAGCAGGGTGCAAAGCGTCGTGAGGGCCTCCACAAAGGCCTGATAGTCCGCGCCCTTGTCCGTAATGGGCTCGTTGCCCGCCAGGCCGTTGGCCAGCACGATGCACGAGTCGTTGGTGGAGGTGTCTCCGTCCACGCTGATGCGGTTGAAGCTCACCTGCACGGTTTCCAGCAGAGCCGCCCGGATCATCTCCGGAGAGATGGCGCAGTCCGTGGTCAGGAAGCAGAGCATGGTGCCCATGTTGGGATGGATCATGCCGCTGCCCTTGGCGATGCCGCCCAAGCGGACGGTCTTGCCGCCGATGACGGTCTCCACCGCCGCCTCCTTCTTGACCGTATCCGTGGTCATGATGGCGTGGGCGGCGGCGTCGCTGGCCGCCTCGGAGTGCTCCAGCGCCGCATGCAGCGCGGGCATGCCCTCTTCAATGACGCTGATGCGCAGCGTCTGGCCGATGACGCCGGTGGAGGAAACCAGCACATCCTCCGGCTTGCAGCCGATGGCCGCGGCTGCCGCCGCGCACATCTTCTCGGCGTTCTCCTCCCCCTGGGGGGCGCAGGCGTTGGCGTTGCCGCTGTTGGCCACGATGGCCCGGGCCTTGCCGTCGATCAGGTGCGCCTTGTCCACCAGAATGGGGGCAGCTTTCACCACGTTTTTCGTAAACACCGCTGCCGCGGCGCAGTCCACATCGGAGACAATGAGCGCCAGGTCCTTTTTCCACGTGGCGTGGGTCTTCACGCCCACATGGATGCCCGCGGCCCGGAAGCCCTGGGCGGCGCATACGCCGCCTTCCACGAAGTTCATATCCGTTCCTCCTTACAGCTTCAGGCCCGCGGTCTCCGCCAGCCCCAGCATGAGATTCATATTCTGTACCGCCGCGCCGCTGGCCCCTTTGCCCAGATTGTCAAAGAGGGCCGTCAGCGTCACGGCCTCATCGGTGCCGTCCACCAGCACGGTCAGGGCGTCCCGTCCCGCCATGGCGTTGGCATACACCTTGCCCGGCGCCTCCGGTGCCACCGTCACCAGGGCCTGCCCGGCATAATAATCCGCATACGCCTGACGCAGCGCCTCCACGCTGCCCACGCCCCGGAGCTGGGACATGTGCAGGGGGATGGTGGTGGACATGCCCTTGTAGTAATCATCCACAATGGGGATGAACACCGGCGCCGTGTCCAGTCCCGCCACCGCCTTCATCTCCGGCAGGTGCTTATGGGTCTGACCCAGGGCATAGGGCGCGGGACTGGAAAGGGCCGGGTCCCGGTCCGCCGCCTCGTACTGGGCGATCATCTTCTTGCCGCCGCCGGAGTAGCCGGTGAGGGAAAAGCAGGTCAGGGCCGCGTCCCGGGGCAGCAGTCCCAGGGCCACCAGAGGCGCTGCCAGGGAGAGAAAGCCCGTGGCGTGGCATCCGGGATTGGCCACCCGCTTGGCGCCCGCGATGGCCTCCCGCTGTCCGGCCTTGAGCTCGGCAAAGCCGTACACCCAGCCGGGGGCGGTGCGGTGGGCCGTGGAGGCGTCGATGACCCGGGTAGCGGGATTGGAGAGGAGGGTCACGGCCTCCCGGGCGGCGGCGTCCGGCAGGCACAAGAACACCAGTTCCGCCTGGTTCATGAGCTTTGCCCGCTCCGCGGGGTCCTTGCGCTTGGCCTCGTCGATGAGCAGCAGGGTGATGTCCTCCCGGGCGGAGAGACGCTCATAGATCTGCAGGCCGGTGGTGCCGTCCTTGCCGTCAATGTAAACCTTGGGTTTCAATGGAATCACGTTCCTTTTATTTGGTATGGGCCTTAACAAAGTCCTCAATCACCGCGATCTGCCGGGTGGTCTCCGCCACGGCGGGGCCGCCGAAGCTTGCCCGCAGGGCCATGCAGTTTTCCAGCCGGATGGCCTCGTAGACGTCCTCGTCAAAGAGGTCGGACGCCGCCTGCAGCTCTTCCAGGGTCAGCTCCTCCAGGGTCTTGCCCTGGGCGGTGCACTGGGCCACCAGATGGCCGGTGACGGTGTAGGCATCCCGGAAGGGCATGCCCTTTTTGGTCAGGTAGTCGGCGCAGTCCGTGGCGTTGATGAAGCCCTTGCCCGCCGCGGCGCGCATATTGTCCGTCCGGACGGTCATGGTGTCCAGCATGGCGGCAAACACCGGCAGGCACATCTCCACGGTGTCGATGGCGTCGAACACCGGCTCCTTGTCCTCCTGCATATCCTTGTTGTAGGCCAGGGGCAATCCCTTCATGGCCGTCAGCAGGCTCATGAGATCGCCGTACACCCGGCCGGTCTTGCCCCGGACCAGCTCCGCAACATCAGGGTTCTTCTTCTGGGGCATGATGGACGAGCCGGTGGCGTAGGCGTCGTCCAGCTCGATGAACTTGAACTCCCAGCTGCACCAGAGGATCACTTCCTCGGAAAAGCGGCTAAGGTGCATCATCAAGATCGACAGGGCGCTCATGAGCTCCAGGGCGTAGTCCCGGTCGGACACGCCGTCCAGGGAGTTGTCCATGGGCTTGTCGAAGCCCAGCGCCTGGGCGGTCATGAAGCGGTCAATGGGGTACGTGGTTCCGGCCAGGGCGCCGGAGCCCAAGGGGCACTCATTGAGCCGGGCCGCGCAGTCGGTTAGCCGGGTGACGTCCCGGCGGAACTGGAAGGCGTAGGCCATGAGATGCTGGGCAAAGGAGATGGGCTGCGCCCGCTGGAGGTGAGTATAGCCGGGCATGACGGCGGTCTGATACTGCCGGGCCTGGCGGCAAAGCACCGTCTCCAGCTCCAGGAGCTGCCCCACGATGACGGGGATCTGCTCCCGGACGTACATGCGGAAGTCCAGGGCCACCTGGTCGTTGCGGGACCGGGCGGTGTGCAGCCGCTTGCCCGCCTGGCCGATCCGGGCGGTGAGCAGGGCCTCCACGTTCATATGGATATCTTCGTTATCGGCGGTAAATTCCACCTTGCCGTCCTCGATATCCTGCAAAATGCCGGTGAGGCCCTCCACGATGGCCGCGCCGTCCTCGGCGGAGAGAATGCCCGTGGCCGCCAGCATCTTGGCGTGGGCGATGGAGCCGGTGATATCCTCCCGGTAGAGCCTCTGGTCAAACTGAATGGAGGCATTGAAGTCGTTGACAAGGGCGTCGGTCTCCTTGCCGAAGCGCCCGGACCATAATTTCATAGCAGTTCCTTTCACCCAAGACGCGGGGCGAAGAAAACTCTCCGTCCCGCAAGTCTGTGGTTTGATGGTGGTGTATGGGGCCTCCCCCGCCGGACAAAAGCCTTTGTACACCGGCTGGGGACCGGCAAGGGGGAGTGCGCTCCCCCTGCAGATTTCTTACAGCTTGCCCTGCTCCCGCAGTGCCAGCACGGTGTCGGGCAGACCCCAGAGGTTGATGAAGCCCGTGGCGTTGGTCTGGTCGTAGCTGCTCTCGTTGAAGGTCACCAACTCCTCGGAGTACAGGCTGCACGGAGAGGTGATGGAGGCAGTGATCATGTTGCCCTTGTAGAGCTTGAGCTTGACGGAGCCGGTCACATGCTCCTGGGTCTTGTCGGCAAAGGCGCTCAGGGCCTCCCGCAGGGGGGTGAACCACTTGCCGTTGTACACCAGATCAGCAAAGTCCACAGCCAGCTTGCTCTTCATGTGGGCGGTATCCTTGTCGATGGTGATCATCTCCAGGCACTCATGGGCCTTGTAGAGGATGGTGCCGCCGGGGGTCTCATACACGCCGCGGTCCTTCATGCCCACCAGCCGGTTTTCCACAATGTCCAGCAGGCCGATGCCGTTCTCACCGCCCAGCTTGTTGAGCTTGCGGATGATGTCGCTGGCCTTCATCTTCTCGCCGTCCACGGCCACGGGCACGCCCTTTTCAAAGTCGATGGTCACATAGGTGGGGGCGTCGGGTGCGGTGATGGGAGAGACGCCCATCTCCAAAAAGCCGGGCTTTTCGTACTGGGGCTCGTTGGCGGGGTCCTCCAGGTCCAGGCCCTCGTGGCTCAGGTGCCAGAGGTTCTTATCCTTGGAGTAGTTGGTCTCCCGGGAGATCTTCAGGGGCACGTTGTGAGCCTCGGCGTAGTCGATCTCCTCGTCCCGGCCCTTGATGTCCCACTCTCTCCAGGGGGCAATGATGGTCATCTCGGGAGCAAAGCGCTTGATGGTCAGCTCGAACCGGACCTGGTCGTTGCCCTTGCCGGTGCAGCCGTGGGCGATGGCGTCGGCGCCCTCAGCCTTGGCGATCTCCACCAGCTTCTTGGCGATGATGGGCCGGGCGAAGGCGGTGCCCAGCAGGTACTGCTCGTAGCTGGCGCCCATCTTCATGGAGGGGATGATGACCTCATCGACCATCTCGTCGGTCAGATCCGCGATGTACAGCTTGGAGGCGCCGGTCTTGATGGCCTTCTCCTCCAGGCCCTCCAGCTCGTCGTTCTGGCCCACATCACCGGCCACGGCGATGATCTCGGGGTTGTTGTAGTTTTCCTTGAGCCAGGGAATGATGATGGACGTGTCCAGGCCGCCGGAGTAGGCCAGCACGATCTTCTTGATGTCCTTTTTATCCTTTTTCATGACGGGTTCCTCCATCCGTTGTTTGTCGATGGTTGAATTATACGCCTGTGCTGTATAAATATGCAAGTGTCATGTTGCACAACATTTCCGGCCGCCTCTGCATGCTTTTGCATATTTTGCCAACATTTTCCCATTGACCCTGGAAAGGAGGCATCCAACCGGGTGCTTTCCGCACAAAGCCATACACTCTATGCGCTCCATATGCGTATATATTCATCAATTATGCATCAATACACAAACAAGCGGCGGCTGCCGAAAAGCAGCCGCCGCTCAGTGCACGGAGTTTTATACCATTTTTTCGGGTCGAACGGTCTCGTCGAACTCCTCCGGCGTCAACAGCCCCAGAGATACCACAGCCTCCTTGAGGGTGGTGCCGTCGGCCAGGGCCTTCTTGGCGCACTTGGCCGCCTGCTCGTAGCCGATCTTGGGCGTCAGGCAGGTCACCAGCATCAGGGAATTGTGCAGGTTGGCCTCCATCCGCTCCACATTGGGGGTGATGCCCTCCACGCAGTGGGTGCGGAAGGAGTCCATGGCATCGGTCAGCAGCCGGGCGGAGAGCTGGAAGTTATACGCCGACACCGGCAAAAACACATTGAGCTGGAAGTTGCCCTGAGAGGCAGCAAAGCCGATGGCGGCGTCGTTGCCCATGACCTGGACGGCCACCATGGTCACAGCCTCGCACTGGGTGGGGTTGACCTTGCCGGGCATGATGGAGCTGCCCGGCTCATTTTCCGGAATGTGGAGCTCGCCCATGCCGCAGCGGGGACCGCTGGCCTCAAAGCGGATGTCGTTGGCGATCTTCATGAGGTTGGCGGCCAGAGCCTTGAGCGCTCCGTGGGCAAAGACCAGGGCGTCCTTGCTGGTCAGTGCGTGGAACTTGTTCCCGTCGGGCCGGAAGTCCACGCCGGTCATTTGGCGCAGTTGCTCGCAGACCATGGCGTCGTAGCCCTTGGGGGCATTGAGGCCCGTACCCACGGCGGTGCCGCCGATGGCCAGGCGCTCCAGCTCCGGCAGAGCCGCCTCCAGCATCCGGCACGGAGCCGCCACCAGCTCCCGCCAGCCGGAGACCTCCTGGGAAAACCGCAGGGGCGTGGCGTCCTGCAGATGGGTCCGGCCAATGCGGATCAGGTCCGGATACGCCGCCTCCAGCCGGGCGAAGGCCGCCTCCAGCCGCCGGGCGGCGGGCAGCACGTCCTGCACCACGGACATGGCCGCGGCGATGTGCAGCGCCGAGGGGAAGGTATCGTTGCTGGACTGGGAGGCGTTGACGTGGTCATTGGGATGCAGGCTCACGCCCTGCTCCGCCGCCAGATGGGCGATGACCTCATTGACATTCATATTGGTCTGGGTGCCGCTGCCGGTCTGCCAGACCACCAGGGGAAATTCCTCATCCCACTGCCCCGCCCGGATCTGACGGCAGGCCTCGGCGATGGCGCCGGCCTGGATCTCGGTGAGCTTGCCGCAGCGGGCGTTGGCCCGGGCGCAGGCCTCCTTCAAATAGGCAAAGGCGGTGATGATCTCCCTGGGCTGACGCTGGCCGCCGATGCGGAAATTCTCCAGGCTGCGCTGGGTCTGGGCACCCCAGTGGTGGTCCGCCGGGACGGCGATTTCCCCCATGGTGTCGTGTTCGATGCGGGTATTCATGACTCGTTCCCCCATTGTTCGTTGAGATGTTCCCCATTATACCGTCAAGTCCGTCTCCGCGCAAGGGGCGGCAAATTGACAGCTCCGGGGAAATTCGGTACAATAGTGTTAAAAAAACACCATCCGCGCCGTGCCGAAGGAGGGCCTGTCATGAAACTGAAAACCGCCAAAACCGTCCTGATGATCCTGGGTGTGCTGCTGGCAGCGTCTTTGCTGGGAGGAATCCTCACCAAGAAGGAATTGTTCTACTGGCTGGACGCACTGATCGCCCTATGCACCATTGTATTCCATGTGGTCTTCTGGCGCTGCCCCCGGTGCCGCAAGTGGATGGGAGGCCGGGAGGACCAGTGTCCCTTCTGCGGCACCAAGCTCAAGTGAGCATTTACCCCCCACCCTGCAGCCAACAAACGCCCCTGCCGGTCCCGGCAGGGGCGTTTGCTATGTTCCCATATAAAGGGTTGCGGCGAAAGGGCGCGCCCGGCATCGCTTACAGAGCGTTGACCGCGGCTTCCAGCTGCTCCATGGCTTTTTGCAGTACGCTTCTGGGGCAGGCGGCGTTGAGGCGCATGAAGCCGCTCAGGCTCCGGCCGAAGGAGACGCCGTCGTTGAGGCCCAGGCCCGCCTTCTGGATCATGAAATCGTGGAGGGCCTGGTTGTCCAGTCCCAGATCCCGGCAGTCCAGCCACATGAGATAGGTGGCGTCGGGGGCGTAGGTGCGGATCTTGGGAATCCGGGTGCGGCAGAAATCCACCACGAAGTCGAAGTTGGCGGAGAGATACGGCAGCAGCTGCTCCAGCCACTCCTCGCCCTGGGTGAAGGCGGCCTCCATGGCCGTCAGGGAGAAGGCGTTGTTGCGGTGAATGTCCATGCAGTGCCAGTAGTGGTCGAAAACCTTCTTGGTGTGCCGGTCCGGGAAGACCACGGTGCTGGCCTGCAGGCCCGCCAGGTTGAAGGTCTTGGTGCCGGAGATGCCGGTGACCACGTACCGGGCAATCTCCGGAGAGAGGGTGGCCACAGGGGTATGCTTCTTGCCGTGGAAGATCAGGTCGGAGTGGATCTCATCGGAGAAGAGCACCACATGGTGCTTCATGCACAGTTCCGCCATGCGCCGCAGCTCCTCCGGCGTCCAGACGATGCCCAGGGGGTTGTGGGGATTACACAGCAGGAACAGATCGGCGCTCTGCAGCTTTTCCTCAAAGTCCTCCCAGTCCACGCGCCACACGCCGTTCTCCTCAATAAAGCGGTTTTCCAGCACGTTGCGGTTCCAGGCCTCGGCCATGTCGTAGAACTCGGAGTATACCGGCGTCTGGATCAGCACATTGCCGCCCTCAGGGGTGAAGAGCTTGACCATGGCGGAAATGCTCTGCACCACGCCCAGGCTGAAGCTCATGAGGGACGGGTCGATCTCCCAGCCGTTGCGGCGCTTCTGCCAGTCCCGGATGGCGGCAAAGTAGCTCTCCGGCCGGGCGGTATAGCCCCAAATGCCCTCCTGGGCCCGGGCGGTCAGGGCGTCGATGATGGGCTGGGCGGTGCGGAAGTCCATATCCGCGATCCACAGGGGGATGACGTCGTCCGTGCCGAATTTCTTCTTCCGCTCGTCGTACTTGGCGGCGTGGTTGCCGGAACGGTCCACGATCTCATCAAAATTATAGCGCATAGGCTGGCTCCTTTCCATTGCTGTCATACTGCTGCAGCGGCGTACATTCGAACCGCCGCGGAGGAAGTTTTGCTGTCTCGTGATACCGTTATGATAGCAAATCTCCCGCCCTTGGGCAAGACAATCGGGACAAAAAACCACTGCACAGGTAAACCCTTGGCGCAGGCGGAATTCACTTCCGCCGAGCATTGCAGTCTCCGGAGGGTGAAGCCGCCCTTTGGCGGCGGAACCCAAACCAGTATAGACGCCGCAGCTTCCAGGGTTGCACCCAAAACCAAATCACAACCCAGCGTAAGCGGTTGTGATTTGGAAAGGAGGAGCAGCAACATGAGCGGTGACCCTATACCTATTTGCAGAAGTCGGCCCTTCTGGGCCGCGGCGCAAATGCGCCGTACAAGCGGTTTACCTCCGGTAAACCCTTGGCGCAGGCGGAATTCACTTCCGCCGAGCATTGCAGTCTCCGAAGGGTGAAG
>CABUDN010000087.1 GCA_902490355.1 uncultured Oscillibacter sp.
ACCACCGAGATCTACACTCTTTCCCTACACGACGCTCTTCCGATCTGGCTACCACAGGGATATGGATCGCTGCCGCGGAGTGATGGAGACATCATGAGAGGGTTTGAACAGGCAATATCGAACACGAAGGTATCGTCTAACGCGATTTCACCGCCTTGTGAGGCTAAAGCTTGAACGGTTGGGAAAACTGTCTTGGTCAGACGGTTTTCCGGCAGGAAGATGTACTCCAGTCGTGCCGGATGGAACGATTGGGGTTTTTCTTTTGTTTTGGTCAGCCGCAGAAAGGAGGATGCACGCTGTGTCTGCGTTAGAGGGCGAGTTGGGAAACCTTCAGGAAACCATTGAGGAGTGTTTGGAACAAAAGGAATACGCCCGGCTGCGGGACCTGCTGGTGCCCCTGGAAGCGGCGGATATCGCCATGCTGTGTACCGCACTGGGAGAAAAAGTTCCCCTGGTCTTCCGGCTTCTTCCCAAGGAGCTGGCCGCGGAAGTGTTCGTGGAGCTGGACTCCGACGAGCAGGAGCTGCTGATTCAAAGCTTTTCCAACACGGAGCTCAAAGAGGTTCTGGACGAACTGTATCTGGACGACACGGTGGACATCGTGGAAGAAATGCCCGCCAATGTGGTCAAGCGGATTCTGCGCCACTGCGATCCGGAGATGCGCAAGAGCATCAATGAGATTCTCAAATATCCCGAGGACTCCACCGGCAGCATCATGACTATGGAGTTCGTGGATCTCAAGCAGACCATGACGGTAGAGGCCGCCTTTAAGCGCATCCGCCGGACCGGTCTGGACAAGGAAACCATCAACATCTGCTATGTCATCGATGAACAGCGCCACCTCATCGGATTGCTGTCCATCCGGACTCTGGTGCTGGCTGACGAGGACGATGTGATCGGCGACATCATGCAGACCAACATCATTTCCGTCCACACTCTGGACGATAAGGAAACCACCGCCCTGGCCCTGAGCAAGTACGGCTTTTTGGCGCTTCCGGTGGTGGACACGGAAAACCGCCTTGTGGGCATCGTCACCGTAGACGACGCCATGGACGTGCTGCAGGAGGAGGCCACCGAGGATATCGAGCTGATGGCCGCCATCCTCCCTTCTGACAAGCCCTACCTGAAAACCGGCGTGTTTGAGACCTGGAAGGCCCGCACCCCCTGGCTGTTGGTTTTGATGCTCTCGGCAACCTTTACCGGGATCATCCTCACGCATTTTGAAAATGCTCTGTCCGCCTGTGCGGTTCTCACCGCTTTCATTCCCATGCTCTCCGGTACCGGAGGCAACAGCGGCACCCAGGCTTCCACCGCCGTGATCCGCGCATTGTCCCTGGGGGAGGTCCGTTTTTCGGATCTGATGCGGGTATTGTGGAAGGAATTCCGGGTATCCCTGTGCTGCGGCATCTGTCTGGCAGCAGCCAATTTTGTCAAAATGATGCTGGTAGACCGCATCCTGATGAACAATCCCGCGGTCACGCCATGGGTGGCGCTGGTAGTGTGCTGCACCCTGGTGGGGACTGTGCTGTGCGCCAAGCTGGTAGGCTGTTCTCTGCCTATTTTGGCCGAAAAAATCGGGTTTGATCCTGCCGTGATGGCCTCCCCGTTCATCTCCACCATTGTCGACTCCATTTCTCTTTTGATCTATTTCCGCTTTGCCACCTTGATTCTGGGAATCTGACGGATTTCTTTCGGGACCGCTTGCAAAAAGCGGTCCTTTTTTTGCGCATATTTTTTGAACACCGTCGCACACTAGCACTGGCGAAAGGCCAATTTTATCTTGCAGGAGGATTGTTTCATGAATAACAATAACGGCTGCGGCTGCACCCCCAACCAGAGCATCAAATGCACAGTGAGCAACTGCGCGCATCATTGCCAGGATACCCAGTACTGCGGTCTGAACACCATTCAGGTGGGCACCCATGAGACCAACCCCACCAAGCCCGAATGCACCGACTGCCAGAGCTTCCGCATGAAATAACCCGCACCGGGATGGGGCACATCCCCATCCCGATCCATACATCTGTGTACACCGGATGGGAGGCAGGCGCATGAATCAAAGACTCACAGACGCACTGGCCGGCGGAGCGGCAGGTCTGGCCGGCGGCTTATTCGGCGGCGGAGGCGGCATGGTGCTCCTGCCTATTCTCTCTCATCAGGGCCATCTGAACGGCCGGCAGGTATACGCCACCTGCATCGGCGTCATCTTTCCCGCCTGTGCCATCTCCGCCGTGGTATATCTGCTCCGGGGCGGCGTTGCACTTTCAGAAGCAGCCCCGTACCTGGCCGGCGGTCTGGTGGGCGGCTGGCTGGGCGCCCGGCTCTATGGCCGGATTCCTCTGGGCGTACTGCGGTGGCTGGCAGCAGGTGTCCTGCTGTACGGAGGCGTGAGGTACCTGCTGTGAGTGCATGGCTGCTGGCCTTTGCCTGCGGATTGGGCGCCGGTATCGTCTCCGCCTGGGGCGTGGGCGGCGGAACCTTGCTGCTGGTGCTGCTGACTCTGGTCCTGCATGTAGAGCAGCGCACTGCCCAGGGCATCAATTTGCTCTTCTTCCTTCCCACCGCCGCCGCGGCATTGGTTTCCCACGCCCGGGCCGGCCGCCTGGACCGGCCCACCCTGCGGGCTGCGGTCCCGGCAGCGGCAGCGGCAGCCCTGGCCGGTGCCTGGATCGCCACCGGAATCGATGTTTCCGCGCTGCGCAGGCCCTTTGGCATGTATCTGCTGCTCTCCGGCATCAGTCTTCTGCTTCCCCGAAAGACAAAAAAGCCGTGACGGAAGATTCCGTCACGGCTTTCTTCTTAGGATTCCACAGCGTCGGTCAGCTCCAGCGTGACCTCCAGGCGTTTCCCATCCCGCATCAGCTCCATGGTCAGGGTATCGCCGATATAGAGATATCTGCGCACCCGCAGCAGATCCTGACTGCTGTGCGTCAGCTCACCACCGGCGGAGAGAATATAGTCTCCCTCCCGGATTCCGGCCCGGTCCGCTGCGGAACCGGGATTGACATACAGCACTTCCAGTCCCGTGAGTCCGTCTTTGAGCGGAATGCCCGTCTGGAGAACCGTCACGCCCAGCTCCGGCTCAGGCAGCACCTCTCCGTAAGTCAAAAGGTCATTGACCATCCGGTCCATGGAGGACGACGGAATGGCAAAGCCCAGTCCTTCCACATTGGAGTATCGGGAGCTCATCTTGATGACATTGATGCCCACCACCCGGCCATAGCGGTCAATCAGCGGGCCCCCGGAGTTGCCGGAGTTGAGCGCCGCATTGGTCTGGATCAGCGTCATCACGCGCCCGTCCACCGTGACGTCCCGATTGATGGCCGAGACAATACCGTCGGTCAGCGTCCCCCGCAGCTCCACGCCCAGCGGATTGCCGATGGCGTAAACCGGATCTCCCACCTGCAGCGTATCGGAGTCCCCGAACTGGGCAGCGGGCAGCCCCGCGGCATCCACCTTGAGTACAGCCAGATCATTTTTACTATCACCGGCCACATACAGAGCTTCAAACTGTATGCCGCTTTCCAGCTCAACCAGGCAGGCCGAGCCGCCCTCCACCACATGGTAATTGGTGAGAATATACCCGTCCGAAGTGAAAATCACGCCGGTCCCAACGGAGACGCCGTCTCCCAGCTCCGCCATGACCGTTACCACCGCCGGATTGACCTGCCGGTAGATCTCCTGAATGGTCATCTCCTGACCGTGGTCCTGCGTCACCGTCAGTTCCGCGCCCTGTCCGTAGGGATATGTGGGAATCTGTACGCCCTCTGCCTGCGCAGACTCTTGTTCCTGATCAAAATCATACCGCTCAAAGGGATCCCGGTACTCTCCCACCACACTCCCCCGCAGCAGCCACGCTGCCAGGGCCAGTGCCGTCACCGCAATCAGGCAGGCGAGAAAAATCCAAAGTCCCGTTTTCCGCCGTTTTGCCGGTTTCGGCGCCGGGCGGGCCCTGCGCCCCGGCAGGGGGCGGGTGTAAACCTCAACCACCTCCCGGCTGTCCCGGGGACGGTAGACTTCCACCACCTCCTGCGGCAGGCGTTCCGCCCCGCCAGTTGTCATCTGTTCTTCCATGCTTCCTCATTCCGTGGCCAGGGAGAACGTGAATGTGGTCACACCATCCTCGCTGGTCACACTGATTTTTTCCCGGTGCTGTTCCAGGATCGTCTTGACAATGTACAATCCCAAACCCACACCGTCTTTATCCTCACTGCGGGACTTATCGCTTTTGTGGAACCGCTCAAACAGCAGCGGCAGCTCCTCAGCAGGAATGGTATCTCCCAAGTTCTGCACCGTTACCCGGGCCTTGCCGTCGATCATGGCAACGCCTAAATACAGCGTGGACCCCTCCCGGGCAAACTTTGTGGCATTTTCCAGGAGATTGTAAAGCACCTGGGTAATCATGTCGTTGTCGCCCAGGACCAAAATGGGCTCTTCGGGAATATCCGCGTCCACATCCAGATGCCGGTCCGTGATCTTCTTTTCCATGGAGATCAGAACCCGGCGCATGCTCTCGCAGATATCGAAGTGATTGCCGCCCCGCAGTGGATCAATGGCCTGAAGCTGGCTGACGTCCAGCATCCGGCGCACCATCCGGCTCAGGCGGCGGCTCTCGTCGGAGATAATCTGCAAATACTGCCGCTCACTCTCCGGCGGAATGGTTCCGTCCAAAATACCGTCGGTATAGCCGGCAATGGTGGTCATGGGCGTCTTGAGCTCATGGGAGATGTTGGCGATAAACTCCCGGCGCTGCCGCTCCGTCTGCTGGAGCGACTCCGCCATGTTATTGAAGGAAGCGGCCAGCTCCCCAATCTCATCGTCCCGTCCGCTGTCGTTCATGCGGATATCAAAGTTGCCCTCGGCGTACTGACGGGTGGCCTTGACCATGTCCCGAATGGGCTGCACCTGGCGCATGGTTGTCACGGAGGAGGCCATGAAGGAGATCATGAGCACCACAAAGGCCGTCATGAAGAACAGGCCCACAAAGCCCTTCCACATGGTGTCCAGCGAGGTGGTGGTGGCCACCGCAAAGACCTCTCCCACCGTCTCCTGGCTCACCGGGTTTACGGCCGCCACGCCGACGATAAACTGCTTTTGCTGATACAGTCCGCCCAGATCGTCCCGCGTCGAGGCGGAGCCTTCCTCCATGATTTTCCGGGTCATTTCCTCCGGAATGGTCACAACCTTTCCGGAAAGGCTGACATCCGTGGAAAGCAGGACATGTCCTTCCGTGTCGCAGATCATGAACTGCACGTCGGACACCGTGGCGGCAAAGGAAGCCAACTGCTGAAAATCCGGGTCGTTGCGCAGTTCCTCAATGCTCAGATACCGTCCGCCTTCCAGATAGCTCACCGAAAGCTGACTCATAATCCGGGCCCGGCTCTCCAGCTCATCCGTCTTCTGTCCGCGGGCATAGTTATAGCTCAACGAGAAAAATGCCGCGCCCAACAGGGACAATGTCAGCAGCACCATCCCCACGGTGACGACCATCTGACGCCAGTAAAGCCCGTGAAATCGTTTGCTCAGATGCATCATCCCTCACGCTTCTCCGCCGGGCGGGCTCCTGTCAATTCAAACTTATAGCCCACGCCCCAAACCGTCTTGAGCGCCCATTGGTCGGATACGTTCTCCACCTTCTCCCGCAGGCGCTTGATGTGTACGTCCACCGTCCGGCTGTCGCCGAAATAGTCAAATCCCCACACCTCATCGAGCAGCTGGTTGCGGGTGTACACCCGGTTGGGGGTAGCGGCCAGATGATACAAAAGCTCCAGCTCCTTGGGCGGCGTATCCACCTTCTTGCCGTCCACGATCAGCTCGTAGGAATCCAGATCAATCACCAGCTTGTCAAAGGTAAGCCGCTTGCTGGTATCGTTGGGAATCTCGGTGCGCCGCAGCACCGCATTGATTCGGGCAATGAGCTCTTTCATCTCAAAGGGCTTGACGATGTAATCATCCGCTCCCATTTCCAGGCCCTGAATCCGGTCGAAAACCTCACTTTTGGCCGTCAGCATGATAATGGGAACCTTGCTGGTCTCCCGAATCTTGGCGCACACCGCCCAGCCGTCCATCACCGGCAGCATGATATCCAGCAGAATCAAATCCGGTGCCTGCTTTTGGAACTCTTCGATGGCCTTTCCGCCGTCTCCGGCAATCCGGACGTCAAACCCCTCCTTAACCAGGTACATGTGGATG
Organism: uncultured Oscillibacter sp.; assembly: GCA_902490355.1. GTDB lineage: Bacteria > Bacillota > Clostridia > Oscillospirales > Oscillospiraceae > Oscillibacter. The sequence goes on from CABUDN010000087.1 coordinate 6,193, forward strand.
AGGTCAGAAATATTGGGATCATCTTCCACTACCAGAATATTGCGGCCCATGGCGCTCCCTCCCGTATTAAAGTGAATTCTATTTCCATTCATTATACCCCATTCTGACTGGGTATGTTGAATTTTCTGTAAATAGTAGGCTCAGGTCGTCTCCGTCACCGGCAGACACTGGTCCTCCGCCTCCTGCGCCAGTTCCAAAAAGGCACTCAGTCCGCCGGCATTCACGCTCTCCCCCAGCCATACCATCACACTGCCTCGCCGGGCGGCAATTCGCTCCAGCAGCGCCTCGGCCTGTGCGGTGCCGGACAGGCTGTAGGATGCGCGGTCCAAATCCGGGTAGATGCACCGGAATCCGTCTTCTTGTGCGGCCTGCAAGTCTGCACTGTCTCCGTTTTCCAGGTACGCCAGCCGGGTTTTGGTGCAGGCAGCTCTCCAAAGCGCCTCATTTCCCTCGTGGAGCTGCTGCGTAACGCTTCGGCTGTCCTCTCCGTCCACCAGAATTCCCACCGTGTGGCCGGATGCGCTCATCCGCCGCAGCAGATCTCCCTGTGTCCACAAGAATTCCAGGGAACAGAAAAAGGACGCCTTCTCTCCCGCTTTGTCCAGCACATCCAGCAGCTGCGCCGTATTCTCTCCGGCTTCCAGGCACAAATATACATTCTTGCCGCTGCCCGCAGGGGTTTCCTCCTCATCCTCCTCGGGCACGGACGGCGTGGGAGTCGTCTGCTGTGCCGACTCCTTGGACTTGAGATACTGGGCATAGCTGGCCGCCATGGGATAGGTTGCAGCAGAGGCAAATTCTTCATCGGAAAGCCCGTATCCCGGCTGCCGCAGCCATACCAGGTATCCATGCTCCACGTTGGGGATCAGGGAGTACTGTAAACCAAAATAATTGGCCACGATCGACGCCGGCACAAACACATTTCCGTTGCGCACCACAGCGCCGGGATAATAGGTGTTCCCCTGCGGGTCCTCCGCGTACGGCTTATCCAGGTCAAAAATCAAGGAGCGGTCCTCTCCGCTGTAGAGAATCAGCGGCTGCCGGGCGTTGGCCGGCACATGGGAAATGCCCACTGCGCTCCATACCACACCGGTAAAAATGCTGCTGGAGATATAGAGATATCCGCCGGACCAGAACGGCATGGTGGCATCTGTCAAGGGCAGAACATTGCTGCCCACCGCCACGAAGTATACGCTCTGCTCCGCCTGAACCGAAGGTGCAGCGATTTGCAGCATCATCATAAGACACAAAACCAGCGCAGCCGCCCGTTTTTTCATGGGAACGCTCCTTTCTTCCGTTATGATCCGCCTAGAATTTTATTTTATCATAATTTTACGGATCTTGTAAAGCGGCGGGGGTATACGGCCCCACGGTGACTCCGGTATAATAGTGCGTCACAATTTCCAGCCAATCCGCGCCTTCTTCCGCCATCTCATTGGCGCCGTACTGGCTCAATCCCACCCCGTGTCCATAGCCGGTAACGTAGAAGACCAACGTATCTCCTTCCGTTTCCCACTCGAAGCAGGCCGAACGCAGTCCCAGAATGGTCCGCACCTGACTGCCCTTCATCGTGATGCCTCCCACGGTTACGGTCTCCACACTGCCGGCCTCATCCGTCACCGGATTTTGAATCCACGTGGAAATGTCCCCGCTGAGATCCGCCTCCGGATAGGCCTGCATCACCCGGCTTTTGAACTCCTCGGCGGTAAACTCCGCACGGCTGTAATAGTTCGGGATGGCATCCTCCGGCTCCGGCGAGTCCACCGCCTGCAGGTAGGGCAGATCATTCAGCCAAACCTGTCCCGACGCCCGGGTCAGTCCCGCCGACGAGGAATGAAACACCGCCAGGATCGGCGCCCCGTCATATAAGATCACCTGTCCATCCGTGTCCCGCACCGCCGTTTCAATCTTCTCGGCATAGGTATCCGCCTGGTCTCCCCAGTTCTCCCGGGCGCTCTGCTCCGAAATCCACGCCTGACAGCAGGTGGAATCCGTACAGATGTCAGCGGTATCCCCGTGATTTCCGACGGTCTCAATTTTATATAAGGTATAGGTTCGGGCCGCCACTGCCTGCGCCTTGAGTGCCTCCTCCTGGAAAGACGCCGGCATCTCCGCCCGCACCACTCCCATCAGATAGGTTCCCAGATTCATCTCCTCCACCGTATCTCCATTGAGCACCTTCAGCATCACGTCGCCATCCAGCTTCCCCACCTCCGGCTCAGATTCCTCCACAGGGGTCTCCCGGCCAAACAGTTCCGCCCGGAATGGCTCAATGACTGCCAGCGGCAGAAAAAACAGCACCGACAGCAGCACCGCCGATACCACGATGCTCTGCCGGACCGTACGCGTCTGCTTCATGCGTCTCCTCCTTTTGTTCATGGCCAGCCTGTCCCTCCAATCTATGCATCGCCGCAGCCGGAAATGTGGGCCGGCATGGACAAATCTTGTTTTCTGTGATATACTAAGAGCCACGTTTTTCGTCTACCCATCCTCCGAAAGGGGCCTTTTCATGAAAAAACCGCTCTTACTCCCCTTCATCGCCCTGGTGGGCGGCGCTGCAGCCGCCGTTTTGCGTCTGCTCCAAAACACGACCGGTTTCGAGGAGGGCACCGGCCTTCCCATTCCCGGCAACCTGCCTGCCACCGCTCTGGTGATTTTGCTGGTTCTTTTGGCAGCCGTTCTGATTCTGCTGGTCCGCCGTCTGCCGCAAAAGGCCGCCCCGGCCTTTCCCGCCGATTTCACCGCCCGGGATCCCCGTCTGCTGTTTGTGCCCATGGCAGGCCTGTTCCTGATGGGCATCTCCGGTGTATTGGACCTCGTCGCAGGTCTGGGCCTGACAGAAACGCTCATCCAGAGTGCTGTCTCGGCAGCAGATCCCTCCGGCATGACCTCCGTGGTGGCCATCTCCTCTTCTGACGGCTATTCCTCTCAGGCCCATCTGATTCTGGGCGTACTGGATCTTCTGGCTGCAGCCGGTCTCTTTTTTGCTGTTCGCGCCTGCGGCACCAAACATCGCCACAGCCGGCTCCGCTTCAACGGAACGTGGCTGCTGGCCCCGGTACTGGCCATGGCCGTACGGCTGGTGCTGGCCTATCGGGTCGACTCGGTCAATCCCGCTTTGGAAGCTTATTATGTGGAGCTGCTGGCTCTGGTATTTTTAAACCTGGCCTTTTACCGCTTCTCTTCTTTCTCCTTTGACGCCGGTCGAACCCGGCGCTTTGCCCTGTACGCCTGCTGTGCAGTGGTGCTGTGCCTGGCGGCCTTTTGTGACAGCAGCTCGCTCTCAGCGCGGCTGCTGGAAATCGGCGCCGGACTTTGCGTGCTGGGCTTTTTGCTGCTGCATCTGACGGCTGCTTCTGCGCCCTCCGGAACCGGCAGCGAAGAAATTGAGTGACATTGTAGCATATCCCACAACCGAATTCTACTCTTTTCGACATCCATAATAAAGAAAAACGAAGAACGGGTCAGCCCCCAGCTGACCCGTTCTCCGTTTTGGAAGATTGGATGAAAAGAAGTTTTGTCTCTTGCAATTATTAAGATACCGGGTAGTTGTTAAGCAAACCAGCATCAATTGTTACAAAAGTCTTAAATCAAAAATTTCCGTCTTTCTGCTGCCGCAGCTGTCCGAAAAACTCCGCCAAAACCTCCCGGCACGGCGCAGCCAGCACACCGCCCACGACCGCAGGGCGATTGGGAAAGTCCTCCATAAACAGGTTCAGCACCCCGCCGCAGGCCCCCATGACCTCATCCCGGGCCCCGTACCAAACCCGCCGGATCCGGGCATTGAGAATTGCACCGGCGCACATGGGACACGGCTCCAGGGTCACATACAGCTCACACGTATCCAGCCGCCAGGTCCCCAGGGCCGCATTGGCCTGGGCAATCGCCTCCATCTCCGCATGGGAGGCCGTGGACTGCTTTTCTTCACGGCGGTTGCGTCCCCGGCCTACAACCCTGCCGTCCTGCACAATCACACAGCCCACCGGCACCTCTCCTTCCGCCGCTGCCTCCCGGGCCAGTTCCAGGGCCTGTCTCATATAACATTCCTGCTGTGTCATAAAGTTTCCCCCCTTGGTGTATGAAAGCTGGCATATTTGTCCAAACTCTCCATAAACGTTATGGTAGGAGGGACGCTGCCATGAAAACGACCATCTTTTCCAAATCATCCAAACCCGATCCGGAGCTGCTGGCGCTCAAAGAAGAACTCCACATCGCTCAGGGAGACCTGGCCCTGGCCTATCGGCAGTTTAACCAGGCCCTGGACCCGGAGCTGGTGGAGTCGTGCATCTACCAGATCAGCGCGGTAAAAGCCCGGTGCAACTACCTCATCCGCGCCATCAAGGAGCGCAGCCCGGACGCCGCCGCAGCCGCACTCCGTCTGGAGGAGGACCGCGCATGGACCTGAGTCAAAAACTGCTGGCCGCTTTCTTGGCGGCCTTTTTCCTCATTGCTCTGCTGCGGGTATTCCGGGCGCCGCTGCGCATCGCCCTGCGCCTTTTGGGCAACACTCTGCTGGGCTTTCTCGCCCTCTGGGCCACCGGTGCAACCGCGGGCATCACCGGCATCACCCTGGGCTTCAATCTCTGGAATGCCCTGGTGATCGGCGTATTCGGCCTGCCGGGCTTTATCCTGCTGCTGCTGGTACAATGGGTTTAGATCGGAAGAGCGTCGTGTAGGGAAAGAGTGTAGATCTCGGTGGT
>CABUDN010000088.1 GCA_902490355.1 uncultured Oscillibacter sp.
CGGTTCGCCAGTTTCTGGAGTTTGCCCGAACCTTCTATGTTTCCGATAGAGAGACAAAAGCTGCACAAGGAGGACAAATACGGGGAAATCTGTGTGATAGTTGCGGATAGGCGGGAAAAATGGAGTTAAAATAAATAAAATGAACACGGGATATTTGTGCAAAAAGCATAAATATGAACGTTTTTTGTCCATACCCTTTCTTTTGAGGTTAAAAACTGATAAAATATGCACGCTGTTTGACAAAAATACGTCAAAAAGCAGAAAAAAAGAGAAAGGGATTTATTGGAATGTCCAAAAAGAACAGCGACTTTAAGCCGTACATTCCTGCGGACCGTGTGGTTCCGGAATTTACGGTGACGTCCGTCCTGATCGGCATCATTCTGGCCATCGTATTTGGCGCGGCCAATGCCTATCTGGGACTGAAGGTGGGTATGACCATCTCCGCATCCATCCCCGCAGCCGTGATTTCCATGGCAATCATTCGTGTGATTCTGCGCCGGGACTCCATTTTGGAGAACAACCTGGTACAGACCATCGGCTCCGCCGGTGAGTCCGTGGCGGCAGGCGCCATTTTCACTCTGCCGGCTCTGTTCCTGTGGGCCAAGGAAGGCGTCATCAGCATGCCCAGCGTGGTGACTCTGGGTCTGGTGGCCCTGGTGGGCGGCGTTCTGGGCGTCATCTTCATGGTGCCTCTGCGTCAGGCCCTGATCGTGGAGGAGCACGGCGTGCTGCCCTTCCCCGAGGGTACTGCCTGCGCCGAGGTGCTGCTGGCCGGTGAGGAAGGCGGCAGCAAGGCCGGTGTGGTGTTCTCCGGTCTGGGTCTGGCGGCACTCTATAAGCTCGTCAGCGACGGCCTCAAGATCTTCCCCAGCGAGATCGGCCACGACATTGCGTTCTACAAGGGTTCCTCCATCGGCATTCAGGTGCTGCCCGCCCTGGCGGGTGTGGGCTATATCTGCGGCCCCAAGATTTCCAGCTTCATGTTTGCCGGCGGCACCCTGAGCTGGTTTGTCATTATGCCACTGATCGCCCTCTTCGGCGGTGACGCCGTTGTGTTCCCGGGCACGGATCCCATCAGCACCCTGGCGCCCTCCGCTCTGTGGAGCACCTATGTCAAGTACATCGGCGCCGGCGCTGTGGCGACGGGCGGTATCATCAGCCTGATCAAGAGCTTCCCCCTGATCGTGCGGACCTTCAAGCAGGCCATGCAGGGCATGAAGAGCGCCGGTAAGGCATCCATGCTGCGCACCGAGCAGGATATCCCCATGCCGGTGCTGCTGGTGGCCATGGTGGTCATCGCTGTGGCGATCTGGCTGCTGCCTGCTTTCCCGGTGAACCTGCTGGGCGCCTTGATTGTGGTGGTCTTCGGCTTCTTCTTTGCTACCGTGTCCTCCCGGATGGTGGGCCTGATCGGCTCTTCCAATAACCCGGTGTCCGGTATGGCCATTGCCACCATCATCATCACCACGATTCTTCTGAAGGTTACCGGAACCACCGGTACGGTCGGTATGACCGGCGCGATCTGCATCGGCGGCATCATCTGCGTCATCGCGGCTATCGCCGGCGACTGCTCTCAGGACCTGAAGACCGGCTTCATTCTGGGTGCAACCCCCAAGAAGCAGCAGATCGGCGAGATCATCGGTGTGGTGGCCTCCGCCGCTGTCATCGGTTTCGTGCTCTATCTGATGAACGCCGCCTGGGAGTTCGGCGGCAGTGAGATCCCCGCTCCCCAGGCTACCATGATGAAGATGCTGGTGGAAGGCATCATGAATGCCCAGCTGCCCTGGGCTCTGATCCTCACCGGTGTGGGCGTTGCCATTGTGGCGGAGATCGTGGGCATTCAGGTGATGCCCTTCGCCGTGGGTATGTACCTGCCCTTCAGCCTCAGTGCCGGCATTATGGCCGGCGGCGTGGTCCGCTGGTTCATGGAGCGGCGCAAGAACGTCTCTGAGGAGGAGCGTCGGGCTGGCGTGGACCGCGGCGTGCTGTACACCTCTGGTCTGATTGCAGGCGAAGGCCTGATGGGCGTGATCCTGGCGGGCATTGCCGCAGCCAAGCTCAACATTGACTGCTCCGGTATTCTGAACCTGGGCAGCATCGGCAGCATTGTGCTGTTCCTGGCGCTGCTGGGCTCTCTGGTGTACGTCTGCATGGGCGGCAAGAAGAAGGCCTAAGTCATTTGTGTATCACCGGCGGCCCGGTCCCCGTTCCGGGGGCCGGGCCCGGTTTACTCTTGGAAAGAGCTCTTTTCTGACGCGTATCAAGGAGGAATCTGACGTGAAAAAGAAACAGGCGGCAAATTATCTCGAATATATTCCTGTCCGCAATCCCGCCACAGAATTTACGCAGGATTCGGCGGGGATCATTACGCTGAAAAAGGAGTGGACCGGATTTTACAGCCGGATTGCCCAGAAGTTTTTCCATAAGCCCCGTTTCAGCAAGATTGCATTGGATGGATACGGCAGCTTCATTTGGAAAAGCATCGATGGCTGCAAGGATGTCTATGCCCTTTCCAAGGAGCTGGATGAGGCGTTTCCGGATATGGAGAAATCCCTGCCAAGGCTTATTAAGTTCCTGGAAATTCTCCGCGACCATCAGTTTATTACCTGGAAAGAACAAACCCATTGACAGAAGGCCTCCGGATGAATGCCGGAGGCCTCTTGACTTTTTGAAGAAAGCATGCTATCCTCTTCACATCAAATATTTTTGATTTGAGGGCTGGAATGGAACAGATACACCAAGAACATGCAAGAGTCTTTCGGGCGCTGTGCGATCCCAAGCGGCTGGCGATTTTGGCGCTGCTGCGGGAGGGGGAGCAGTGCGCCTGCATGCTCATGGACCGGTTGGGGATGGGACAGTCTGCGGTTTCCTACCACATGAAGATCCTGTGTGAATCCGGTATTGTGGCCAGCCGTCAGGAAGGAAAATGGACCTATTACTGGCTGGATTCGTCGGGCAGCCAGGCTGCGGCTGAGTTGCTGGTGCGCCTGACGACACCCCAAGCAGAGGCGCAGCCCTGAAAAGCCATCGAAGGATGGCTTTTTTTCGGGAAAAACACATCAAAAATTTTTGATGTGAAAATATAAGGAGGCAATGTGATGGCAGGATTGGTATGGGAATGGATTCAGACACAGCTGTTGGGGATGCAGTGGCTCAGTGATCTGGTAGGAACGGGTTTAGAGCGCATGGGACTGGACCTGACATCCCGGCTGGGGGGAAGCATTCAGTTTTTTCTCTATGATGTTGGGAAAATCTCGCTGCTGCTTGTGACACTGATCTTTGCGGTTTCCTACGTGCAAAGCTATTTTCCGCCGCAGCGCAGCCGCCGGATCTTGGGGCGGTTCCGGGGATTGCAGGCCAATGTGTTTGGGGCACTGCTGGGGACGGTGACCCCCTTTTGCTCCTGTTCTTCCATTCCGCTGTTTATGGGCTTTACGGGAGCGGGGATCCCGCTGGGGGTGACCTTTTCCTTCCTGATCTCCTCTCCCATGGTGGACTTGGGCAGCCTGGTGCTGCTGATGAGTATTTTCGGCGCCCGCGTGGCGGTGATCTATGTGGCGGCGGGACTGGTCATTGCGGTATGCGGCGGCACCCTGATTCAGAAGCTGCGTCTGGACGATCAGGTGGAGCCATTCGTGCGGGCCGGAAGTGGAGCAGATGGTGAGCAGACGCAGGTGCCGACCCAGAAGGAGCGGCTGCAGGAAGCGGCCCAGCAGGCGGCCTCCACATTCCGTAAGGTGCTGCCCTATATTCTGGTAGGCGTCGGGGTCGGAGCGGTTATTCACAACTGGATCCCGCAGGATTGGATTCTGGGGCTGCTGGGGAACGGAAATCCCTTGGGGGTGCTCGTGGCAGTGGCGGTAGGAATTCCTATGTATGCAGATATTTTCGGGACCATTCCGGTAGCGGAGGCACTGTTGGCCCGGGGGGCAGATCTGGGAACGGTGCTGGCATTCATGATGGCAGTGACTACACTGAGTCTGCCGTCTTTGATCCTGCTGCGCAAGGCGATCAAGCCCAAACTTCTGGTGATCTTTATCGGCGTATGCGCATTGGGAATTTTGCTGGTGGGATATGGGTTCAATGCCGGGCAGGCATGGATTGGACCCCTGTAAAATAAGGAGGAATGACGAGATGAACTGGTTTGGAAAACAGACGGCTCCCCGGAATGAAGGGGACGCAAACGCCCCGGTGAAGGTGCTGGGGATGGGCTGCGCAGGCTGCCGGGAGCTGGAGAAAGTCACCCGGCAGGCCATGGCGGAGCTGGGGCAGCCGGATGGTGTGGAATATGTGACCGATCCCGCCCGGATTGCCGCTTTGGGGGTGATGACGACTCCGGCCCTGATGATAGATGGAAAGGTTGTATCCAGCGGACGGCGGCTGAGCAGGGAAGACGTGAAAGACCTGCTGCGCAGGAGCGGCCGATGAGTAAGCCGGTTGTAGCGTTTGTCTGCGTGCACAACGCCTGCCGCAGCCAGATCGCGGAGGCGCTGGGCAGGCTGCTAGCAGGCGATGTGCTGGAGAGCTGCTCCGCGGGGACGGAGCCGAAAGACCGCATCGATCCCAACGCAGTGCGTCTGATGCGGACGCAATATGGTGTGGAGATGGAGCGCAGTCAGCACCCCAAGTCATGGGAATCGCTCAAACCGGTGGATTTGCTCATTACCATGGGCTGCGGCGTCTCCTGCCCCGTTCTGCCCTGCCGCCTGCGGGAGGACTGGGGGCTGGAGGACCCCACCGGCTGCGGGGATGCGGCCTATGAGAAGGTGATCCGACAGATCCATGAGAAGGTGCTGGATCTGCGCCGGCGCCTGGAAGCGGGCTTGATGCTGCAATAGAGTACGTCCCCCAACGGCACAGCTGCCGTTGGGGGACGATGCTTTTACGCCCTTGCGCACAGCACACGGCGCACATGGGCAGGCAGTGCGGCGGCCAGCACACAGGCCAGCTCCGCTGTCTCAGAATCTGAGAGACAAAGTTCCAACAGGGGCAAACGGTGCTGGACCATGTCCACGCATGCGGCGTATTCCTGTGCCAGCAGAGCGCCCCGCTCCGTCAGACGGACTTTTCCGTAAGGTTCTTTGGCCAGCAGCCCCCGCTGGGCCAGAACGCCCAGCATCCGGGTTACAGAGGGCTTGGAGACGCCCATGCGCCGGGATACTTCCACGGCCGCCACGCCGGTATGGCTGCCCATCAATTCGTATACAGCCAGCAGATATCGCAGATTGGTCTGGGTGATGTCCATCCGATTCTCCTTCCCGTCTGAAAACCGGGGCGCGGACATTGTCCGCGCCCTGTGTGATTATTTGTGCTGGCAGTGCTTGCAGTTGGAGCAATCACCGGAGCAGGAACCGCCGGATTTGTGGGAGCGCCACAGGGAACGAATGGCCAGTCCCACGACTGCTGCCAGAATCAGCCCCACAATGGCATTGCCGAGAAAAGCAGGCATGGAATCCACCTCCTGTTATTTAGCTGCGCACCGCTGCGGCACTGGCGAGGGGATGGGAAGCCTCCTCAGGACGGTATCCCCGGCGAACCAGCAGATAGACAATGCTGGCCAGCAGTACCACGGCCACAACGGTACCGATGCCGAACACGGCTTCGCCGGTGATCAGGCCGCCCAACTGGAAGACAATCATGCTGGAAATATAGGCAAACAGGCACATATAGCCGATGGCGGCCAGGGTCCACTTGGGATTGTTCATCTCCCGCTTGATGGCGCCCATGGCGGCAAAGCAGGGCGCGCAGAGCAGGTTGAAGATCATGAAGCTGTATGCACGCATGGCGCCGAAATCCGCGCCGATGGCAGCCCAGATGTCGTGGCTGTCCTCCAGCAGGTCGGCGCTGCCGGCGTAGTGGTAAAGAACGCCGAAGGTATTGACGACTTCCTCCTTGGCGATCAGGCCGGTGATGGTGGCAACCGTCGCCTTCCAGGCCATGTCGCCCACCCAGCCCAAGGGAGCGAAGATCCAGGCCACCGCATTGCCGATGACGGCCAGCAGGGAATCGTTGTTGTCCTCCACAGCCTGCAGCGCGCCGTCCACGACACCGTAGCCCTGCAGGAACCAGAGTACAATGGAGGAGAGGAGGATGATGGTGCCGGCGCGCTTGATGAAGCTGAAGCCCCGCTCCCAGGTGGCCCGCAGCACGTTGCCCATGGAAGGCGTATGGTAAGCAGGCAGCTCCATGACGAAGGGAGCCGGTTCACCGGCAAAGGCGCGGAACTTTTTGAGCATGATGCCGGAGAGCACCACCGCGGCAATGCCGATGAAAAACGCGGAAGTGGCTACCCACGGAGATTCGCCGAACACCGCACCGGCAAACAGGCCGATGATGGGCATTTTGGCGCCGCAGGGAATGAAGCCGGTGGTCATAATGGTCATCTTGCGGTCCCGGTCCTGCTCAATGGTGCGGGAGGCCATGATGCCCGGCACGCCGCAGCCGGTGGCCACCAGCATGGGGATGAAGCTCTTGCCGGACAGGCCGAAGCGGCGGAAGATCCGGTCCATGATGAACGCCACACGGGCCATATAGCCGATATCTTCCAAAATGGCCAGCAGGAAGAACAAGACCAGCATTTGGGGCACAAAGCCCAGCACCGCGCCCACACCGGCCACAATGCCGTCCTGAATCAGGCCGTAGAGCCAGCCGCTGACGCCCAGAGCGCCCAGTGCGCCGTCCACCAGCCCGGGGACCCATTCGCCGAACAGAATGTCATTGGCCCAGTCGGTTCCCTTGGTGCCGATGGAGAAGGGGAAGCCGCCCATGGCAATGGCGTAGATGCAAAACATCACGCAGGCGAAAATGGGCAGGGCCAGAATCCGGTTGGTCACGATCCGGTCGATCTGGTCGGAGACGGTGAGACTTCCGGCAGCGGCCTTCTTCTTTACCGCCTTGGCCACAACGCGGCTGATGTAGGCATAGCGCTGGTTGGTGATGATGCTCTCGGCATCGTCGTCCAGCTCCTGCTCACAGTCCAGAATATGCTGCTCCAGATGCTGCGCAAGGGCGTCATCCAACTGGAGGGATTCCAGAACCTTTTCGTCCCGCTCAAAGACTTTGATGGCATACCAGCGCAGGTATCCGTCGTCCACTTTCCCGGCAAGGGACTCCTCGATATGGGCAAGGGCGTGTTCCACGCTGCCGGTAAACACGTGGGGCAGCTCCTGCGTACGCTTGGCCGCGGCGGCGGATACGGCCTTCTGGGCCGCATCTGCGGCGCCTTCTCCCTTGAGGGCGCTCATTTCCGCCACTTCACAGCCCAGGGCATCGCCCAGCTTGGCAAGGTCGATCTGGTCCCCGTTTTTCCGAACCAGATCCATCATATTGACCGCAACCACCACGGGGATTCCCAGCTCGATGAGCTGCGTGGTGAGGTAGAGGTTGCGCTCGATGTTGGTGCCGTCCACGATGTTCAAAATGGCGTTGGGCCGCTCACCGACCAGATAGTTCCGGGCGACCACCTCTTCCAGCGTGTAGGGGGACAGGGAGTAAATACCGGGCAGATCCTGAATGACCACGTCTTTGTGCCCCTTCAGGCGGCCTTCCTTTTTTTCCACCGTGACGCCGGGCCAGTTGCCCACATACTGGTTGGAGCCGGTCAGGGCGTTGAATAACGTGGTTTTTCCGCAGTTGGGGTTCCCTGCCAGAGCAATTTTGATGTCCATGTGTTTCTCCTCTCTAAAGTTAGCAAAAACTAACTGTTGGCGATTTGATGAGGCGGCTGCCGCCGCCTGCCTTAACCCAGAATTTCGATCATTTCGGCGTCGCCCTTGCGCACGCTGAGCTCATATCCCCGGACATTGAGTTCCATGGGATCACCCAGGGGAGCAACTTTGCGGACGAAGATCTCGACGCCTTTCGTAATCCCCATGTCCATGATTCGCCGCTTGACAGGTCCCTCGCCGTGCAGGCGCTTGACGGTAACGGTTTCGCCTACCTTTGCCTCTTTGAGTGTTTTCATGGCTTTTGTCTCCTCCTTAAAACATAATCCGGGTTGCCATTGCCTTACTCAGGGCAATCCGGCTGTCTTTCACTTGCAGAATCAGATTTCCGGCGGCTTCGCTGACCACCGTTACCTGGCTGTCCACGACGAAGCCCAGCTCCGCCAAATGCTGGCGGACATCGTCCCGGCCGGTGATTTTCCGGATGGTGACGGTTTCCCCGGTCTTTGCCATCGCCAAAGGCATCATGATGACACGCCTCCTCCAATTAGATGCAACTAACTGCTGACTGAAGAAAAAAGGTTAGTTAAACCTAACCTCGAATTCGGTTAGACTATACCATACGCCGCAGGGGCTGTCAAGGGGATCTGATGAAATTTTTGGAAGGCCGGCACCATCCCAAAATGGAGTGCGCCCCCATGCGGTATGGCGTCCGCATGGGGGCAAATGAGGGGAAAAAGAAGAAAGTGAGGAAAGAGTGATAATGGGAACTTACCAGCGGGCCAGGCCGCGGCCCAACTCCCGGCAGGTTTCCTGGCCGTCCGCATCGGGGGATTCGTTGAGGATCAGGCCGTCTTCGTCATAAAGCTGGGCAGAGCTGCAGCGCTGGCACCACTCCCGCATCCACTGGCCGTCGCCCCAGCCGTAAGAGCCGAACAGGGCGATTTTCTTGCCGGAGAGCGTGCCCTCCAGAGCGGAGAACATGGGCTCGAATTCGCCCTCTTCCAGCTGTTCGGCGCCCATGGCCGGGCAGCCGAAGGCCACGGCCTGATACTCGTTCCAGTTGTCTGCGGAGAACTCTCCCGGCCCCAGCAAAGCCGCGGTGCCGCCGGCGTCCTGCACGCCTTCGGCGATGCATTGGGCCATCTTCTCCGTGTTTCCGGTTCCGCTCCAGTAGACGATTGCAACGTGGTTCATAGTTCATTTCCTTTCTGAATATTTATGGCTCAGGCGGCCACAACCAGGGACATCACAGGAACGCCGCGTTCATACATCCGCTTATACGCGGAGGTACAAGCCCGGTATCGGGCAAAGCGGGCCTGGGCGGCACTGGGGTCGCCATAGCACTTCCAAAGACCGCAGCAGGTAAAATTCCGCCCCCGGTGCTCCATAAAACCCAGAACGTCTTCCAGGGGATACCCCAGAAAGACCCCGATTTCATGGGGATACTCCTGCTCCAGGCAGAACCGCCGGGACAGCTGTTCCAGCAGGGAGGAGGTGGTTCCGGGCTGATAGCCCATCCGGTGCAAAAACTCCTGAATTGCCGGCTGCTCCAGGATCCGGTCCATCCAGCTGCTGCGGTAGAGATAGATCATGCAGGCCTGGGCGGCGGGGCATTCCTTGAGGATCCGAACCCGAATTCCCCGGGGGGACAAGCGCCGATCCCAGAGGTCCACGGTGTGCCGTACCGTTGCGGGGTCGCCGCCGATCCGAAACAGGCTGCCGGGCTTCAGCCCTGCCAGTGTGGGAGCACATTGGGCGGCCAACGCCCGTTCAAAACAAGATTCCATGGCACCTCCTGCTGACACGGAGTTAGATATAACTAACTATGAATGGGAATGAAAGACGGCCGGAGCCGCCCTGGGAATTCCACGAGGTTAGTCAAAACTAACCTCTACAAGCCATACCTTACACGACGAAAACGGATTTGTCAAGAAAAATTTTCGGACCACACAAAAAGACTCCCCCGGCAGTAGCCGGGGGAGGGGGTCAGCGTTTGATGTCGTAATTCATATTCATGAGGTTGTGGATGCTGGAGGCGTCGTCGGTAATATTGGCGTCACCCCGGATGGTGTGCTTCAAGACGCTGCTGGCCACGGCGAAGTTGATCATGTCCATGGGCTTGTAGTCATGAATCATGGCGTAGATCAAGCCGCTGGCAAAGGCGTCGCCGCCGCCGACCCGGTCGAGAATGTTGAACGTGAAGAGCTTACTCTCGAAGGTGTGCCCCTCATACCACATGAAGGCTTTGAGGCTGTTCTCGCTGCCGCTGTGGGCGTACCGGACATGCCGGGCAATGCACTTGATGTTGGGATAGCGGCGGATAAAGGCCTGGAAAACATCGTCCTGCTGTTCATAGCTGGGGCGGTAGGGAATATCATCCTTGATGTCGCCCTTGGTGGGGTCCAGCTCATCTTTCCAGAGGTGATAGGGTTCGATCCCCAGCAGAACGTCCACATAGGGCAGGCATTCCGTGCAGAAGTCCCGGGCTTCCTCCCAGCTCCACAGGGTGCTGCGGAAGTTGCCGTCAAAACTGACGGTCAGTCCCTTTTCCCGGGCCACCCGCAGGCAGTCCATAACCAGGCGGCGGCAATTGGGACCCAGGGCGGGGGTGATGCCGCTCAGATGCAGCCAGGTAAACCCGTCCAGCAGGGCGTTGATATCCACAGTGGAAAAGTCAAACTCCGTGATGGCGCTGTGACGGCGGTCGTAGATCACCTTGCTGGCCCGGATGCCGTAGCCGGTTTCCAGATAGTAGCTGCCCAGCCGGTGGGTGGGGGTCTGCTCCGGGGTGCTGAGGATCACCGGAGTGCAGTGCACGTCATTGCTGCGCAGCATGCGGATGGCGCTCTTTCCCAGACTGTTGTTGGGGACCACACTGAAAAACGTACTGTCCACGCCCAGATTGGCCAGAGCCAGGGCAATATTGGCCTCGCTGCCGCCATAACTGGCTTCAAAGCTGGTGGTCATCCGGATCTTCTCGTAGTTGGGCGGGGTCAGGCGCAGCATAATTTCGCCGACGGTAATGAATTTGCTGTCACTTTCGCCGTGCAGAAGGGGATTTCGGTGTTCCATACGGGGTCCTCCTTTCACATTCCAGGCGCGGTTGGATATGCTTCATTATATCCTGCGCCTTCCAATTTTTCAATAGAAGCCCTTGCCGGCCTGCACCGATTTCCCAATTTTGACGGAGGGCGTTGAAAAACCAT
>CABUDN010000089.1 GCA_902490355.1 uncultured Oscillibacter sp.
ATCGCCGCCCGGACGTGATGAGAAAATGCTGGAGGTACTGCGTGACCCTACGGCAAAAATTGCAAGAAAAAATCTGCATTGCAAGAAGAAATTCCTGCAATGCAGATTGAAAGCGAAATCAGGAATCCGCAGCGCCGGCGGAGGGGATGGATGCAATCCGGCGGGACGGCGCCATCATCAGCGCTTGTCCTTCGCAGTGTCGCAGTAAGCGCAGCGGTAGGTGTGCTTTTCGGCGTCGCTGAGCAGGAAGATGGCGTCCAGCTGCGGCTCGGCCACGGTGATGCAGCGGGGATTCTTGCAGTGGATGATGTTCACCAGCTTCTTGGGCAGTTCCAGGTGCTTTTTTTCCACACGCTTGCCGTTGCGAATGATGTTGACGGTGATATTGGCGTCGATATAGCCCAGCACGTCCAGATCCACCTCCATGGGGGAGTCGATCTTGATGATGTCCTTCTTCCCCATGCGGTCGCTGCGGACGTTCTTGATGATGGCCACGGAGCAGTCCAGCTCATCGAGGTGGAGGTAGCGGTAGATGTCCATGCTCTTGCCGGCCTGGATGTGGTCCAGAACCACGCCGTTTTGGATGCTGTCGATATTCATGCTTGCAACTCCCTTCTCAGACCTCGATGCCCAGCAGCTTCATGATGAGGGCCATGCGGATGAACTTGCCGTTTTTAACCTGCTTCCAGTAAGTGGCGCGGGGATCCCGGTCCACGGCCACGGAAATCTCGTTGACCCGGGGCAGGGGATGCAGGATGGAGAGGGTCTCCTTGGCGTTCACCAGCTTTTCCGGGGTGAGGACATAGCTGTCCTTCAAGCGCAGGTACTCCTCTTCGTTGAAGAAACGCTCCTTCTGGACACGGGTCATATAGAGGATGTCCAGCTGGGGAATGACGGATTCCAGATCGGTGGTCTGGGTGTAGGGGATGCCGCGCTTCTTGAACGCCTCTTCCTTGACATAGCGGGGGAGCTTGAGCTCCAGGGGGGAGATGAGGACGTAGTTGATGTCCGTATAGCGGCTCAGGGCATTGACCAGGGAGTGCACGGTGCGGCCGAACTTCAGGTCGCCGCAGAAGCCGATGGTGAAGCCGTTGAGCTTGCCCTTTTCCCGGTGGATGGTCAGAAGGTCGGTCAGGGTCTGGGTGGGGTGGTTGTGGCCGCCGTCACCGGCATTGATGATGGGCACCTCGGAGAACTGCGCCGCCGCGTAGGGAGCGCCTTCCTTGGGATGGCGCATGGCGATGATGTCGGCGTAGCAGCTGACGGTGTGGATGGTGTCGCCCACAGTCTCACCCTTGGCGGTAGAGCTGCTCTGGGCCTCGGAAAAGCCCAGCACGCTGCCGCCCAGGGCCAGCATGGCGGATTCAAAGGAGAGCCGGGTCCGGGTGGAAGGCTCGAAGAACAAGGTGGCCAGCTGCTTGTGGGCGCAGGCGTTCTGATACTTGGCGGGGTTTGCGATGATATCCTCGGCGGTGGCAATCAGCTGGTCGATTTCTTCCACCGTCAGGTCGGTGATGTCGATTACATTTCTGGGCATTGCGGTTCCTCCTCAGTGAATCCAGCTCTCGTCGGAGGGGTTGGCACGGAACTTCTTGAGCCGCTCGATATCCTCCGGACGGATCTTCCCCTCGTCAGCGGCTACCTGGCACACGGCGTCGAAGTTGGAGAGGCTGAAATTGGTGACGTTGGCAGCGGCCAGACGGTCCAGACCCTTCTGGAGGCCATAGGTGAAGATGGACACGATGCCCAGCACCTCGGCGCCGGCCTCCCGCAGGGCCTCCACCACTTCGATGCAGCTGCCGCCGGTGGAGATCAGGTCCTCCACCACCACGACCTTCTGGCCCTTCTCCAGCTTGCCTTCGATGCGGTTGCCGCGGCCGTGGTCCTTGTTGCCGGAGCGGACATAGCCCATGGGCAGTCCCATGAGATGGCCGACGATGGCGGCGTGGGCGATGCCGGCGGTGGAGGTGCCCATCAGGACCTCCACATTGGGATAGTGCTTGCAGATCAGATCCACCAGGCCTTCTTCCACATGGGTGCGGACGGCGGGAGCGGTGAGGGTCAGGCGGTTGTCGCAGTAGATGGGGCTCTTGATGCCGCTGGCCCAGGTGAAGGGCTCATCGGGGCGCAGAAACACCGCGCCGATGGACAGCAGATCGTGGGCAATGATACGTTCCAAACTCATAATCAAAATCCTCCTTGGCAGAATACAAACGAATGGGTTACTTCCTCCGGCCGATCCAGGCGGCGGATGCAGCCACCACGGCAGCCAGATACACCAGGGCACACTCCGTGTACCCATAAGGCAGGCGGTCGATTAGAATGAGACCGAGAAACAGCGTGATGAGAAAGACCGCCAATACGGTCCACAACGCGTTGCGGTCCATGGATCAGGCGCCCAAAAAGTCCCTGACGGCCCGGCGATAGGCGGCCACCACGTCCTCGGCCTGGGTGATGGGGCGGCCCACCACGATATAGTCGCAGCCGGACTTGCCCGCCTTCTCGGGGGTCATGATCCGCTTCTGATCGCCCACGGCGGAGTCGGCAAAGCGGATGCCCGGGGTGACGGTGAGGAAGGACTCGCCGCAGTGCTCCTTGACCAGGGCAGCCTCCAGGGGAGAGCACACCACGCCGTCCAGACCGCACTGGGCGGCGTTTTTGGCGTAGGACATGACCGTCTCCGCCATGGGGACGTCAATGAGCAGCTCATTTTTCAGCGCGGCGGCGTCGGTGGAGGTCAGCTGGGTGACGGCGATGAGCAGGGGGCGGGTGCCGTCGGGCCGGGTGAGGCCTTCCAGGGCGGCGCGCATCATTTCACCGGCACCGGCGGCATGGAGGTTCACCATGTCCACATCCAGGTGGCTGAGCACGCTCATGGCACGCTTGACCGTATTGGGAATGTCGTGGAGCTTGAGGTCCAGGAAGATCTTGTGGCCCCGGGCCTTGATGTCCCGGACCACCTGGGGGCCTTCCGCATAGAACAGCTCCATGCCGATCTTCACAAAGGGCTTTTCTCCGGCGGGGAACTGGTCCAAAAAGGCCAGGGTCTCCTCCCGGGTGGGGAAATCCAGCGCGATGATGACGTCTTTAGCCATGATGTGCTCCTCCAGTCAGTTCAGAAATATGGTCCACGCCCAGCCGCTGGCACACGGCGGGCAGGTGTTCGATGATGGTTTTGCAGGCCATGGGGTCCACCAGGTTGGCGGCGCCCACCTCCACGGCAGCGGCACCGGCGAGCATCATCTCCGCGGCGTCCTCGGCGGAGGACACACCGCCGCAGCCGATGATGGGGATCTTCACCGCCTCATAGACATCCCACACCATCCGCAGCGCCACGGGGAAGACCGCGGGGCCGGAGAGTCCGCCGGTGCGGTTGGCAATGACCGGGCGCTTGGTGTTCAGATCGATCCGCATGCCCAGCAGGGTGTTGATGAGGCACAGACCGTCGGCACCGGCGTCTTCGCAGGCCCGGGCGATCTCGGCAATGTCGGTGACATTGGGGGTGAGCTTCATGAAAACGGGCTTGTTGGTGACGGCCTTTACCGCCCGGGTGACCTCGGCGGCGGCGTGGGGGTCACAGCCAAAGTTTTTGCCGCCGGCGTGGACGTTGGGGCAGGAGATGTTGACCTCCAGAATGGCCACCTGTTCCACGTCGTTGAGCTTGGCGCAGTTTTCGGCGTACTCGTCCAGGGAGAACCCGCCTACATTGGCGATGACCGGGCCCTGGAAGATCTCCGCGATGTGGGGAACCTCCCGGGCAATGACGGCGTCGATGCCGGGGTTCTGGAGACCCACGGCGTTGAGCATGCCGCCGGCGGTCTCGGCGATCCGGGGCTGGGGATTGCCCAGCCGGGCCGCGCCGGTGGTGCCCTTCCAGGAGAAGCTCCCCAGGATGTTCAGATCATAGAGTTCGGCGTATTCCCGGCCGTAGCCGAAGGTGCCGGAGGCGGGGATGATGGGATTTTTCAGTTCTACCCCTGCCAGATTCACAGACAGGTTCACCATACGATCTCCTCCTTGTAGAGAATGGGGCCGTCCTTGCACACGCGCTTGTAGCCGTCCCGGGTGGGGATGGAGCAGCCCATGCAGGCGCCGAAGCCGCAGCCCATGCGGGCCTCGAAGCTGAACTGGCCGTCGGTGAGCTGGGGCAGGCTGTGGACTGCCTTGAGCATGGGCAGGGGACCGCAGCAGAGGACATAGTCGCACTCCGGCACGTTGCGGATGCAGTCGGTGACAAAGCCCTGCGTACCCAGGGAGCCGTCCTCGGTGGCAATGAGGAGGCGGCAGCCCAGGGAGGCGAACTCCTCCAGGTAGAACGCGTCCTTGGCGGAGCGGAAGCCCAGCGCCACAGTGGGGGCCTGTCCGGCGTCCCGCATTCTCTGGGCCAGGCCGTAGAGCGGGGCGATGCCGATGCCGCCGCCGGCCAGGACGGGATGGTCCCCGGCCTGCGCGGGATCAAAGCCGTTGCCCAGGCCGCTGAGCACGTCCAGTTCCGTGCCGGGGACGCAGCGCACCAGCTCCCGGGTGCCGTCGCCCACCACCTTGACCAGCAGCATCAATGCCTGATCGGTCCAGTTGCAGATGGAGATGGGGCGGCGGAGGAAGCGGCCGGGCAGCTGGATGTTGACAAACTGTCCCGGTGCGGTGATGGCGGAAGTGTCGCCGGAGAGCACCAGCTCATAGGTGTCGTCAGTGAGCTGGCGGGTGTGTTCTAAGGTAAAGAGGGATTGTTTCATACGTCCTCCTGTTCATTGCGCACATCGCCGAAGGCGATTTCGCCGCCGCAGATGGTCATGGCCACACCGGCCCGGACGCCCCAGCCGTCAAAGGGCGTGGCATGGCCCAGGGAGCGGAAGGTGGTGGAGTCGATGACGTGGGGGCGGTTCAAGTCCAGCACGGTGAGATCGGCCGGAGCACCCTCGGCAATGACGCCGCCGGGCAGGCCGAAGAGGGTCCGGGGATTGAGGCACATGGTCTCAACCAGCTTCTCCATGGGGAGAATGCCCGGTTCCACCAGCTGGGTGTAGAGCACGGAGAAGGCGCACTCCAGCCCCACAATGCCGTTGAGGCTGCCCTGCAGGCCGCCGGATTTTTCCTGGGCGGAGTGGGGGGCGTGGTCCGTGGCGATGCAGTCGATGGTGCCGTCCAGCAGACCTTCCACCAAGGCATCCCGGTCCGCTGCGGAGCGGATGGGGGGGTTCATGCGGAAGCGGCCGTGGTCCTGCAGGTCCTCGTCGCAAAGAAGCAGGTAGTGGGGGCCGGTCTCGCAGGAGACGGGCAGACCCTCGGCCTTGGCTTTCCGAATCAGCGCCACGGATTCCTTGGTGGAGATGTGGCAGAGGTGGTAGTGGCAGCCGGTCTGGCGCACCAGTTCGAGGTCCCGCTCCACCTGCCGCCACTCGCTCTCGGAGGGATTGCCGGTGAGGCCGTGGGCCCGGGCATACACACCGTCGTGGACGCACCAGCCCTTGGGCAGGTAGGCCTCGTCCTCGCTGTGGGCCACGATGGGCTTGCCCAGGGACTTGGCCAGCTCCATGGCCCGGCGCATCATCTCGTCGGACTGCACGCCGCGGCCGTCGTCGGAGAAGCCCGCCACATAGGGGGCCATGGCGGCGAGGTCCGCCAGCTCCTGGCCCTGTTCGCTGCAGGTGATGGCGCCGTAGGGATAGACATGCACCTTGGCGTGTTTGGCGATGGCGTCCAGCTGGACCTGGAGGGCCGGCAGGCTGTCGGGCACGGGTTTGAGATTGGGCATGGCGCACACGGCGGTGTAGCCGCCGGCGGCGGCAGCCGCCGTGCCGGAGTAAATGGTCTCCTTATAAGAAAAACCAGGCTCCCGAAGATGAACATGAACATCAACGAAACCTGGAACAAGGAGACGGTTATGCAGTTCAATGACCGAAAAGCCGTCCCGGGGAAGGGAGGGGGAAACAGAAACAATACGGCCCTGGTCGATGGCGACATCAGCGGTTTGGAACGTGCCGTCAAGGAAAACGGCTCCGCCGGTAAGCAGCAGACTCATGGGATTTCTCCTTCCTCTTGCATTCATTCGACATATTATAATATCGGAAAGCACCATGGTTGTCAACGGGAGATTGCTGGGTGAGTATACAAAAAATACAGCGGGAGAGGACAAAACTTTGTGTGGGAGGAAAACAGGCTCCGGAGGGGTCTCCGGAGCCTGTCTGTGCAGATGGATTATTTTTTCAGGGTGTCCACCCACTTGCCGTATTTTTCCAGATTGGCGGCAGCGTCGGCGGCGTCTTTGCCCTGGGTGAGGATGTAGACCTTGATCTTGGGCTCCGTGCCGGAGGGACGGACGATGACGGAGGTGCCGTCGGCCATCTCGAAGCGCAGCACGTTGGAGCCGGTCAGCTCCATGGTGGACAGGGCGCCGGTGGCACAGTCCACCACAGATCCATCCTGATAGTCCTTGCGGGCCACCACGTCCACGCCGGAGAGCTGGGCGGGAGGATTCTGACGCAGGGACTGCATGAGGTTGGCCATATCCTTCAGACCGTCCAGACCGGGCATGACCAGGTTGTAGGTCTTTTCAGCGTAGTAGCCGTACTTTTCAAAGAGGGCATCCAGGGCGTCGGCCAGGGTCATGCCCTGGGCGGCGTACCAGGCGGCCATCTCCGTGAGCATCAGAGAGGCGGTGACGGCGTCCTTGTCCCGGACGTAGTCGCCGAACATGTAGCCGTAGGACTCCTCGTAGGAGAAGATGACCTTCCCCTCGCCGGAGGATTCCAGCTTATCCTTCTTCTCGGCCAGGAACTTGAAGCCGGTGAAGGTATCGTAGCAGGAAAGGCCGTTGACCTCGGCCACCTTGCGGGCCATTTCGGTGGTGACGATGGTCTTGAGGGCCACGGGCTTTTCGGGAAGCTTTCCGGCCCGCTTCATGGCGCCGATCAGGTAGTCCAGCATCAGCACGCCGGTCTGGTTGCCGGAGATGACCTTGAATTCGCCGCTCTTGGTCTTGACCATGATGCCCACGCGGTCGGCGTCGGGATCGGAGCCCAGGATGAAGTCGGCGCCTTCCAGCTTGGCCAGTTCCACAGCCAGGGCGAAGCCCTCGGGATTCTCCGGGTTGGGGGAGACCACCGTGGGGAAGTTGCCGTCAATGACCATCTGCTCGGGCACGCAGATCAGGTGCTGAATGCCCAGGCGGCGCAGGGCCTCGGGGATGAGCTTGTGGCCGGTGCCGTGGAAGGGGGTATAGACCAGCTTGAAGGAATCTGCCACCCGGGCCACGGTATCGGGATCGTTGACCTGGGCCATGACGTTGGCGAGGAATTTCTCGTCGGTCTCGGCGCCCAGGATCTCGATCATGCCCGTTTTCACAGCCTCGTCGTAGGGCATGGTGCGGATGTCGTTGAAAATGTCGATCTCGCTCAGGCGCTTGGCAATGGCGTCGGCGTGGTGGGGCGGCAGCTGGGCGCCGTCCTCCCAGTAGACCTTGTAGCCGTTGTACTCCTTGGGGTTGTGGCTGGCGGTGACGTTGATGCCTGCCTGGCAGTGGTATTCCCGCACCGCAAAGCTCAGCTCGGGCGTGGGACGCAGGGACTCAAAGATCCGCACGTGGATGCCGTTGGCGGCGCACACCTCAGCGGCGGCCCGGGCAAACTCCATGGAGTGGTTCCGGCAGTCCATGCAGATGGCCACGCCCCGACGCTTGCCCTCTTCGCCCTCGGCGCAGATGACATCGGCGAAGCCCTGGGTGGCCCAGCGGATGACGTGGATGTTCATGTTGTGCAGTCCGGTGTACATGGTGCCCCGCAGTCCGGCGGTGCCGAACTCCAGAGGACCGTAAAACCGGGCCTCAATCTCCTTGGGGTCGCTGCGGATCGCCTCCAGCTCCGCGCGCTCTTCCTGGCTCAGTGCGGGACTGGAGAGCCATTTCTCATATTCCTTCATGAAATCCATAGTGCTGCTCCTCCTCTATAATATATCTGGAAAACCGTTACTTGTGATAACGGGAACCGGCGTTGATCTGATAGGCCCGATAGATCTGCTCCAGCAGCATCACCCGGGCAAGATGATGAGGAAAGGTCATAGGGGACATGGAAAGGCGCAGGGACGAGAGCGCCTTGACGGAAGGGTGCAGGCCGAAGGACCCGCCGATGAGGAACACCAGCCGTCCCTCGCCCTGATTGGCCCATCGGGCCATGCGCTGGGCCAGCTCTTCGCTGGAGCAGGGCTGGCCCTCCACACAAAGGGCCGTCACGGCGGCACCGGCGGGAATGCGGGCCCGGATGGCCTCGCCCTCCCGGGCCAGAGCCGCGTCAATCTGGGCCTGGGAGGGATTGTCCGGCAGCCGCTCTTCCGGCAGCTCCACAATATCCAGCTGGCAGAAGCGGGAAAGCCGCTTGGCGTACTCCGCCGCGGCGTCTATGTAGAA
Source organism: uncultured Oscillibacter sp. (assembly GCA_902490355.1). GTDB lineage: Bacteria > Bacillota > Clostridia > Oscillospirales > Oscillospiraceae > Oscillibacter. The sequence continues at coordinate 8,402 of CABUDN010000089.1, forward strand.
GCGCTCTTTCAGCTTGCCTACGCACAAAACGGTTACCTTTTGCATAGGACCCTCCTGCCCACAATGTGGGCGGCGCTGAGCGTATCCCGGGGAGCCACGGACAGAGCCGGATCCAGTCCCGCGGCGGAAAGCGCCGTCTCCACGGCGAAGCGGGCCATGGCGGGGGTGTTGTTCTCCCGGCTCAGGTGGGAGAGTACGATCTCCGATGCTCCGGCCTGGGCCAGTGTGACGGCAAAGCGGGCGGAGTCCTCATTGGAAAGATGCCCCTGGGCACCCAGAATTCTCTGCTTGAGATAGTAGGGATACGGGCCGCTGCGCAGGGTTTCGATGTCGTGATTGGCCTCCAGGAACACCAGGTCCACGCCGGGCAGAATCTCCTGGGCTTCGTCCGTGACGTAGCCGGTGTCGGTCAGCAGCCCCACGGCGCCGTCGGCGGTATCGATCCGGTAGCCGCAGCTGCCCGGAGCGTCATGGGCGGTGGGAATGGCGGTGACGGTGCATCCGCCCAGCACCGTGGGGTGACAGACGGGAAGGGGATGGAGCACGTCCTGAATGCCGGCGATCCGGTACTCCAGCTCCCGGCAGGTCCGGTCTGTGGCCAGAATGGGCAGGGCCGTGCGCTTCGTCAGGGTCTGCAATCCCGCGATATGATCGGTATGGGTATGGGTGATGAGAATGGCATCCAGCGCCTCGGGCGTCAGATCCAGCTCCCGCAGGGCGGTGGTGATCCGGCGGCAGGAGATGCCGGTGTCCAGCAGGATCCGGGTGGTGTCGCTGCAAAGCAGCAGCGCGTTTCCGGAGGAACCGCTGGCCAGGGTATGTACGGTGGTCAAAAGAATTTCCCTCGCTCCAAATAAAAAGTAAGCGCCCGCCTGAGAGAACGCCGACTAAGGGTCGTCATCCTCCTCAGCGGACGCACAGATGCTTGCATATTGGGGCTGCGTTTTCAGCTGATGTGAGCCTCCAGTTCCGCGCCCTCGCCGGGTTCCTCCACGGACCGGATATCTGCACCCAGAGCCCGCAGTTTTTCCACAATATCCTCGTAGCCGCGTTCAATGTACTGGACACAGCTGATCTCGCTCTGGCCTTGGGCAGCCAGGGCGGCAATGACCATGGCGGCGCCGGCCCGCAGGTCGCAGGCCTGGATGGGAGCGCCGGTGAGATGGTCCACACCCTCCACCACGGCGGTCTTGTCGTCCACCTGGATATGGGCACCCATGCGCTTGAGCTCGTCAACATACTGGTAACGGCTGTTCCACACGCTCTCCGTCACCAGAGAGGTGCCCTCCGCCAGGCAGAGAACGGCTGTGATCTGCGGCTGCATATCAGTGGGGAAGCCGGGATACGGCAGGGTTTTGACGTTGGCCTTTTGCAGCTTGCCGGTCCGGCGGACCAGCAGGGTATCCTCCCGCTCTTCCACCTCGACACCGCACTCCTGCAGCTTGGCGGTGATACAATCCATATGTTTGGGAATGATATTCTTCACCAGAACCTGACCGCCGGTAGCGGCCACAGCAGCCATATAGGTGCCGGCTTCGATCTGGTCGGGAATGATGGCATAGGAGCCGCCGGTGAGATGATCCACGCCGCGGATTTTGATGGTATCGGTTCCGGCTCCGCGGATGTTGGCACCCATGGAGTTGAGGAAGTTGGCCAGATCCACGATGTGGGGTTCCTTGGCGGCGTTTTCGATGATGGTGTTGCCCTCCGCCATGACGGCAGCCATCATGATGTTCATGGTGGCGCCCACGGAGACGACATCCAGATAGATGTTGGCCCCATGCAGGCGGCCGGTTTCGGCGGAGGCATGAATGAAGCCGCCCTCTACCACCACCTTGGCACCCAAGGTGGCAAAGCCCTTGACGTGCTGATCGATGGGGCGCACGCCGAAGTTGCACCCGCCGGGCATGGCGACTTCCGCCTGACCGAAGCGGCCCAGCAGGGCGCCGATCAGGTAGTAGGAGGCGCGGATTTTGCGGGCCAGCTCATAGCTGGTCCGGGTGGAGTGGATATGGCGGGCGTCAATCTCCACCGTGTGGCGGTTGATGGAACGGATGTTGGCACCCAGCTCTTCCAAAATGCGCAGACAGAGCGTCACGTCGGAAATCTGGGGAATATTCTCAATGCGGCAAACCCCGTCCACCAGAAGGGCGGCGGGGATGATGGCAACGGCGGCATTTTTCGCGCCGCTGATTTCGACCTCTCCAAACAGGGGCTTTCCGCCCTGTACAATATACTTAGCCAAAGCTTGACCCTCTCTTTAAAGGAACAGATTCTTTTGTATCGGCTTGCTTCCCGCGACAGACCAATGGTAGTAAGGACAGTTTACCCCCGCGGCCAGAAAACATACCCACGGGGGAACAAACGAAGTGCAACGGGTAAGCCGTGCGTCAGTAACCATTGAAGGGAACTGCAAATCAGCTATCG
>CABUDN010000090.1 GCA_902490355.1 uncultured Oscillibacter sp.
CTGTCCGTATGGCCTTGACTCCCGCAGGAGTGGTCCCAGTATTCTTGGCCAGATAAACTCCAGTCAAATTCCCGCAAAATATAGCATAAGATCGGGCGCGTGTCAATTGTTTTTTTGAAATTTTTGGTTGGCCGCTTTCAGGAAAATCCAAATTATGGAATTCCCTGTATTTGGCATGCAGGCCCGCAGCACAGCGGCGCTGCACGCATCAGCTCAGCTGGGGAGCCGCCAGAGCCCGGGAAATATTGAGCATATGATCGCCGATGCGCTCGAAATCCGTCAGCATTTCCGAATACAGGATACAGGTCTCGCCGGAGCAGGTTCCCTGATGCAGCCGCTCCAGCTGATGCTTGCGGAAATTCACGGTCATATCGTCAATTTGCTGCTCCACTGCGGAGGCCTTCGTCAGCTGCTCCACGGAAACCGTCTCGAATCCGTTGAGAACATCCATGGCCCGCAGGGCCGTCTGCCGCATCTGGCGGATCTCTTCCTGAGCACTTTCGGAGAACATCAGCTGTTCCCGTTCCATGGTCTGGGTGTACTCACAGATATTGATGGCATGATCGCCGATGCGCTCAAGATCGTTGGTAATCTTCAGATATGAGCTGATGAGGGCAGAGTCCTGCGCATTCTGTTCATAGGCAATGACCCGGGAGATATACTTGGAAATTTCCTTGTTCAGGTAATCGATATACTCCTCGGTTTCCTCAACCTCAGGCAGACGCGCCGAGCGTCCCTCCAGCACAGCCAGAAAACTGGCATCCACATTTTGACGCACCATACCGGCCATGCGGTCCAGCTCCTGCTGAATACCGTTGATGGTAATGGCGGAATTGCCCATCTGGGCGTCGGAGAGCACATCCACGGGCTTGATAAACAGCAGCTTGCGGGGCTGCGGCTCTTCCGAGGGCTTCTCGGGCAGAATCACGGTGGCCAGCTGGGCCAGTTTGGTGCCGAAGGGCAGCAGCAGCAACGTGGTGGTGATGTTGAACAAGGTATGCATATTGGCAATCTGGGCCGGCGCATTGTCGGGCGTCAGTCCCGCAACCAGATCGGTCAGCGGCGTGGTCATGCACACACAGGTAAAGATCACCGTACCGATCAGATTGAACATCAAATGAATGATGGTAGTCCGCTTGGCGTTGCGGCTGGTACCGATGGAAGCCAGCACCGCGGTAATGCATGTGCCGATGTTCTGACCGAACAGCACATATACCGCGCTGGAAAGGCCGATGAGGCCGCTGCCGGCCAGAGCCTGCAGAATACCCACCGAGGCAGAGGAAGACTGGATAATGGCCGTGAAGATCATGCCCGCCAAAATTCCCAGAGCGGGATTGCTGAAGCGCGTCATCAGTCCGATAAACGCCTCGGACTCCCGCAGGGGAACCATGGCTCCGCTCATCATCTCCATGCCCAGGAAGAGCACACCCAAACCGGCAATGATCTGCCCGTAGTGATGGAAAATGGGCCGCTTCAAAAAGACGATCATCACCACGCCCAGGAAGGCAAATACCGGCGCCATGGCGCCGACGTCCAGCGCGATGAGCTGTCCGGTAATGGTGGTGCCAATATTGGCGCCCATGATGATCCATACCGCCTGCTGCAGTGTCATCATGCCGGAGTTTACAAACCCCACTACCATGACGGTCGTTGCAGAAGAAGATTGAATCACCGCCGTGATGCCGGCACCCACAGCTACTCCCAGGAAGCGGTTGGCAGTCAGCCGTTCCAAGATTCTCTGCATCCGGTTGCCGGCGGCGTTTTCCAGGCCGCTGCTCATCATCTGCATGCCGTAGAGGAACAACGCCAGTCCTCCCAGCAGGTTGAACAAAGACTCCATTCCCATTTGTGCAACTCCCTCTTTCTCTCATTCTCTTCCAATCATGCCATTTCATCACAAAAAAACGACTCGCGGCCCGGGCAGACCGTGAGTCAAAATGGCTTGTAAATTGATATTAAAAAAAATGCAGAACCTTGTCAAGATTGCTTTCCCGTTTCTTATCAAATTTTTACACCGTGCCGGATACTCCCGCCCCACATTTGCAGGCATTTGCATATCAGCAAAGCCATCGGTCTCCAGCCCCTCCGAAAGCCCCGTCCTTTGCCGCCTTTATGCAGCACAGCGAAAGCCCTTTTTCGTCAGGTTGCGCTCCTTTGTGATCTATGGTATAACGGTTGCATATCTGCGCACGGCCCGCCTACTTTTTCTTCCATGATTTTAAGCTGCCGGTGCCGGATCCTCATCATAACAATCGACAAGGAGGTTGCCCACAGGTGAAACTGGAAGAACGGCTCTCTGCCATGGAAACACATTTGACCGTGTTGGAACGGGACTCCAAACGAATTGTTTCCGAACAGCTGGAGCGGTTGGCATCAGACACACAAGAAGGGGTCTTTGAAGAAAGCGGCCTGGGCGCTACGCTCAAAAGTGAAGCGGAAAGTCTCAAGCGGGCTGGAGAGCTGCATCAAAAACTGCACCGAAGCTGTGCGGAACTGGCGGACGAAATTGAAACACAGCTGCGGGAATCCCGCCTCTATGATAAAAGGTCGAGCCGGGCACATTTGATTCAGCCCGCCCCCACCAATGCGCAAATTGACTTTGAAGAAAAGAAGACCCGGCACTTCGCCCAGGGGATCACCTTTTACAAATTGTTCTGGATTTTCTTTATCGGCTGTTTTGCAGGCGTTGTTGTGGAAGTGCTCTGGTGCTTCATCACCCGCGGGCACTATGAAAGCCGGGTAGGTCTGATCTACGGTCCTTTGAATCCGGTCTACGGTCTGGGTGCCTGGGCACTGTCCGCCGCGCTGTACCGATACCGCAACCGCAATCCCATTTTTTCTTTTATCGGCGGATTTTTTATTGGCAGCATCATCGAGTACCTCTGTTCCTGGTTTCAGGAAACCGTATTCGGCTCTACCTCCTGGGATTACAGCGCCATGCCCTTTAACCTCAACGGCCGGATCTGTTTGGTGTATTCTCTGTTCTGGGGCGTGCTGGGCATCCTCTGGATTAAGGAATTCTATCCCCGGGCCGCCAAGTGGATTTTAAAAATCCCCAACAAAATCGGCAAACCCCTCACTTGGGTGCTGCTGGTATTTATGATTTTCAACTGTTTCATGACTGCGGCCACGGTCCTGCGGTGGACCGAGCGGCGTGCAGGGGAACCTGCCGACAGCGCTTTTGAAGTGTGGATGGACAACCACTACCCGGATACGCGAATGCAGAAGATTTTTGCCAATCTGGAATTTGTGGAAGATGCCGCTGAATAAGGACACCCCCGAAACGTCACACGGGAGTCCGGCAGATCCGTCTCTGCCGGACTCCCGTGTTCCATTTTTATAGCGGATCTTCCCCGAACATGCCCCGCCTCCCTAGCACGCTCCCGCACAGCCTGGAAAGCAGGCGCCCCTGTCAGCCCCAAGAACCCCCTCCGGCTCCTCCCTGATGTTGGACAAGGCATGCCGTCCGCCCAGCCGGAGGTATAAGCAGTTCTGCAGGCAACTCCCGCCAAAATGGAATGCTTGTGAAATTTTTTGTGTGCGGAGTACTGGCCATTCCAAATTCCCATCTTCCGCCGCGATTTTATCTTTCTCGTTCTGCCTTCTGTTTCACCGGTCACGATCGCAGGCCGTAAAAACGATTACATCACATTTTTCCTAAAACGCGCTCTCTTTCTGTATGCCGTTTTAGCACAAAATACCCAAATCTGAATTCCAGAAACAGGAAAATTTACGTAACAGCATTGTGTAGAACATAAATTATTATACGTAAATTTTAGCTATTATAGTAATTTATTTCACGCAAGATCTATGTTAGATTGAAAGAGAAATCGCTTCTATGATCTGTCGAATTCAGAAAACGTGACTTGTGGAGGTACGGTATGAAAAAAGTATTTACACTCATTCTTGCACTTGTAATGGCAATGTCTCTGGTTGCCTGCGGAGGCAGCAGCTCGGAGGAAAGCAGCGGCGGAGACGGCGGCGAAGCGTCCGGCGGCTACAAGATCGGTTTTTCCAACTTCTCCATCGGAAACTCCTGGCGCCAGCAAATGGAGGCCGAATTCATTCACAGAGCAGACGAGCTCAAGGCTGAAGGCGTCATCTCCGACTACGTGATGCTGATGGCCGACAACGATCAGGCACAGCAGATTGACGATATCCGTTCTCTGGTGACCCAGGGCTGCGATGCCATCATCGTCTCCTGCATTACCGCCGACGGCCTCAATGACGTTCTGGAAGAAGCGATGGACGAAGGCGTTGTGGTCATTACATTCGACAACAATGCCACAACCGACAACATCACCCTGCGCGTGGCCGCCGACGACTATGCCTACGGCCAGCAGTGCGGCGAGTGGCTGGCTGAGCACGTGGAAGACGGCAGCAAGATCATCGTTCTCGACGGTACCGCCGGTACTCTGAATAACGAAAACCGTCACAACGGCATGCTGGACGCCTTTACCGCCAACAGCCCCAACAGCGAGATTCTGGCCACGGTCAACGCCGACTGGGACTATGCCACCGCGAAGGTCGCCGTGGAGCAGCTGCTGGCTGCACATCCCCAGATCGACGGCGTGCTCTCTCAGGGCGGTGCTATGACGCAGGCTGCCATGGATGCATTCACTGCTGCCGGCCGGGATCTGGTTCCCATGACCAGTGAGGCCTCCAACGGCTTCCTGAAGGCATGGGTTGCCAACATGGAAAACGGCTTCACTTCCATGGCGTTCGTCAATCCTCCCTATTTCTCCGCACTGGCTCTGGACAAGGCCATCGAGGCTCTCAACGGCGCAACCTTTGACAGCGTCGATTATGTTCTGACCTTCGATATCATTACGGATGAAACCGCCGCTGACTATGTCCGTGAGGATCTCTCGGATGCGTTCTGGGTCAACACGAACCTGCCTGAGGAAACGCTTCAGGAGATGTTCGGCGAGTAATCCGAACCTGTGTATTGCACAACTTGAAATCGTGGTAACAAGAGTGGGTCGGGTGCGGTGGAGTATCCGACCCACTACTACGTTTCGCGGCTCAGGAATTACAGGAGAAAAGGACGATACTGCATGAAACCAATACTGGAACTGAAAGAAATCGACAAATCCTTTACCGGTGTACATGCGCTGGACAAGGTTTCCTTCTGCTGCTATCCCGGAACGGTGCACATCCTGCAGGGAGAAAATGGCGCAGGAAAAAGTACACTGCTGAAAATTATCTCCGGACTTTATCAGCCCGACTCCGGAGAGATCTATTTGAACGGAGAAAAGGTCACCTTCCATCATCCCATGGATTCCCGGAAACACGGAATTGCCATGGTATATCAGGAAATGACCATTCTGCCCCATCTGACCATTGCGCAGAATATTTTCCTAAATCAGGAGAGCCGTCTGGGCGGCGGGAAACATGGCCTGCTCAACGAGTATGCCCTTGTGGAAAAGACGCGGGCACTGGCCGCAAAATACAACATCGAAATCGACCCCTATGCAACCGCCGGGGACATTCCCATCTCGCAGCAGCAAATTGTGGAGATTCTGAAGGCGCTCTCCTCCGATCCCAAGATCCTGATTCTGGACGAACCCACCTCCACTCTGACGAGAACCGAGGTGGACAAGCTGTACAGCATTGTGGAGGAGCTCAAGCGGCAGGGCTGCACCATTTTGTTCATCTCCCACCGTATGGAAGAGGTGCTCCGGTTCGGCGACGATATGACCGTTTTGAAAGACGGAAAGTTCGTGGGCTCTGTCAAGGTCAAGGATGTGACGGAGGACGATATCATTACCATGATGGTCGGCCGCAAGCTGGAGGACATCTTCCCGCCCAAACCCCAGCAAACCTCCGGCGAGGTTATTTTCCGCGCGGAGGGCATCTCCGACCACACCAAGGTCCATGATATCACGCTGGAAATCCGCAAGGGCGAGGTGTTGGGTCTGTCCGCCTTGGACGGGCAGGGACAAACCGAACTCATGCAGATCCTTTCCGGAAACCGCTCCAAGGCAAAGGGCCGCGTGCTTCTCAACGGCAAAGAGCTCCACTACAAAACCCCGCGCGGTGCCCTCAAGCAGGGCATCGGCTATGTGCCCGAGAACCGGAAGACCCAGGCTCTGTGCCTGCAGCTTTCCGTGCGGGAAAATATCGCACTGGCCAGCCTGAACCTGCGGCAAACCCTGGGCTTTGTACAGCAAAAGCGGGAGCAGGATACGGTCAACGAAATGGTGCAGCGCATGAATATCCGCACGCCCAGCGTCCAGCAGCATGTTGTCAATCTCTCCGGCGGCAACCAGCAAAAGGTTTCTGTGGGAAAGAGTCTGGCCGCTCTGCCCAAGGTTCTCTTTCTCAATGAGCCCACCCGCGGAATCGACGTGGAAGCCAAGCAGGAAATTTACCGCCTGATCCGCAAGCTGGCGGAGGACGGAGTCGCCGTTGCGGTTTACTCCAGCGACATGATGGAGGTCATTGGCCTGAGCGACCGGGTGCTGACACTGTACGAAGGCCGCATTACCGCGGAGCTGACCGGAGCAGATATCAACGAAGAGCGCATTATGGCCGGCGCCATGAATCTTAAGGATGGAGAAGGAGTGGCAGGAGAATGAAGAATATGTTGACGCTTTTGAAAGAGCGGCAAAACAGGAATCACCTGCTGCACCGCAAGAGCGAAGTCCTATTTGCCTTTTTGTTTTTGATGGCGATGGTCATTTTCGGTTCCTTCGCCAGCCCGTATTTTCTCACCACGCGGAATCTTCGCAACCTTTTGACCCTCAATATCGGCATGATCCTGCTGACCTTTGCGCAGATGTACATCATTCTGCTGGGCGGTGTGGATCTGTCGGTGGGATCTGTGGTTTCCATGACCAGTGTAATCTGCGCCACCATGATGGTGGAGGGGAACATTGGAAACTGGCTGCTTGTCATTATCCTCTGCCTTCTGGCTTCTGCCGCAATCGGCCTGGTCAATGGGCTGCTGGTAACCAAGGGCGGCCTGCAGCCCATCATCGCCACTCTTGCGACCCAGACCGTCTTTGCCGGTGTGGCCCTGGTGATCCTGCCGGGCCCCGGCGGAGATATTCCCAGCGCATTGACCAAATTCCTGACCCGGGGCGCCGGCTATGCCGTTCCCATACTGTTCGTCCTGGCGTTCATCGTGCTGGCCTGGATCATTCTCAACCGCACAGCCTTCGGCCGGGCCATTTACGCGGTGGGCGGCAATGAGCAGTCTGCCGAATCCGCCGGAATCCATGTGGATTCTGTAAAGATCAAAACCTTCATTCTGGCTGCGGTTTTCGCAGGCGTTGCAGGTCTTTACCTCAGTATCTACTCCACATCCGGCAATCCCCTGTTGGGCGAGCCGTATACCCAGCGGTCCATCACCGCTGCAGTGGTCGGCGGTGCCCTGCTCACCGGCGGCAAGGGAAGCGCAGTGGGCTGCGTCATCGGTGCACTGATTCTGGGTATCATCACAAACCTTTTGAATCTCATGAACATCAACACTTACTATCAATTTGTGCTGCAGGGTGTGCTTTTGATTCTGACCCTCTCGATCAGCGCATTGAGAAGCCGGAAATAAGGAGGGTTACGCATGAAAAACACATTGCTTTCCGGTGACGTAGCGCTCACCCGCAAAAAGCTTCTGCCTTTGTTCCTGGTCTACGGTACGTTGATTGTCCTGCTGGTGGCCGCAGAAATTCTCAGCCCCGGCTTCCTGGCTCCTCAGCATATGGAAACCATCATCCGCCAGGTGGCATTTCTGGGCATTGTATCCATCGGCCAGACCTTGGTGATTCTGACCGGCGGCATTGATCTGTCCGTTCAGAACACGCTGGTGCTCAGCAATGTTGTCTCCGCACAAATTATGGCCGGCAAGCCGGAGAATGCCCTGACCGCCCTGGTCATCTCCATTCTCATCGGTCTGGTCGTCGGCGTGCTGAACGGAGCGGGCATCTACCTGCTCAATATTCCTCCCATGATCATGACTCTGGCCATCGGCACAGCCGTGTACGGCGTCGCCTACATCTACTGCAACGGCGCTCCCAAGGGCTATGCCTCTCCCATTTTCACCAATCTGGCAAACGGGAGAATCCGGGACCTGTTTTCTGAAGACAGCCCCCTGCGCATTCTCAACATCAACGGAACGATTCTCCTTTGGATCCTTCTCAGCGCCACCGTCATCATTCTCCTGAAGTATACCATCTTCGGCCGCGCGGTGTATGCCATCGGCGTGAACCGGCAAAGCGCACGCTATTCCGGCATCAATGTTCCCGCCACCATCATTTCGGTCTATGCCATCTCCGGCATTCTGGCAGCCATCACCGGCGTGTTGTTCGTGGGATACACCGGTACCAGCTATCTGTCCACCGGTTCCAGCTACAATATGGATTCCATCGCATCGGTGGTCATCGGCGGTACGTCCGTGGTAGGCGGAATCGGCGGCTATGTGGGCACCATTGCCGGTGTCATGGTCATGACCATGGTTTCCAGCATTATGACCATTGTGAACATGGCGGAATCCGGCAAGAAAATCATCAGCGGCATGATCTTGATTCTGCTGCTGGTCAGCGTATACCGCCGGAAGAAGAGCAACTGAGGAAAGGTGAATTTTATGCGGGTATTTGTGTCTCATCTGATCCGCAAGGGGGATCCCGGCTGGCCCGGGAACCCCACTGTGGAGCTCAATCAATACACCTCCCTGGAAAACGGAGATACGGCAAACACGTATTCCTTTACCCTGTTCAATCATTTCGGTACGCATTTTGACGCGCCCCGGCATTATCATGCCGCGGGCCTTACCATCAACGAAATCCCAAAGGATCGCTTCTTCTACCAGCATCCGCTGTTATTGGACATTCCCAAGGGCCGCCTTGAAAAGATCGAGGTATCCGATCTGCAGCCCTATGAGGACTCCCTCAAAGTCTGCGATCTGCTGATGCTGCGCACAGGCTTTGAAGCGCAGAGAAGCGAAGATCCGGCTGCATACAGCCAGCAGGGTCCTGCTGTAAGCGCAGCCTGCGCGGCCTATCTGGCGGATCGATTTTGCGGAACCTTAAAAGCGGTTGCGGTTGATTTCCTCTCCCTGGCCTGCCCCGCAGACACCACAGACGGTGACGAGGCCCACCGCCAGTTGTTGGGAAATTACCGGGACGGCTACATCTGCATCATCGAAGATGTCCACATGGCCGGACTTCCCTCCGGCTTTTTGAAGGAAGCTGCCGCCATCCCCCTGTTTCTGGACGGGCTGGACAGCGCCCCCGTCACCATGTGGGTAGAGGTCTGATTCCGTTTTACTCAAAACTCTCTGTGCAGAAAGGAGCCGTGCGCTTGTGGAAATCATTGATATTCACGCCCATGTCTATCCGACAGTATGCGGCATTACCAACAGCCTGCCCATGACATCCCAGCCCCTTGGCCGTGTCAAGGTCGGAAATGAGATCCGGCAGTTCCTGCCGCCTTCTTTCCACGATACCACCAGTACCGTGGAAACGCTCATCGCCTATATGGATTGGTGCGGAATTTCCCGCGCGGTGCTGATGGCAAATCCATACTACGGCTATCACAATGATTATTTCATCCGCTGTGTCCAGCAATATCCTGAGCGTTTACGGGCTGTTGCCCTGGTGGACCTTACCAAAGGCGCCGCTGCAGCCGAGGAACTGGAGCGGCTCTATCAGCAAACCCCGCTCATGGGGTTCAAGGTTGAAACCGACAGCACCTTCCAGTGTGCCCGGCAAATGCACATGGCGGATGAGGCGCTGCGTCCCGTTTGGGAGTGTATTGACCGTCATGCCCAGCCGGTATTTTTGCATCTGTTTACCGACCGGGATGTGGAAGATACCATTCAACTGGTAAACCGCTACTCCAACATCTCCTTCATCCTCTGTCATATGGGTGCAGACGCCTGTTTTTCTGCCGGTGTGAAAAAGAGCAACTTTGACGAACTGATTGCTCTGGTGCGGGATCATGACAATGTCTGGTTCGACACTTCCACCGTGCCGGTCTATTTCCAGGAAGAATATCCCTTCCCCACCTCTGTGGAAATCATCGAGAAAGCCTGGCGGGAAGTCGGAGCCAAAAAACTCATGTGGTCCTCGGATTATCCCGGCATGCTCAACCACGCCACCATGCGTCAATTGATCAACTTGGTAGCGGTACAGTGTCGGAACATCCCGCCTGCAGACCGGGAGCGGATCCTTGGCCTCAACGCCAAAGAGCTGTTCTTTGATGTTCAGAACAGAGCGCAGCCTTGAGACCCATACCGGCTGCAGGAATCCGATCAGAAGCAGCGGTTTTCTCTGTTTGTAAACGAACTGTCGCATGTTCCCTTTTCATTCAACCTGTCCGGGTGCCTGAAGCGCCCGGACAGGTTTTTTTACCCTTTACGCTGCGGATCCCGGACAGCTTCCGCAGTGTGTACTGCATAGACGGACAGTTCTCGTTCAACCTGTCCGCAGCGAATTCTTATTGACTATTTTTTGAATAAGTTTACACTTTAACAGTCTTCCGTTTTGTGATTTTTTTGAGGATTTGTCCAACAAATTCACGCACTTTTGCGATGCAAATGCTGCAAGTATTTGTCGCGCTCGTTCATTTTCATTCATATCGTTGTTTATTTTGAACTATTTTGTTTCGTTTTGTGTTTTTTTATGTTGGATAGGATTGACAACTATGTAAACTTGGCGTAATATGTTAAAAAATGATTCAAATTGATTTAAAGTGATTTATTTAGTGAGACATCCCACTTGTCTCCTTGCAGAAGTATACAAAAGATCGGAAGAGCGTCGTGTAGGGAAAGAGTGTAGATCTCGGTGGTCGC
>CABUDN010000091.1 GCA_902490355.1 uncultured Oscillibacter sp.
ATTCCTATCTTATTATTCATGGGGGATGCTATATGAATATTGACTATAAACTGATTGGAAAACGAATCGCACACCGCAGAAAAAGCCTCGGATTAAAGCAGTCCGAAGTAGAAGAGCGCGCTGAAATCGGCTATAAATATCTTTCCAGCATTGAACGAGGTCTCTCCATCCCCAGCATCGAGGTTGTCATGCGCCTGGCCGCCGCTTTGGATACCACGCCGGACACCTTTCTGGTGGGTTCCGCCCGGCAGGAGACCGCCCGCTGGGAGAACGTGGCCCAGTATCTGCGCCTGCTGGACGAGCGGCAGCTGGATACGGCGGAGAGTTTTCTGGCCTGGCTGTCGGAGCAAGGCTGACCGCTTACCAAAATGAAACCGCGCCCTGGATAAATACCAGGGCGCGGTTTTTTTACGCCGCAAAACGCCACCACAGATAAAAAAGCCCCACGGCCTCCACCAGCAAAATCGCCGGGATGCCGTACCGGAAGGAGCGGTGGAGCGTCTTATGATGCCAGACCCGCATCCCGATCAGAGCGCCCAGGCCTCCGCCCAGCGCCGCCAGGAGAAACAGCGTCTTTTCCGGCACCCGCCGCACCTGCTCGCGGCGCACCTTGCGTTTGGCCTTCCATTTGTCCACTCCAAACACCAGAAAGGTCACCACATTGATGATGACCAGCCAAACCGCCAGCACGCCCCAGGGGCTGCCGATCAGGGCAAACACCCGGTCGTTGGCCGCCTCCGGCAGATATTGCATCGTATTCATATACGTCCTCCCATCAAACAGGCCGGAATCCGTTTCCGGCCTGCCCAGTGTAGCAAAGCCCGGCGCGTTTGGCAAGCGTCCGTCCCGGCCAAAATTCCTTTGGGCCGCAGCAGCTTCGGAACAAAATCCCCCGCCGCAGCGACAAACCTAGTACAAGATCATAAGGAGGGATCCCCATGAAACGCATCAGGATTCAACTTGCAGCCCTGGCCCTGGCGCTGCTTCTGTCCGCCTGTGCCTCCCAGTCCCCGACCCCTCAGACACCGGCCGAAGAACCCGAATCTCCCCAGGCCACCCTCACTGGGCGCATCGTCTCCGTCCAGGAAAGCACGGTCCTTCTGGCCGGTCAGGAGGACAGCGGCCTCTATTCCCTCTCCCTGGACGGCATTCCCTGGACGCTGGACAGTGCGGACTTCGATCCGCAGGACCCGGCCGCTTCCGATCTCCCCGGCGGCTCTCTGGTGGGCGCCCTTGCCACCATCGCCTATGACGGCGGCATCATGGAGAGCTATCCCATGCAGCTGGGCGGGATGGAATCCGTCTCCGTGACAACGGCGGGATTTGACAATCTGTGCGGGCTGTATCTCACGGTGCTGGAGGATCTCTGGAACACCGACAACGGCCTCAACAGCGACATCACGGAGCTGGGCATCGACCTGTCCCAGACCCGCCTGAGCCAGTCGGAGCAGGCGGCGGTGGCGTGGGCTTTCGGTCAGTACACGGGGCTTTCCCCCATTCAGGGCACCTTCGAGGAGCTGGCGGAGCAGGGCTATCTCACCAGCGAGCCGCTCGGTGACAATCCGGACGGCCCTCAGTTCTGGCAATGGGAGGACGGGTGCCTGTTCTCCATCCGGGAAACGGAAGAGCCGGTGGTCTTCAGCCTCCCCGCCATGGAGACCGGAACTGCCTCTACGCAGTATGACGGCGTGCGGTTTGACGCGGAAAAATGGCGCTCCGGCCTGGGCGCCTACATTTTCAGCGACTGCACCGCCGTGTCTGTGGACGGCTTCTGGAACAGCTACACCATCGGCAGCGAGGCCATCTCCTGAATGTCTTGCCATCCCGGCCGCCATCTGGTATACTCGCCTCACCAAACCGCCCATGAGGCAGTATACAGGAGGACCCACGATGTCGGATCTGCTGGAGATTGTGTTGGAAATCGTTCTGGAAGGCGCGCTTCACGGCGCTTCTTCTCGCCGTGTCCCCCTGGTGGTCCGGGCCCTGTTGGCAGCCGTGCTGGCGGCGCTCTGGCTGGGGCTTTCCGGGCTGCTTCTCTACGTTGGAATGCAGTCGGGAAGCATTCCCCTGATGTTCTGCGGCGGGCTGTTCCTGGCCTGCGGCGGAATCCTGCTGGCGGATAAAATCCGCCGGGTCCGCCGCCGTTAACAAAACCGGCTCCATTTCCCGGAGAAAATCCCGTTTCCTCTTGTAAAGTGGGACGGAATGGAGTACAATACGAGGGAATTGCTCCAAAACCAAGAAAAAACGGGTGAATATCATGAGTTATACGAAAATCGCAGCGATCTTCGCCGACAGCGAGACGCTCTCCGGCCAGACCGTCACCGTGGGCGGCTGGGTCCGCACCATCCGGGACCTGAAGGGCTTCGGCTTCATTGAGCTCAACGACGGTTCCTGCTTCAAGAACCTCCAGGTGGTGATGGAATCCGCCGCTCTGGACAATTATAAGGAAATCGCCGCCCAGAACGTGGGCGCCGCCCTGATCGTCACCGGCACGGTGACCCTCACCCCCCAGGCCAAGCAGCCTCTGGAGCTCAAGGCCCAGCATATCGAAGTGGAGGGCACCTCCTCTCCCGACTATCCCCTCCAGAAAAAGCGCCACAGCGTGGAGTTCCTGCGCACGATCCAGCACCTGCGGCCCCGGACCAACCTGTTCTCCGCCGCCTTCCGGGTGCGCAGCGTGGCTGCGTTTGCCATCCATGAGTTCTTCCAGAGCCGGGGCTTCGTCTACGTCCACACCCCCATCATCACCGCCAGCGACTGCGAGGGTGCCGGTGAGATGTTCCGGGTCACCACCCTGGACCCCCAGAATCCGCCTCTGACCGAGGACGGCCAGGTGGACTTCAGCCAGGACTTCTTCGGCAAGCCCGCCAACCTCACGGTTTCCGGCCAGCTCAATGCCGAGAACTTCGCCATGGCCTTCGGCGATGTCTACACCTTCGGCCCCACCTTCCGGGCGGAAAACTCCAACACCCAGCGCCATGCCGCTGAGTTCTGGATGATCGAGCCGGAAATGGCCTTCACCGACCTCAAGGGCGACATGGACGTGGCGGAAGCCATGATCAAATTCGTGATCCGCCGGGTCATGGAGCGCTGCCCCGATGAGCTGGCCTTCTTCAACAGCTTCGTGGATAAGGGCCTGCTGGAGCGGCTGGAGCACGTGGCCTCCTCCGACTTCGGCCGGGTGACCTACACCGAGGCCGTGAAGATTCTGGAGCAGAACAACGACAAGTTCGACTACAAGGTCTTCTGGGGCTGCGATCTCCAGACTGAGCATGAGCGCTACCTCACCGAGCAGGTCTACAAGAAACCCGTGTTCGTCACCGACTATCCCAAGGAGATCAAGGCGTTCTATATGCGCATGAACGACGACGGCAAGACCGTGGCCGCGGCGGACTGCCTGGTCCCCGGCATCGGCGAGATCATCGGCGGCAGCCAGCGTGAAGAGCGGCTGGAGCTGCTGGAAGGCCGCATCCAGGAGCTGGGGATGAATCCCAAGGACTACTGGTGGTACTGCGACCTGCGCCGCTACGGCAGCTGCAAGCATGCGGGCTTCGGCCTGGGCTTCGAGCGCCTGGTCATGTACCTCACCGGCATCTCCAACATCCGGGACGTCCTGCCCCATCCCCGCACCGTGGGCAACGCCGAATTCTGATTCGTGTCCTGTCAAACCGGACCGGCTGCAGCCGGTCCGGTTTTTTGCGTCCATTATGCCGCTTCATTTTGTCTATTGCTCTCGCTATAAGTCCAGATTATGATAACTGTATGAAATTCCGCACGCTTCCGGGCGCTTTCGCTCTTCCCATCCGGCAGATTTCGTGATATATTTTTCAGGGAAGTAAAAAAGTAATACCTTTTTAGATTTTATAAAATGGAGGCCGCAGCATGAATTATCTGTCGGACATTGAAATCGCCCAATCCTGCACGATGAAGCCCATTACGGAAATTGCACAGACTGCCGGAGTGGACGAGGAATATCTGGAGCTTTACGGCAAATACAAGGCCAAGGTGGACTACCGTCTGCTGCGGGAGAGCAAGCGCCCGGACGGCAAGCTGATCCTGGTCACTGCTATCAACCCCACCCCCGCCGGTGAGGGCAAGACTACCACCACCGTGGGCCTGGCGGATGCCATGCGCCGGTTGGGAAAGAACACTCTGGTCGCTCTGCGGGAGCCTTCCCTGGGCCCGGTGTTCGGCGTCAAGGGCGGCGCCGCCGGCGGCGGCTACGCCCAGGTGGTGCCCATGGAGGACATCAACCTGCACTTTACCGGTGACTTCCACGCCATCGGCGCGGCCAACAACCTGCTGGCCGCCATGCTGGACAACCACATTCAGCAGGGCAACGCTCTGGGCATTGATGTCAAGCGGATCTGCTGGAAGCGGTGCGTGGACATGAACGACCGGCAGCTGCGCAACATTGTGGACGGCCTGGGCGGCCGGATGCAGGGCGTTCCCCGGGAGGATGGCTTCGACATCACCGTGGCCAGTGAGATCATGGCGGTTCTCTGCCTGGCCTCCGACATTCCCGACCTGAAGGCCCGGCTGGGCCGCATGGTGGTGGGTTATACCTTTGACGGCAAGCCCGTTACCGCCCACGACCTCAAAGCCGAAGGCGCCATGGCCGCCCTGCTCAAGGACGCCCTCAAGCCCAACCTGGTCCAGACTCTGGAGGGCACCCCCGCCTTCATCCACGGCGGCCCCTTCGCCAACATTGCCCATGGCTGCAACTCCGTCATGGCCACCCGGATGGCCATGCGCCTGGCGGACTACGCGGTTACGGAAGCAGGCTTCGGTGCGGACCTGGGCGCTGAGAAGTTCCTGGATATCAAGTGCCGTCTGGCGGGACTGACTCCCAGCGCCGTGGTCGTCGTAGCCACCGTGCGGGCCCTGAAAAACCACGGCGGCGTGCCCAAGGCCGAGCTGAATGCAGAAAACCTGGAGGCTCTGGAGCGCGGCCTTCCCAACTTGCTCCAGCATGTGGAGAACATCACCCAGGTCTTTGGCCTGCCCTGCGTGGTGGCCATCAACGCCTTCCCCACCGACACTCCCGCGGAGCTGCAGCTGGTGGAGGAGCGGTGCCGGGCTCTGGGTGTCCGGGTGGCCCTGAGCGAAGTGTGGGCCAAGGGCGGCGCAGGCGGCGAGGCACTGGCCCAGGAGGTCATTCGCCTTTGTGAGCAGCCCAACCACTTCCAGTTTGCCTACGACACGGCATCCAGCATTGAGGAAAAGCTCAACGAGATCGCCCGCAAGATCTATCACGCCGACGGCGCAGTCATGACCCCCGCCGCCCGGAAGCAGGCCCGGGAACTGGAGGATCTGGGCTTCGGCGGTCTGCCGGTGTGCATGGCCAAAACCCAGTACTCCTTCTCCGACGATGCCACGCTCCTGGGCGCCCCCAAGGGCTTCACCATCACAGTCCGCAATCTGAAGGTCTCTGCCGGTGCCGGTTTCCTGGTGGCCCTGACCGGCGATATCATGACCATGCCGGGTCTGCCCAAGGTTCCGGCAGCGGAAAAGATCGATGTGGACGAGCACGGCCGGATCACGGGTCTGTTCTGAGATTCTCCGCTCCGCATGGGGCGCATAAGCAATTGCCGCTCTTTTGCCACACCACAACAAACAAGCGCCCCGTTCCCAACTGGGAACGGGGCGCTTTTGCCGTATACGCTTATTCGGGCAGCGTCTGCACCATGCCTCTGGCGCAGTCCACCGCCACCATGACGCCGTCCTTGAGACGGCGGGTGGCGTCGGTGGCGCCCACAATCACGGGCTTATCCAGGGTCAGTCCCACGGTGGCGGTATGGCTCTCCGCACTGGCCTCCTCGCTGATCACCGCAGCGGCCTGACGAATATAGGGCAGCAGCTCATTGGTGGTATAGGGTACCACCAGCACATCGCCGGGACGGAACTTCTCCGCCACGGACTCCAGGCTGCGGCACACGCACAGCCGGCCGCTGGCCTTCTGGGTGCCGATGCCCATGGCATTGACCAGAGAGCCGCCGACCTGGTGGACCCGAATCATGTTGGTGGTACCGGTCACACCCACCGGCACGCCGGCAGTGACCACCACCAGGTCGCCCTGCTTGACCAGGCCGGCCTCCACTGCGGTCTTGACGGCAAACTCCACCAGTTCATCCGTGCTGCTGGCATAGGGCATGGTCAGAGGCTCCACACCCCAGTACAGCGCCATCTGCCGCTGCACCTGCGGATCCAGCAGCAGCGCCACCACCGTGGTGCTGGGCCGGAAGCGGCTGACCATCTGCGCGGTCACGCCTCTCTGGCTGACGGTGAGGATGGCATCGGCGCCAATATCCATGGCCGTGGTGCAGGCGGCGTGGGCCGTGGCAGCCGTAATGGAAAGACGGTTCTTGCCCACCATCTTCATGGGCCGCACAGACGCGTCCACATTGGCCTCGGTCTTGCGGGCAATGGCATCCATGGTCCGCACGGCCTCTACCGGATACTTGCCTGCCGCCGTCTCGCCGGAGAGCATGATGGCAGAGGTTCCGTCATAAATGGCGTTGGCCACGTCGGTGATCTCCGCCCGGGTGGGACGGGGATTTTCAATCATGGAATCCAGCATCTGGGTCGCGGTGATGACCGGCTTGCCGCAGGCCACGCACTTGGCGATCATATCCTTTTGCAGAATGGGGATCTCGGTGAAGTCAATTTCCACACCCAGATCGCCGCGGGCCACCATGATGCCGTCGGCTACCGCCAGGATCTCGGACAGGTTGGAAATGCCCTCCTGATTTTCCACCTTGGCAATAATCCGGATGGAGGAACCCTCCCGGTCCAGCAGGCTGCGGATCTCCCGCACATCCGCCGCAGAACGGACAAAGCTGGCGGCAATATAATCAAAGCCCTGCTCGATACCAAAGAGAATGTCATCCCGGTCTCTCTGGCTCATATACGGCATATTCAGCCGCACGCCGGGCACGTTGACGCCCTTGTTGTTCTTCATCACGCCGTCATTTTCCACGCGGCAGCGAATTTCCGTAGCGGTGGTCTCCAGGACAGTCAGACGGACCAGGCCGTCATCGAGCAGAATGGTGTCCCCTTCCTTCACGTCTCCGGGCAGATCCGCGTAGGTAATGGAGCAACGGTGTACATCTCCGGGAACATCCTCCGTAGTCAGTGTAAACTCCGCACCGGTCACCAATTCCACCGGGCCATCCTGAAAGGACTTCAGCCGGATCTCCGGTCCCTTGGTATCCAGCATGGCCGCCACGGGCCGATGCAGCTCCTCCCGCAGGGCCTTCAGGACATCCAGCCGGGCCTTGTGCTCTTCATGGCTGCCGTGGGAGAAATTAAACCGGGCCACATTCATTCCGGCCAGGATCATATCCCGCAGCACACCCTCCCGATCCGTGGAGGGGCCCAGTGTGCAGACAATCTTCGTCTTTCTCATATCCATAGGTCCATATCCGCCTTTCTAAAGTAATCGTTTTCGTCTGCGGGGTATTGTATCACACTCCGACAAAATGTAAAAGCCCCTGAATGTAAAAAGCCGCAAAAAGTTCCTTGTCCAGTTTTATATACTTCTTCCAATAAACCGCACAGCCGGACTGTCTCTCCTAAAAAAGCCGCGCGGCATGCTGGCCGCGCGGTGAATCAAACACGGTATCGTTTGGCAGGTACCGGCGCCGGAATCGGCGCAACGGTTGAAACCGGCACCGGGGTCGGAGCGGGCAGAATCCGGGCCGCCCGGTAAATTTCCCGCAGCCGGTCCCCGACGGTCTCCAGGCTCCGGGCCTGCGCAACCGCCCGGCCTGCTGCAGTCAGATCCGGCAGCGTTCCGGAGAGGATTCCCTCCACCGCCGCCCGGAATCCATCCGTATCCCGGGCTTTGCGCACGTGGATGCCATCCGTCAGCCAATCCCGGTAAACCGGGATATCCCGTACCACCACGGGGATTCCGCAGGCCAGTGCCTCCAGCACCACGATTCCCTCGGTCTCCTCGTGGCTGAGGAACGCAAACACATCAGCGCCGCAGTAGGCCTCCCGCAGGCGTTCCGGCTCCACAAATCCCGGGAACGTCACATTCTCAGGCGCCTCCTCCATTGCCTGGCGGATCGCCGCAGGAATCAGCCGGGGATCTGTCCAGCCAAACCAGAAAAAGCGGACATCCGGCATCTGGCGGGCAAGCTCCAGGAATTCCGGCAATCCCTTGCGGGCAATGGTATGGCCCACCGAAATCACCGCTTTTTCATCCTCCCGCAGCCCGTAGCGCGTCCGGAACGCCTCCCGCATCGCGGGGTCCGGACGGAACTTGTCCGTATCCACGCCGTTGGAAAGCGTATAGACCGGGCGGCGCAGGCCGTAGCCCTTGAGCAGCTGGCGGGAGTATTCAGACGGTGTAATCACCACATCTCCCAGTCCATAGCAAAAGGTAATCCAGCGCCGGAACAGCGGTGCCAGAAGATTGGATCCCTTGAAGGAGTTGCGGAAGTCCTCCATGGTGGAGTGTCCATACCAAACCACTTTTTTCCCGCGCAGCCGGGCCCACACAGCCGCCGCCGCGGAATCAGGAAGTACCGTGTTGATGTGGACGGCGCCGGTGTCCGCAGTCCAGTGGTCCGTGGGCTCAATTCCGACTCGCCGCAGGGATTCTCTCTGATGTCCCATGGCCTGTCCCACGCCGCTTTTGCCTACCAGGCGTTCGCCGCCACGGTATATATAAATTCGCATTGCGCGCCTCCTTACGCTCCCGTGATCATCTGCCAGATTGCCGTCAGTCCCAAACTATACAGGGAAATGGCAAAGGGCTTGCCCAAAAGGATGATAGCAGTGTACCGCCGCCAGGTCATATCCGTCGTACCGGCCAGATAGCACAAGAAGTCATCCGGTGCCACCGGCAAAAAGATCGCCAGGGCAAACAGGCGGGAAAACCGGTCCTTCTCCTCTGCCCAGCGGCTGTACCGATCAATGGTTTTCTGAGAAAAGAGCAGCGGCAGCAGCGGCTTTCCGCAGCTGCGGGCCACCGCAAAGGCCATCAGGGAACCCGCGCAGATCCCCACATAGTTATAGACAAAGCCCCACACCGGACCGAACATCAAAACGCCCACCAGGCATCCCAGGCCGCCGGGCAGAATCGGCACCACCACCTGCACCGCCTGGAACACGGTGAAGATCAGCGCGCCTGCCGCACCGCAGCCCGCCACCAGAGCTTCCATCCGCTCCTGCGAGGTCAGGATTCCGGTTTTCCATCCCCACAGTGCCAGGATGACACAGATCGCCAGTCCTGCCAGGGACACCACTCTCAATACGGTCTTTTCAATGGGTTGGGTCATGCAGACACCTTCCTTTCATGGTGATGACGTTCCATTTGATCGAGATAGAGACGTTCCATCCGACAGGCAAACGTCTCAGCAGAAAACGACTCTGCACTCTCCCGGGCGCACCGGGAAAGCTGCTCCCGCCGGTGCGGCTGGGAACGGAACAAAGACAGCTTGCGCAGAAAATCCGCCTCGTCCTGATACTGCCATCCGTTTTCTCCGTCCCGGATGACGCCGCTCAGGCACGGATCCGCCCGGCACAAGGCCGGCACGCCCGCCGCCAGGGCTTCCGCATACGTCAGGCCCTGGGTTTCACTGGTGGAGGCACTGACAAACAGATCTCCCAGCTGATACCAGTCGCCTACCTGCTCCGGCGGGACCATCCCGGCAAACACTACCGCAGGGGCGCGCAGCCCCAGCTCCGCAGCCACAGCCTCCAGCCGGGCCCGGTGCGGGCCATCGCCCACCAGCAGCAGGGTCACGGCCTCCGAACCCATGGCCGCCCGCAGACGCAGCAGCTCTTCCACATTCTTCTCCGCCGCCAGGCGTCCCACGCTGACCAGCACCAGATTGTCTGCCGGAATCTCCAGACTGGCCTTCAAAACCGCCATCCGCCAGGGATCCGGCTCCCGGCGGAACCGCCGCAGATCAATGCCCGAGGGTACCACAAAGACCGGCCGCGACACACCGTAGCTTTCCAGCAGGAACCGCACCTTCCCTGTGGGGGCAACCAGACAATCCGTCTGGGAGGCGATCCAGCGGGAAAACAGGGCCACGGCTTTTCTGCCGAACCGCACACTGGGAGAGAAGTAATGGGTATAGTCTTCGTAAACCGTGTGATACGTATGAACCAGCGGCACATCCAGTTCCTCCGCAATGCGGCGGGCAAGAAAGAAGGTGGAAAACTCACACTGAGAATGGACCACATCCGGCCCCCATTCCACCAGTTCCCGTACATAGCCGCCTGCCAAAGCCGTACGCAGGCGGGCTCCGGGATAAATCAATCCCGCCGCCACGGATCCCAGAGCCGTAACACCATCCTGCTCCCGGGAGCGAGTCGTCTGAGAAAGCGTCAAGATCCGGACCTCATGTCCCCGGCGCTCCAGTTCCCGCCGCAGATTTTTTACGGATGTCACCACGCCGTTGACCGCAGGCGCATACCAATCTGTCGTCAGTAAAACTTTCATCCCTCGTCCCTCATTTCTGTGTACTGATTCTGTTACGACACAGGCTGCTGTTTTTCTTCAAAGCGCCCCTGTGTTATTGTACTAGTGTATTAGTTATAATAGTACAGTTAGGACAGTCTGTCAAGCATTTATCTAAAATCAGTATATTGTTTTTTTATAAACCATTCGTCGGGAATTACGTTAAATTCAAGAAAAATTCTTCTGTTTTTAAGACGAATGAG
>CABUDN010000092.1 GCA_902490355.1 uncultured Oscillibacter sp.
GAAACCACAGATCCGTTTTCCACCAGGGAGTACAGCGCACCCACCGCGTACTCCACATCGTTCCACTCCTCGCTGGAGGCTGTGGCCGTGAGCGTAATGGTGGAGCCCACCGGAATGTTGCGCAGCGCATCGGTATAGTAGGTGTTGGACTGCTGGTTGGCCGACAGTACCACCTGATCCGGTCCGATGGGCGTCGCCGTGGAGGTCTCCAGCACCTGGTCCACCACCACGGTCAGGGTGTCTCCGATGCCCAGCTGGCCGTCCACAATGGTGCACAGCACATCCACGCCGGCCTCGGTGGTGCCGGTGGTGTGGGCGGTATTGAAATCATACGTATAGAGATAAATGCCGCCGGTGGATACCCGGGCCTTGTTGACGCCGGTGAGCTGGCGGACCACCTGTGTGGGCACGCCGTAGCTGTCCAGAGCCTGATAGCCCAGGTCTGCGCTGACCTTTACCGTGGGCTTGCCGATGACAGCGGTGCCGTCAGCCCGGAATCCGATGGCATGATAGCCGCCGTCGGTGCTGCGCAGCTGTCCTTCGGTGATGACAATGCCGATGGGCAGGCCATTGCCCACATTATAGAAGTCACCGTTGATGCCGGCCACCACCCGGTAGCCCTGACTCTCCAGAGTCTTGGCGGCGGAAGAAACGGTGTTCCGGGAGGTCAGCACACTCCCGTAGGTCACAATGGGCGTCACGTCCTCATTGGGCGTGTAGGTAATGAGGTTTTCCGTCCGCAGGTCCGAATAGGACGTGCTCCAGAACACATTGGTGGAAAGCTGTGTCTCATAGTTGAGCAGCGTGTCCTTGGCGGTCAGGTCCTCACCCAGAGCCTCAGAAGCCTGGGCACTCAGACTGATTCCGCTCAGGAGGGACACGGCAAGCAGCAAAGATACGGTTTTGCGAAAAAATGGTTTCATGAGTCGCCTCCAAGTCAAGATACCAGCAGTCTACATAATAACGCTTTCTAGGATATCACAAACCCGTTCCATTGTAAATCCCAAAGAAGCGACAAAATCCGCCGGTCTTTCCAGAATTTCTGTAAGAAAGACGACGCAGACGCGCAAAAGGTTCCATCAAACACAATCCGCCCCTTCTTCCCGGAAAAACATCTTGGACTGCGGCCCCGGATGTATTACAATAAAGGCAAATTCCCATGAGGAGGTCCCATTATGACGGTTACTGTCGACCCTGCCCGCTGCATTGGCTGCGGCATGTGCGCGTATGCCGCGCCGGAGGTCTTTGCCATTGTCGGCCGGCACTCCACGGTCATCGCCCAGCCGGAGGCCGGACGGTCCGGCCGGGTTTCCGACGCAGCCAACGGCTGCCCGGTCAACGCCATTCGGGTCACCCGCTGAGCCCGACGCAAAAAAAACGGAGGAGCCAGATGGCTCCTCCGTTTTTTACTTGTTGGGGTTTGGGTAAACCGCTCAGCACTTCTCGAACACGGTGGCAGTGCCCATGCCGCCGCCGATGCACAGCGTGGCCAGGCCCTTCTTGGCCTCGGGACGCTTGGCCATCTCGTGCAGCAGGGTGACGATGATCCGGGCACCGGAAGCACCCACGGGGTGACCCAGGGCGATGGCGCCGCCGTTGACGTTGACCTTGCTCATGTCGAAGCCCAGCTCGCGGGCCACGGCGATGGACTGCGCAGCGAAAGCCTCGTTGGCCTCCACCAGGTCAATGTCATCGATGGTCACGCCGGCCTTGGCCATAGCGTTGCGGGAAGCCACCACGGGACCCACGCCCATGATCTTGGGATCCACGCCGCCCTGGCCCCAGCCGATCAGCTTGGCCATGGGCTTGAGGCCGTACTTCTCCACAGCCTCGCCGGAAGCCAGCACGATGGCGGCAGCGCCGTCGTTGATGCCGGAAGCGTTGGCAGCGGTCACACGCTGGGTGCCGCGGTCCTCAGCCTCCTGGATGCCCTTGGGCTCGAAGGTGTGCACAACCTGGGGATTGGGGGACTCGGGACCAACGGGGAACGCGCCCTTGAGCTTGGCAACGCTCTCAGCGGTGACGCCCTCCTTGGGATACTCGTCGCGCTTGAACTCCACGATCTCCTTCTTGACCTTCACGGGAACGGCCACGATCTCATCGTCAAAACGGCCGGAATCGCGGGCAGCGCAGGCCTTCTGCTGGGAAGCGGCGGCGAACTCGTCCTGCTCCTTGCGGGTGATGCCCCAGATGTCGTTGATGTTCTCAGCGGTGGTGCCCATGTGATAGTTGTTGTAGGCGTCCCACAGGCCGTCCTTGATCATGGTGTCCACCAGCTTCTTGTCACCCATGCGGGCGCCCCAGCGGGCGTCGGGAGCGGCAAAGGGAGCGGCGCTCATGTTCTCGGTACCGCCGCAGACCACGATCTCAGCGTCGCCGGCCAGGATGGAACGGGCGCCCTCGATCACGGACTTCATGCCGGAGCCGCAGACCATGCCCACGGTATAGGCGGGAACGGAGTAGGGAATGCCGGCCTTGATGGAGACCTGGCGAGCCACGTTCTGGCCCAGGCCAGCGGTCAGGATGCAGCCGAACATCACCTCATCCACCTGCTCAGGCTTCACGCCGGCGCGGTTGAGGGCCTCCTTGACGACGATGGCACCCATCTCGGTGGCGGGCGTGTTCTTCAGAGAGCCGCCAAAAGAGCCAATAGCGGTTCTGCAGCAATTCACGACGTAGAGATCTTTCATGGTGTTCCTCCGTTTTTCTTTTTTATTTGGCGGCCTTGCACCGTCCCGGATACGGGCTTCAACCAGCATTGTTAAGCCCGTAACATATTTGCCAAATTTTTGACAAATTGTGAAGATTGTCTTCTCACGATTTTGATTATAGTGGCTTTTCCTGCTTGCGTCAATGTAAATCTTTGTGAATTTTGAAAATTTGTTAAATCTTTGACAAAACAATCTCTCTTTTCGTCAAGGTGACGAAGTCCCCTTTTTCCAGGGCTTATTCCGCCTGTTCCAACTCCTCCCGCAGCCGCTCCAAAGCGGCATCAAATTCCGCAGGATTGAGCTGATCGTATCGCTCCCCGGTCTCCACCGAAATGTCTGCCGCCGCATTCTGGAGCTGCACGTCAAACCACGCCCCAGCCAACTCCCGGGAGTCTGTGGAAAGACGGCGCAGGATGGAAAACCCCTCATCCGTCTCCAGAATGCCGGAGCACTGCCCCTCCTCCAGGGCCGCGGCCGCTTCCTCCAGCTCCGGATCCAGGGTGCCGTCTCCGGCCGTGATGGTCCGGGGACCGGCAGGATCCCCCGCGGCAGAGGCCAGGGCGGTAAACACCTCCGCCTGGTCCGCTGCTCCATTGAGGGCGGAAAACGCCTCTGCCGCCTGGGTCCGGGCGGCGTCCGGATCCTCTCCGGCCGGATAGAAGATGCGGTCTACCGTCACAATCCCCTGCTGGGCGGCAAACGTCTGCAATTCCTCCTGGGTCGGTGCCAAAGGGCTGCCCTCCGTCTGGCACATCCGGTACAGCCCGGCATACAGCAGCCCCACCGATGCCAGCTCCTCCGCCCGCTCCCGGGTCAGGCCCTGGCTTTCCAGCTGATGCAGCGCAGCCTCTTCCCCGCCCGCGGTCTGCTCCTGCCATTCCTGCTCCAGAGACGCCTGATCCTCCTGGGTCAGGGTATACCCATACTGCTCCGCCCACAGTTCCACCTGGGTATACAGCGCCGTATCCCGCAGCGCCTGTTCCTTGACTTCATCGGCCAGGGTTCCGTTTCCCACTGCGGCCTGCCAGTCCAGATCTGCGCCGGAGAGGGCGTACTCCTCCCGGACCCGGTCACAGGCACCGGAGAGCCAGTAGAGATACCGCCATCCGGGCACCTCCCTCCCTCCGATCACCAGCAGGGTCTGGGTATCGTCCCAGCCCGCGGCCTGCGCCAAAAGCGAAGCCTGGCCCCCACTGTCCCGGCTGCCGCAGGACGACAGCACGAGACACAGTGAAAGGGCCAGGCCCATGATTCGAACTTTCATATGCGTTCGCTCCTCTCCCCGGGTTGTCCTTCCAACCCTATGCGGAAAGCGGGGCGATTATGCCTGCGGCGATGGCTGCTCGCCGGCCAGCTTCAAATCCTCCACCAGAGCGAGGGCGGCCTCCAGGACATCCTCGCCGGGCTTGAGCTTGAGGGACAAGGCGGGAGATTCTCCCGCTGCCAGGGTCAGGCGGTATTTGTACTTGCCCAGCCCGCATACCGATACCAGTGCCTCCGGCTGGAACCGGGCCAGCTGGAACCGCAGCACATCCTTCTTCTGGGAGATATCGGAAATCCCCGCCTTGGCCGCCGCGGCCCGCAGCAGAGCCACATCCAGCAGCGCCAGCACGGATTTGGGCGCATCGCCGTAGCGGTCCAGCATCTCGTCCAGCAGATCGGAGGCATCCTCGTCGGTTCGGATGGCGGCAATCCGCCGGTACAGATCCATTCTCTGTTCCGGAGAGGCCACATACCGCTCGGGAATATTGGCGTTGACGGTGAGGTCTGCGGAGCACTCCGTCTCGATCTGCTTTTCCTCGCCCCGTTCCTCCAGTACTGCCTCTTCCAACAGCTTGAGATAGAGGTCGTAGCCCACGCTCATGAGATAGCCGGACTGCTCAGGCCCCAGCAGGTTGCCCGCGCCCCGGATTTCCAGATCCCGCATGGCGATCTTGAAGCCGGAACCAAACTCCACGTATTCCCGAATGGCCGCCAGACGCTTGGCTGCCGTCTCCTGAAGGATCTTGCCCTTGCGGTAGGTGAGATAGGCATAGGCCCGGCGGGAGCTGCGGCCGATGCGGCCCCGGATCTGATGGAGCTGGGCCAGGCCCATCTTGTCGGCGTCCTCAATAATCAGGGTGTTGACATTGGGGATGTCGATGCCGGTTTCGATGATGGTGGTGCACACCAGCACATCCGCCTCGCCGTCCACCATGGCCTGCATCACGGAGCTGAGCTCCTGCTCCCCCATTTTGCCGTGTCCGGTGACAATCCGGGCCTCCGGCCCCAGCATCTTCTGGATGCGGGCGGCCGTGGCGTCAATGCTCTCCACCCGGTTATGCAGGTAATAGATCTGCCCGCCCCGGCTGAGCTCCCGGCGCATGGCGTCCTCCAGCAGGGCCCAGTCGTGTTCCAGCACATAGGTCTGTACCGGCTGACGGTCTGCGGGCGGCTCTTCGATGGTGGACATATCCCGCAGTCCCGACAACGCCATATTCAGCGTCCGGGGAATAGGGGTAGCGGAGAGGGTCAGCACGTCCACCTGGCGGCTCATCTCTTTGAGGCGCTCCTTGTGGGTCACGCCGAAGCGCTGCTCCTCATCGATGACCAAAAGCCCCAGGTCGTGGAACTCCACCCCCTTTTGCAGCAGCTTATGGGTGCCGATGAGCAGGTCGACGCTCCCCCGCTTGACCGCATCCAGGATTCGCTTTTGCTCCTTGGCGGAGGTATAGCGGGAGAGCACCTCGATTTTGACAGGAAAGGCCCGGAAGCGGCCGCAGGCGGTGGCATAATGCTGCTGTGCCAGCACGGTGGTCGGCACCAGAATGGCCGCCTGCTTGCCGTCCAGCACGCACTTCATCACCGCCCGAAGGGCTACCTCCGTCTTGCCGTAGCCCACGTCGCCGCACAGCAGGCGGTCCATGGGCCGGGGCTTTTCCATGTCCTGCTTGATATCCCGGATGGCCCGGAGCTGATCGTCCGTCTCCGCATAGGGGAAGGACTCCTCAAACTCCAGCTGCCAGGGGGAGTCCGGCGAGAAGGCAAAGCCGGGGCGGCGCTGGCGCTCGGCATACAGCGCTGTCAGGCCCTTGGCCAGATCCTTGGCGGCCTTCTTGGCCCGGGTTTTCTGCTTGGCCCACTCGGTACCGCCCAGCTTGTTGAGCTTCTGGCGCTCCTGGTCTTCACCGCCGCCGATATATTTGGACACCAGATCCAGCGCCGTAGCGGGGACATACAGGCAGTCTCCGCCGGCGTAATCGATCTTCATATAGTCCTTTTCCACACCGTCCACCGGCATCCTCTGGATTCCGGCAAACCGGCCCACGCCGTGGTGGGCGTGCACCACCAGATCGCCGGGCGAGAGGTCCGTATAGGACTGGAGCTTTTGCCGGTTGGACTCCTTTTTCCACTTGGGCTGACGGCGCACCGGGGCCGTCAGCTGTCCCTCCGTCAGCACGGCCAGCTTCAAGACCGGCCACTCGCATCCGGCGGAGAGCGCACCCACCCCGATGCGGATCTGCCCCGGCCGGGGCATGGCGGTATTCTTGGGATCCAGGGCGGAGGGAATCCCCCGCTCTTCCAGCATCCGCTGAAGGTTCTGGCACCGGCTCTCGCTGCCGCAGAGCACCAGTACCGCGCTGCCGCTTTGCCGGTACTGTTCCAGATCCGCCACAGCGGTCTCCAGGCTTCCGCCGTAGGCGCTCAGCTGCCGGGCGTTGATGCTCAAAAGTCCCCGGGGCCGCACGGGATGCCGGGACGTAGGCAGGGAGTCGGCCATAATAACAGGAAACGCCTCCAGCGCCGCGTACAGCTCCTCCGGAGAAAGCGCCACCCGGGCAAACTCCCCGGTCATCACGCCCGCTTCCAGAAGGGATTCCAGGTCCTGGCGCAGCTGGACCGCCGCAGCCTTGGCCCGCTCCTCCACCCGGCCGCTCTCGCTGAAAAACACCACTGCATCCTGCGGCAGATAGTGAACACCGGTCACCGTATCGGGATAAATCGCCGCCAAATACCGGTCCATGCCGCCGGGCAGTCCCCCGCCCAGCAGCAGCTCCGCATCCTCCCGCAGCCGGGGCGCGGCCTTGGCACCGGCCCCGCCGGTTTTCTCCAGCTTTTCCGCCAGGGCGGACAGCCGCCGTCCCAGGCCTTCCAATCCCTCCGGCGCGCACCGGGGGAGCACCTCCGCCGCCGGCAGCAGCAGAGCCGAATCCACATTGGCGGTGCGGCGCTGGGTGCCGGGATCGAAGGTCCCCATGGAATCGATCTCATCATCGAAAAACTCACAGCGCACCGGCTGCTCCATCAGGGGGGAAAAAACGTCCAGAATGCCGCCCCGCAGGGCAAACTGCCCCACACCTTCCACCTGATCACAGCGGGTATAGCCCGCGGAAAGCAGCGTCTGGCTCAAGGTCTTCAGATCGGTTCGTTCTCCGGTTCGGATGGTGACGGACCGGTCCAGCAGGGTCTGGGGCGACAGAGTCCGGGCCATCAGCGCGTCCGCTGTCGTCACCACCACCGGTGCCTGTCCCCGGGCCAGGGCATACAGCGCCGCCAGACGGCTGCGCTCCCACTCCCGGGAGGAGACCGCGCCGGGCCGGAACTGCCACTCCCGGGCCAGAAGCTGCACCGGCTCCTGCCCCATCAGGGTCCGCAGATCTCCGGACAGCTGCCGGACCTCCCGCTCGTCGCCGCAGACAAACACCGCCGGACGGCCCGTTCCCCGGGCCACCGCGGCGCCCACGCAGGCCCGCTGCACCGGCTGCAGTCCGCTGACCGCCGCCGGGCAGCCGCCTTCTTCCACCCGGCGGATCAGCTCCGCCGTCTCCGGAATCGTTTGCAGTTGTTGCAGGAATTGTTCCATGGCCATCGTCCTTGTAAAAATTTGGAAATCTATGGAATAAAAGAACCTCCGCGCCGCTATGCGGCGCGGTTTATTCTATGCCTCCGGCAGCCCAATCTTGCCGCCGGAGGGGAAAATCAGTTGAAATCATTCATGGCCTTCTGGCAGCCGTGCTCAATGATGCACGCGGCAGCCTCAATGGCGCGGTGGAAGGTCTCCAGCAGGATCTTCCGGTCCGCCTGAGAGGGCACGCCGATGACCCAGTCGATCATGTCGCCGCCCTCACCGGGAGCACCGGTGCCGATTTTCACCCGGGGGAAGTCCTGGGTTCCCAGATGGGCAATGATGTTCTTGATGCCGTTATGGCCGCCGGCAGAACCGGAGGGCCGCACCCGGAGCTTGCCCACCGGCAGGGACACATCATCATAAATGACCAGTATCCGCTCCGGCGGAATCTTGTAAAACTGTGCCGCCTCCCGCACCGCCTCGCCGGAGAGGTTCATATACGTCTGCGGCTTCATAACCAGGCACCGGGTACCGGCAAAGCGCAGGATGTTGTAGGCGGACTTGAACTTCACCTTGTTGAGCTGGACTCCGGCTTCCTCGGCCAGCAGGTCCACCGTGAGAAATCCCATGTTGTGGCGGGTGTTGGCATACTTCTGGCCCGGATTTCCCAGGCCCACCACCAGCCACTCCACAGCGGAGGATGCATTCCCAAACAGCATAACGTGCTCCTTTTTCTAATGTTAAATATAGTGGGCCGACAGCGGAGCAAGGCGGGAAAGCATCCTTTCCCGCCTTGTTGATTCCATCTGTTCAGTTCCCGGGTCCGTCTCCCGCTCAGCGGAAGAGCTTGGAGATGGAGATCTCCTGATAGATCCGCTCGATGGCCTCGCAGAACATGGGGCCCACGGACAGATACTTGATCTTGCTGCTCTTGGCAGGATCGATCTCGGGCACGGTGTTGAGCAGAGCCAGCTCCTGAATGACGCTGTTGTTGATCCGCTCGATGGCCGGGCCGGAGAGCACGCCGTGAGAGGCGCAGGCATGGACGCTCTTGGCGCCGCCCACTTCGATCAGAGCCTTGGCGGCGTTGCACAGAGACCCGCCGGTATCGACCATGTCGTCAAAGAGGATGCAGTCCTTGCCGGCCACATCACCGATGACGTTCATCACTTCGCAGCTGTTGGCCTTCTGACGGCGCTTGTCCACGATGGCCAGGTTCATGTGCAGCTTCTGGGCGAAGGCACGGGCGCGGGCCACGGAGCCCACGTCGGGGGAAACCACCATCATGTTCTCGCAGTCGGCACCGAACTTCTTGGCGTAGTAATCCACAAAGATGGGGTTGCCGGCCAGATTGTCCACCGGGATGTCAAAGAAGCCCTGAATCTGGGAGGCGTGCAGGTCCATGGTCAGCACACGGTCGGCACCGGCGGTGGTGATCATGTTGGCCACCAGCTTGGCGGTGATGGGATCCCGGGCCTTGGCCTTGCGGTCCTGCCGTGCATAACCGAAGTAGGGAACCACTGCGGTAATGCGTCCGGCGGATGCCCGCTTGAGCGCATCGATCATAATGAGCAGTTCCATGAGATTGTTGTTGACGGGGGTGCAGGTAGACTGGACCACAAACACATCGCTGCCGCGGACCGTCTCATACAAAGACACAAAGACCTCGCCGTCAGAGAACGTGCCTACCTCGGATTCACCCAGCTTCGTTCCCATGAGTTTGCAGATTTCCTCCGCCAGTTTTGGATTGGAATTGCCGGAAAATACCTTGATATCCTTGCCGTGAGAAATCATTTCCAAACGCCCTCTTTCCTATATTGTTCGTGAAACTTAAGTTTTATTTGTTTTGTGAGTGTTCAGCACGGCGGAACTCACTGCTCCTGCCCATGCATCTTTCTGCGGCGGGCCGCCCAGCCCTCCAGATTCTTCTGCCGGGTACGGGCCACCGCCAGCGCATCCGGCGGTACCTCGTCGGTGATGGTGCTGCCCGCGGCGATATAGGACCCCTCGCCCACCGTGACCGGTGCGATGAGGTTGGTGTTGCAGCCGATAAACGCCCGGTCGCCGATGGTGCAGCGGTGCTTTTTGAATCCATCATAGTTGGTGGTAATGGTGCCGCAGCCGAAGTTGACGCCGCTGCCGACGTCGGCGTCGCCTACATAGGTCAGGTGAGACATCTTGGTGCCTTCACCCAGCACGCAGTTCTTCAGCTGCACAAACGCGCCGATGTGGCACTTGGCGCCTACCGTGCAGCCCGGACGCACATGCGCGTAGGGCCCCACATCGCAGCCGTCGCCGAAGGTGCTCTCATTGACCTGAGAGGCGTTGATCTCCACACCGTCTCCCACCACGCAGCTGTTGACCACCGCGTTGGGCCCGATGGTGCAGTGGGCACCGATCCGGCATTCACCCTTTAAAATCGTACCGGGCAGCAGTACCGTGCCCGCACCGATGGTGACCCGGGGATCAATATAAACCGCGTTGGGATCCAGGATCCGCACGCCCTTGCGCTGATGCTCCCGGACAATCCGCTCCCGGAACAGGGGCTCCAGCTCCGCAATGGTATCCGGTCCGAAAACCGGCAGCCAGCCGGACACCAGCTCCGCAGCGGTGACCTGATTGGTCATCCGTTCTTTCCAGCTCTCCTGCAGCTCATAGCCCGGCGCCGCATAGGCAAATCCAGGACCGGCCTGCTTTGCAGGCAGCGCCGCCCGGCACAAAACCAGCACCGGGTCCGGTGTGTTCAGGAATGCCATCAGATCCTCCTGCCGCTCGGAAACCGTAACATCCGCCTCCTCCGGCAGGCATGCGCGGGCTTCCGCGGCGAAACGGGGACCGCAGACGACAAAAAAACGCTGCACACCATCGGCCCACAACTGCTCGCCCGCCCAGGTGAGGATCGGGCAAAAAACAACGGCTTCCAGCATCAGCGGTTTGGAATGTTCCGGAACGGAGGAGTCCTCTTCCAGAAAGAACACGGCCCTCTGGGGACGATCCATGAGATCGGAAGAGCACACGTCTGAACTCCAGTCACATTCCTTTATCTC
>CABUDN010000093.1 GCA_902490355.1 uncultured Oscillibacter sp.
TACGCAGATCCCCCAGCCATTTGGCAATGTGAGGGGCGGAAGGCCCGTGTCCGCCTCCCTGCCCCGCTGCCTGGAAACTCTCCTCCGGTCTGCCGTAGATGGCAGCCAACGCGCCGTCGATCAGCAGCTCCTCCTGGGACAGTGGGGCGGCTCCCATCTGCGCAAAGTCCGGCTGGCTCTCCGCGCCCAAAATCAGGCGCCAGCGGGTTTGTCGTTCCTGCTGTGTCATGGGACACCCCCTCAAATATCGTCAAAGTCAAAGTCTTCCAGGCTTTTCAGGGACTCCTGCTCACTCTGGGACAGCGTTCCCATCAAGACCTCGGCAGCCTGCACCTGATTCACGCCCCAAATTTCCCCCAGATTTTCCGCAATGTCACTCTTCTCCGCCGGTGTAAAGCCGGAGAAGGCCCGGCGGAGAAAAACCAGCGCACGGCGAAACTGGAGGTCATCCAGGGTAGACAGATAGTCGTCCAGATGCTTCCACAGAGACAGCCGGGCAATGAGAGCATAGCGGTTTTTGGACGCCAGTCCTTCAAACCAGCCCGCGCCCAAATCGGCAGGCACCCCCGGAGAGAGCCGCCGGGAAAGCTCCCGGGCCAGCAGCTCCTCGTCCGCCTCTCCCCGCTCCAGCAGCACCGCCATGGCAAATCCGGAGCAAAGCGTATTCAGATCATCCCGGTCGGATATCCGCCGCAGCAGCTCCAGCCACTGCTCGCTTTCCAGGCATTCGTGCTCCAGCTGGACCCGATTGAGCTGGTCCATGGCCGCCGTGACCGCAGGGGCAGCCTTGGCATCACACCGGCAGGCATCCTCCAAAATCAGACACGCCCGCAGGAAAAGCTGCTGGAGCAGGGGAATCACCGAGGCAGAATCAAACCGGCGCAGATCCCCGTACCGCGCCGCCAGGGAAAGACGCACAGCCGTCTGCGCCACATCGGTCAAGCCCGCCGCGTCCACGGACAGCCCCTGGAGCACGGACAGAGCGTTGCGCGCAGCAGCAGGCATTCCGCACAAGAAGGCATCCTGAAATACCGCAGCCGCCTGGGCGATGGAGGTGCAGGCCTCTCCCCGCTCTTTCAGGGCAAAGGCGGCCGCGCCCTCTATGGTATCCCCCAACAGTGAGGACTCCACCACTTCGATCTCCACTTCCGGCGTCCAGCGCAGAGCCCAGTATTCTCCCCAGTTGGCTCCCTCCTGCCGGGAGGGCAGCAAAGTGGCAAAGTGAATGTTCAATACCCGCAGCCGATGCAGGAAGCTGGACCGCCGCAGATCCAGCAGGGCCGCCTGGGCACTTTTGACATGCAGCCGCTCCCGCAGATCCAGGTCCAGCCGCTGCTCCTCCACTCCCCGGAACCTCTCCAGCCGCAGATCCCGCAGCTGCCGGTAAAAATCCTCCTGAACCGAAGTGCGGCTGACCCCCTCCGGAATGAAGCCCACCCGGGTTCCGATCTCCGTAGCTGCCACAGCTGCCGCCAGCTCGGAAAAACTGCCATGGCCCATGGCTGCCACCGCCGCGTCCCGCAGGTCCGCCAGGCAGGGGAAACGGCTCTGCCGCAGGCCGCATAGGGCCTGTGCCAGCCGCAGCGCTTCCATCACCTCCGCCGTGGAGGTCAAATTGCCCGCCTTTCGGTGGGCTGCGGCCAGGTGGGTCAGATAGAGGCTGGGCAAATCTCCGGGGCCGCCTTTATGCAGGGCGTCCCACAGCAATT
Source organism: uncultured Oscillibacter sp. (assembly GCA_902490355.1). GTDB lineage: Bacteria > Bacillota > Clostridia > Oscillospirales > Oscillospiraceae > Oscillibacter. The sequence continues at coordinate 1,710 of CABUDN010000093.1, forward strand.
CAAAGTACGCCGGCGCTTTGTTCCCCGCTCCATATCCGGAGCGGCTGGACAGGCGGTAGTAAGAATAGGGCATGATGGTGGCGGTGCATTCTACCTGAGGCAGGACAGCGAGCTCCGCATCCGTCATCGGGGCGTTCTCCTGCAGGCCGGAGACATGAAACGCCCCGCAGACGCAGAAAATCTTCTCCGGCGGCGTCCCCCGCTCCACGGCTTCCTGAATGATCCGCTTCATATAGGCTTCCCGAACCAGGGTCTGGGCCGTGCGGTACTTCCCGTCCCGGGCCGTTTGGCGCAGCTGTTCTCCAAACAGATTGACGGCCGCCTGAAAATCCTGCCAGTCCTCAATCTGCTCAAAATTGCGTTCCCAGAAGGTGTCGTGTTCTTCTCCGGTGAGCTGCTCCATCCGGCGGTACACCCACTCCGTACTCTCCGCCGGATCCGCTTCATCCGCTACCGCCTCTCCCAGAGCCAGCATGGCCCCGGAGGGCAAATCCATGAAACGGCATTCCGTCTGGTGCTCGTGGGCCCAGTGAATGGCCTGAAGCTCCGGGGAATAGATCGCCAGGGGATACAGGATGGTCCGTACCGGCGGTTCATGGGTATAAGCCAGAATGGCTGCGGGGAACCTGGTCTCCGGATGACACAGCCAGTGCATTTGCTCATTGAGATCGGAAGGTCCCTCTACCAGAATCAGCTGAGGACGGCAGGCATCCAGAGCCTGCCGCAGGCGGAAGGCTGCCGACGGGGACAGATGCCGTACCCCGAAAAAGACCGGACCGTCCATCACGGCTCCAGCTCCCGGCAGGCCCGGTACAGCGGCAGCCAGCCGCTCCCCCGCTTTTTCATCACGTTTTCCAGGTACTCCTTCCAGGCCAGACGATCTTTTTCCTCATCCTTGATGACCGCGCCCTGGAGGGCAGCGGCCAGATCCGCCGGGGTAATGGTGCCGCTGCCGAAGCTCCCCGCCAGCGCCATGGAATTGGCCAGCAGCGAGATGGCTTCAGCCGTGGACAGCACGCCGCTGGTGGATTTGAGCTTCTGTTTGCCGTCCAGTGTGGCACCTGCCCGCAGCTCCCGGAAGATGGTAACCACCTTTTCCACCGTGTCCTCCTCCGGCTGCCGGGCATTGAGATCCAGTCCGGCGGAGAGCTGCGCCACCCGGGTGCGGACAATCTCCAGCTCGGTGGCCAGGTCGGCAGGGGTGGGCAGAACCACGATGTTGAACCGCCGCTTCAGGGCTGCGGACATCTCATTGACGCCCTTGTCCCGGGTGTTGGCGGTGGCAATGACAGAAAACCCCTTGACAGCCGGTATCTCCAGGCCCAGCTCCGGCACACTCAGCCGCTTTTCCGACAAAATGGAGATCAGCGCGTCCTGCACCTCGCTGGCACAGCGGGAGATCTCCTCCACCCGGGCGATGGAGCCGGTCTCCATGGCCCGATAAACCGGACTTTTCACCATGGCTTCCGGACTGGGTCCTTTTGCAATCAGCATGGCATAGTTCCAGGAATAGCGGATCTGCTCTTCCGTGGTACCGGCAGTCCCTTGAATGACTTTGGTGGAATCCCCGTTGACAGCGGCCGCCAGATGCTCGCTGAGCCAGGACTTTGCCGTACCCGGCTCTCCGATAAGCAGCAGCGCCCGGTCGGTCACCAGTGTGGCAATGGCAATTTCCACCAAGCGGCGGTTCCCCATGTACTTGGGGGTAATCGCAACGCCTTTGACTGTAACACCGCCGGTAATGTAGGTCAGCACCGAACGGGGGGACATCCGCCACCCGGTCGGAACAGGATCTCCCTCCGCAGCGATCAGCGCCTCCAGCTCTCTGCGGTAGAGCTCCTCCGCCGGAAGGCGCTGTACATGTTGCTCAGACATACGGTTTTTCTCCTCTCTGCAGCTGCTCAAGCTCCCACTTGTTCAGATACTTTTGAATTTCCGACTCCGGCCAATACCCTTTTTGGATTTTCAGCTTCTTTTCCCCAATGAGACGCTCCAGCTCTCTAAACTGCGCCGTCTTTTCCCGGGGCGGAACCGGGAGCTGATCCAGCAAGTAGAGCAGTTCCCAGTAATAAGCGGCGCCCTGACCGTTTTTCTGCGCCCATCGGACCACAAAGCCATCCCACTGGGTCCAGCCCTGTTCCGTCAGCACCCGGACCACACGCTGAGCCTGCGTGTAATTCGGGCTTCTCAGTGCAGTTTGATACAGGTAACGCCCTACCGTCTCCGGCAGATCGGACACCTTCCACTCATCCAGCAGGCTCAGCAAAACCCCGTCCAGTCCGCCGCCGGCTCGGGACAGCAGGGAAAACCACCGCGTATCCAGTGTCGGAACAGCCGCCGCGCCGGCCGATGCTCCAATGCCGGACCCGTTCTCCGGCCACCGGCACGCTCCCCGCTCCGGATCCCAATGCAAGGTTCCCAGAACATAGCGGAAGGGACGAATGGCCTCCTGCCGCACCTTTGTGCCCAGCAGCCCCGTTCGCAAAAGCTGCTTTTCCGCCCAATCATAGCTGTCCGCCGGGCTTTGTGCAATCAGTCGGGCTGCCAGAGCGGGAGCCAGGAAATCCTCTTCCCCCTGCGCCTGGAACTCCATCGCCAGACGGCACAGCTCCGCATCCCCATTTTCCATGATGGTCCGGCACAACGCCAGAGCTGCCAACAGCCGGAAGGACCCCTGGCACTCTGTATCGAAACAGGAAAACCGCAGGAGAACCGGCTTTCCCTTCTCCCCTGCTACCTGCCGGTCCAGCTGCTGTGCCGTCAGCCCGGCCACCCGGCGGTAGAAGGCACAGATTTCGGGCCCCCGCTTTCCATCCAACACGGAGCACAGCCGTTTAAGCCGTGTCCAGATTTCCTGCGGCAGCACAGCCTTGGGCGCCGCTTCCATCTGGTCCAGGAGGTCTTTCCCGATTTGCGCGGTGAGACGGCAAGCCGTCTCGGAGGAGACCCCCTGCAAAATCTCCAGCATCTTGTCCGGGTCCTGACCGGCCTGCTCCGCCAGATAGGCCTCTCCCTCCGGCCAGCTCAGCCGGGCCAGGGCCCGGTGGGCCAAATCCCGGGCAGCCCCCTTGCGCTCCGTCCGGCACAGGTCCAGCAGCAGCGAAGCGTTGGACTCCTCACATCCCAGGGCGTCCACCAAGGCCAACCGGACCTCCTTTTTGGCCTGGGGCAGCTGCGCCAGGAAAAACTCGTTGGCCCGGGCGCCCGCGGCGCGGGCCATAACCTCCACCCGGCGTGCCATGGTCCGGCCCCCGGCGGGGTCAAATCCCGCTTCCAGCAGCGGGAGGATCTCCGGCCCCTGCCGGGCCAGAATCCGGGCGTTCAGATCCGCCAGTTCCCCATAGCTGTCCCATAATCCGGCCACCAGGGCAGGAATCACCCGATAGTCGGCAAAGTATTCCGGATGAAGGGAAACGGTCTCTTCGATCACATGATACCGCCCGCCGCCGGTTCCGGTCAGAGCCTCCAGCAGGGGCCACAGCTGGCCGTAGGAGACCTCCTGATATCTTCCGGCGCCGGGAGGCAGCGGTTCCAGCTCTCCGGTCATTCCCACCGATGCCTGTGTGTAGACCACAGCATCCACCAGGGCCAGCACATCCAGCAAAGCTCCGCCCCGCTTCTCCGCAGGAGCCGTCAGCAGGGTCTCCAATCCAGCGTCGATTTTGGCAAAGACCGGGCTGGCAGCAGCCAACGGGGCCAAGCCCTCCCGGGCACGCCTGAGCCGGAAGTCCTCATTTAAAATGCCGGTGCCCGCCGCAGCAGCGTGCTCCAGCCGCTCCTGCACTTCATATAAAGGCTGTAAATCCACCGCGATTCCCCCCTTAATACTCAAGCCGGATGATCTGCGTCCGGGTCACAGCACTGTATGGGTGCAAACACAAGGAACGGTCTGTCTTGTCATAGAACAGCAGCCCGAAAAGCGCATCCCCCCGGTGCAATCCTCCGGGCACCGCCGTCACCCGAACGGAAGAAGCGTGATCCGCCCCGTCCTCCGCCCGGTCCCGCAGGACAATGCGTCCCCCGGCAGGGTCCTCCAGCACCAGGGAACCGTCAATCGCTCCTACCTGCCCCACGGGAAGCAGGACCGGAACGAATTTGGGCAGGAGGGTGTTTTTCATCTGGTTTTTGGCCAGTTTTACCGCAGCGGCTATGTCGGGCTGTGCAAAACCGGGCAGGCTTGCCTGCTCTTCCGGGGTGAGTGCCCGGGGGACGCTGCTCTCCCAGCGGACACGGCGGCAGCCCTCTCCGGGATAAATGTAGAGAATCGGGATCTCCAACAGGGAAAAGCAGCTATCCTCCCCTTTTACGTATTTCAGCGCCTTTACCGGCCGCAGGTTCCAAGTCTGGTCCACATGCCCGGTATCCAGGTCCAGCCAAAATCCCCGCTCTACATATTCCCGCTTTGCTTCATCATACGAGACATCGAAGGAAAGCTGTACCAGCCGGACATTCTTCCGGCAGGCCCCAATGGCGGCCAGATCCTCCAGTCTCCACACGCCGCCCATGGCCTCAAACAGGATGGTATCCTCGGCGGTAAACTGCCCCGCCTCCAGTTTCTGCTGCAAAAAGGCCCGGCCCTTTTTGATGGTGGAACGAAGCGCAATCAGTACCCGCAGCGCCTCGGCATAGAAGCGCTCCGCCTGGTCCGGAGCCTGCTGGCTGTTCCGTACTGCCAGAGCAATCCGGGAAAAGGCGATCTGAGGGCCTGTGAGATAGTGGTTGCCCAGTTCTTTTGCCAGCTGCTCATACGATTTGGCAGACCCGCCTCCCAGGCTGCCCACTCCGGCATTGAGCAGGTCCTCCACCATCTGCTCGGCCATATCCAGTCCCTCCAGCTGACGATTGAGGCGCTTGGCCTGCGCAGCCGGATTGCTCTTGGCCGGTTTCTTTTCCGTTGGTTCCTGGGCGGCGGCCGCTTTTTTCGCCGCTCTGGCCGCCTGCTTTGCGCGCTTTTCGGCCAGGTCCTGGGGAATGTCGGCTTCTACAAAAGCTTTTCCGCTCAGCTGCTCAAACATCAGTCCCAGGGCGTGCTTACAGGGAAACTGCCGGCTGGGACAGGAGCAGCGGCATACCGGCGCTTGGGCATCGGTCCAGTCAATCGATACCCGATATGGCGTTTTTCCGCTGCCGGCACATTCCCCCCAAACGAGGGTGCCGTCCGCGCTGCGGCACAAGCCCGAGAACTTGCCGCCCCGGGAGAGTTTGCGGCCATGATCTGCCGCAGCGGGATTGGGGGCTTGAAGCAAAATGAATTGTTCAGTCAGTTCCATAAAACCACCCTTTTTCAGGTAAGCGGCGTGCAGCCGCAGTCCACGATCCGGTTTTGCGATCCGATAAATTCAGGATTCAACCTGATCTTATCACAGGATCAGCGAAAAGAAAATGCGCAACCGGATCTGAATTTCATCGTGCGGCCCCTGCCCCCTTTCCAAACCGCACTGTCAAATTTCCTCCCCTTGTCGTTCGCCCTTCGATGCAGGCAATTGACAGCAAACCGCCCTCTTTTGAAAATTTATTTACATTTTACATCCCGATGCGGGATACATTTACACTTCTTTGCTATGCTGTATCCATGCGAGAACGTCGCATTACAAAACGGGAGGAATATTCGTATGAGTACCTTGCAAAAAAGCGCTGCCACTCAGTCACAGAAACTGATGATCTTTGTCCTGAGCATGTCCCTATATGGGCTTGCCACGTTGTTTACCGAGCTGATTCCCAAATTTCAGGTAGGCCTTGTGGAATTCTCCGTGGAGTATTTCCTGTTCATCCCCCTGACCCTGGCCATGCTGTTTGACCCGCTCTCTGCCGCTTTGGGTGCCGCCACCGGCGAGCTGGTTTTCAGTGAGATCATGCTGGGCCAGTTCGGCGGCCTGGGAGAGCTGGAGAAGTTCCTCACGGTCACCATTGGTGTGTACATCGCCGGCCGTCTGGTGAAGGACCCCAAAAACCGGGGAATGGTGGGTCTGGCCGCCATCACCGGCACTGCCGCCCAACTGCTCATGGGCACCATTGTGGACATCGCCAAGGTTCAGTTCGCTGTGGAGGACTTCGAGGCGGTGGAGGGTCTGCCCGAGAGCGTCTTTGCCACCGAGGGCTTTGCTTTCTGCAACGATCTGCTCTTCTCCGGCATTCTCTTCTGCCTGCTCCCCACGCTGTATCTGGTTCCCAAGCTGTACGGCAAGATTGAGCCTCTGCTGGGCATGGCGCCCCGTACCCGGGAGAGCATGGCTTCCGGCCTGAGCCCCAAGGCCGCACTGGTGTGCGTCATCGGCTTTGTCTGCGCCGTTGCTGCGGAGCTGGCAGCCACTGCCGGCATGTCTCTGATCGATTGGGAGGCCGAATGGGCAGAAAGCGGCACCGCCTTGGCCGTAGGAATGGTTTGTGCCGCGGCCCTGGCTGTGATTGTCCTGCTGATCATGAAGAGGAACAAAGAACGGAATGCGGCCTGCTGAGATGAATGCGGTTGAGATCGACAACCTGACCTATACGTACCCGGGCGCCTCTCAGCCCACCCTGAACGACATTTCGCTCCGAATCGCGCAAGGGGACTTCCTGGCAGTCGTTGGAAACAACGGCTGCGGGAAGTCCACTCTGTGCAAAGTCCTGAACGGACTGATTCCCCACTTCATCACAGGGGAGTTTCACGGAGCCGTTCGGGTGGGAGAACTGAACACCCTGGAAAGCGATGTGGGCGTCCTGGCCCAACAGGCAGGCTATGTCTACCAGGATTTTGAAAATCAGATTGTCCGGCCCACCGTGCTGGACGACGCCTCCTACGCCTGCTTGAACTATGCCTTTCCCGACTATCTGGCGCGGGGACGGGCGGCTCTCGCTCAGTGTGGTCTGGAGGGGCGGGAGGCGGAATATGTCTGGCAGCTGTCCGGCGGCCAGACTCACCTGCTGGCTCTGGCCGGTGCGGTATCTCTCAGCCCGGATATTCTCATTCTGGATGAGCCCATTGCCCAGCTGGATCCCATGCACGCCGACCGGATCTACGATGTACTGCGAACCCTCAACCAAGAACACGGCAAAACCATCATCGTCATCGAGCATCACACCGAGTATATCGCCGATTACTGCAAACACGTGCTACTGATGAAGGATGGCCGGGTCCAGTGGCTGCTGCCCACCGGCGAGGCACTCCAGCGGGTGGAGGAGCTGGAATCGTGCAATATCTTTCCTCCGCAGGTGACCCAGGCCGCCTACCGGCTCCGTGAACAGGGACAACTTCCCGCCAATATGCCTCTGCCCACTACGGTGAACCAGGGCAAAGCGGCCTTCTCCTCCCTGGTGTACCGCGCCCCGGCGGCTCCGAAAGAACCCTCTGCCCCGCCGCAGGATGCCGCTGTGTCCTTCCGCGGCGTCTCCCTCTCCTACCGCTCTGTAAAGGGCGAGCCCCGAACCGTCTTTTCCGGGCTGGACCTGACCATCCGGAAGGGAGAAAAAGTGGCCCTGATCGGCTCCAACGGGGCAGGCAAATCCACTCTGATGAAACTGATGGTGGGCCTGCTGCGGCCCCAAGACGGGACCGTTTCTCTCTTTGGGGAACCCATCGGAGAGAAAAAAGCGGAGGACCTGTCCCGCCAGATCTCCCTGGTCTATCAAAATCCCGAGGAGATGTTCATCAAGGATTCCATCCGTGCCGACATTGCTTACGCCATGCAGGTGCGGGGCCTGCCGGACTGGCAAGCCCGCACGCATGCCCTGCTGGAGCGCTTCCGGCTCACGCCGCTTCAGGACCGGGACGGCCGCCTGATGTCCGGCGGCCAGATGCGCCGGGCCAGCCTTGCCATCGGCGTGGCACTGGAGCCGGGCATTTTGCTGCTGGATGAGCCCACCGCCAACCTGGACATCGCCACCCGGCGGGAGATCATGGGTGTGCTGGAGGATATGAAGGACATCATCCAAACCGCCGTCATCGCCACCCACGACATGCAGTTGGTATGTCAGTGGGCGGAGCGGATCATTGTGCTGCGGGGCGGCCAGGTGGTCGCCGACGGCACCCGGGATGAAATTTTTTCCCGGCAGGATCTGGCGGATCTGGTGGGAATCCGTCCTCCTGAGATCTTTTCCATGGCCCGGGAACTCACTCCCCATGCTTTGTGCTACACGGTCGACGACTTTACCGGCTGCTTTCTGGAGGCATAACAATGGAAAACATCATGAGCAAACTGTCGGAGAATCTGTTCGATAAATTCTCCATGGATTTTCTCCGCAATCAGGTCCTGAAAAACGCTTACGGCAATGACGACACCATCATTGCCGCTCTGGACCCTCGTATTCTCATTGCGTGGTACTTGTTCTTTGGCGTGGTCCCCTGGTTTGTCAGTGATCTGCCCTTCCTGCTGGGCAGCTTCCTGCTGGTGATGGTCACCACCCTCTTGGCCCGGGTGGCCGGGCTGGTGCTCTTCCTGTTTGCGCTGGGCGTGTTCTCCCAGACGGGATACCTGTTTCTGGCCACGCTGCTCTTCGGCGGAAATGCCTCAGCCATTGCGCCCCTGCTGACCCTCACGCTGAAAGTCGCCACCATCTCTCTGGCCTCAGTAACCGTGTTCTCCGGCCTGGATCCGGACCGGCTGTCCAACGGTCTGATGTGGTATGGCTGCCCGGAGCGGCTGAGTTTTTCCATCTCCTATGCCTACCGGATGCTGCCCATGCTGATGGAGGAGTTCCAGAATGT
>CABUDN010000094.1 GCA_902490355.1 uncultured Oscillibacter sp.
GGAGAAATCCTCGCCCAGATCATACCGGATCAAATCCGTCCCCGTGGTCAGGTCCTGAATGTGGATATACGCATTGGAGACCTGGCCAAAGTTCTGATGTCTGGTCTCGGCGTCATAGATCGTGACTGTAAATGCAATGCGCTCCACATTGGCGGGGACCTTCGTCAGATCCACCACGATCTGCTCATCGTCGCCGTCGCCTTCGCCGGTGAGATTGTCTCCCATATGCTTTACAGAACCGCTGACGTGCTCAAGATTGCCGTAAAACACAAACTCCTTCTCCGTCGGGCACTTGCCTGCACTGTTCGTCATGAACGCCGCTGCATCCAGATCGAATGCCGCGCCGGAATCGTAAACATTTACATCCCATCCCAGGCCAACCACAATCTTGGTCAGGCTGGGATTTCCTTTGGTCAGATCCACTTTCTGTCCTTTTGTCAAATTGATCGGCATAGTTGCAGTCCTCCTCCTGCTGATTTCGTTTATTTTTTATCAGGTACACTGTACCTGGCATTGAAGTCCGATTTGATCGCTTCCAACCGCTTTTGATCGTCGATTCTCTGTTTGCGGGCATTCTCCTGAATCTGCCGCGTCTCATCGATGCCGGAAACAATGGTCTGCCACGTTTTTTCCAGAGTCTCAATCTTAATGGAACTGCCCGACGCCAGCCGTGCAGTCATCTTGGCCTGCTCCGCGGTATTCTGGGCATTGCGGATCAGCATCTCATTGGTCTTGGCATCCAACGCAGACATGGCCTCAGCCTGAATCCGCTGACGCTTGAGCATGATGGCCTGTGTCAAAGCCTGCTTGAAAACCGGCAGGGTGATGATGAACGCAGAATTGATCTTGCGCACCAGATTCATATTGCTAAACTGCATGGTCTTGATCATGGGGATGGCCTGCATGGCCACACTCTCCGCAGTGCGCAGATCCTGTGTCCGCTGCTCCAGCATCATCAGAGCCTGGTTCAGCGTTGTCAGCTCAAACTGAATGGAATTGTCTCCGGTAGCCTCCATATCCGCCTGTCTCTGGCTGATATAGGCTTCCAGCTCGCGGCAGCCCTGCTCGCCGGCAAGGATGTACTTGACCAGTTCATGATAGTAATTGACATTTGCCTGGAACATTTCCTCCAACTTGCGGTTGGACTGCTTGATTTCCGATTCGTACTGCTTGAGCTGTACATAGATCTTGTCCACTTCTTCGCCCATGGTATGATACTTGGCCAAAATCTTGTCCAGCTGCTTGCGCAGGTTGCCGAACAGCTTTCCAAACAAGCCGGGATTGTCTTTGATCTCCTCGATATCAAACTTGTCCATAATTTTGGCAAGCGTGGTCAGCATGGCACTGGACTCATCCAGCTGAGACATGTTCATGCTGTTGAGCACCACATCCGAACACTTGGAGATCTCTTCTGCGGCATTGGCGCCAAAGGACACGATGGTCTCCAGATTATATACCTCGATCTGGCTTGCCAGGCGGTCAACTTCCGGAGAGTTTGTCATGGTCTGATTCATTTGCTGCCGGTCTGCCACAATGTCATACTGCTCGTAATTCTCTTGTTCCGCAGGCGGCGCAGAAGTCACTTGCCCCTGTGCCTGGATCACGTCCGGGGCGGCGGGTCTGCTAAAATCCAATCCCATAATTAAAAGCTCCTTCCAAATAGTCTTTTAATTGAATTCAGGCCACTTTCCTGAACAGAATGAAAGTCCGGAACAGACAGATCATATAAGTAGTCTCCGATCTGGTGTTCATTCACATAACCGGTGGGCAAATATTTTTCAATGCACTGATATCCTGTGGGAACAAAAAACAAAATATCAAATCCAACCAAGTTCAAAAAGGCAACCAGAATACTGTCCTCCAATGACAGAATCTTCTCGGTCGTATTGATAAAGAGCAGCTTTGGATTTTTCTTTGTAAAATCAAACTTCTGAATCATCCGCAGCAAATCCTTGGGCAGGTTCAGCGCGGTTGAGACAATGGTATACTCCGTCCCGTTTTGATAGGTACCCGCTATAATCTTCTGATCCAGCAGCAGCTGAATCTTATCCAGCAGATAGTCCTGCACCTGGGCACGGAGGATTCCATATTGATATGCCTTATGCCCTTTGATCTTGTTCTTCTGCAGGCGCCCATTTTGCAGAAACTGCGTTGCAAAGGGCTTTACGGGATTTGCATCCAGCGAGGTCAGCCAGGGGATCTGGTGGATGACCATGGTATCGGGGGTCATCAGCTTTTTCATTTCCAACCAGTAGGGATGCGTCTGCCCGTCTTTCACGCCGCAAATTTTTTCCAGCAAAACCGGCATGGTCACGGTCTGATCCATCACCGCAAAGCCAGGCCGGTATTTCAGCTCCTGGTCCCACAAAATGGAGATCTCTTCATACATCGTCCGCAGCGTCACAACATCCGCGCGGCTGTATTGCTGATTGCGGTACAGTCCGGTATCCTGATACATCAAGGAATCCAGGTCCCGCTCCGCCTGATAGGCTGCTGTACTGACGCGTATCTGGGACGGGTCAACCGGGAACTGCTCCATGGGAAGCGACTCCTCAAACCGCAGTTCCAGCAAAGACGGGTCGTGAAGACTGCTTCCCTCGTTTAAATTCGGCAGCAGAACGAGAACATCCACCGGCAGCCGGGCAAGGAATCTTAAAAACAGGGCTTCATTGGGACTGGCACATTTCCCGAACAGCACAAACACGGAAATCTCCGGCATCTTCCAGTTGGAAAACAATTCTTTTTGATACCGCTTCAACCAAACCAGCAAATAGACTGCCTTGTTGGTCAGCCGGGAAAGCGTTCCGCCGCAGGTCTTGGCTTCTTCCAGCACCAAGTCGATGAAGGTTTTGACCATCAACCGCTGAAGTTCCGCGCTGGCGGAAACCTGGATGTTGCGGGACAAGCCCGCCGCAAGCTGATCCGCATCGGAATAATTCTGGCGCTTAATGGCGGAGATTTCTTCTGCAGTGGGAGCCGGAATTCCTCCGTTAACCAGGCATACCGGGCGCTGACTGCTTTTGAGCTGCTTATAGAAGGCGAACATGTCGTTGGAAAACAGCAGTTTATCCTCCACACCATATTGGATGATAAAGCTGTTGTAGAAAAAGCCGTCCTCCGTTCCCCGGGCCTGCACGCCTGTCAGGACCTCTTTGACTTCCGGCTTTTTCATCCATGCGTTCGTGCAGCTGCGGATCGTCGGCAGGGTCCCGTACAGGCGCTGCCGGTTGGCTTCTCTCATCAATTCAGCCTGAAGCCACTTCAAGGTAAAGGTATCCGGGAACGGGGTCATTCCCGGTTCTTCATACAAAGAAGAGAACTCGGATTGCGCGTCGAGCTGTTTGTAGGCCGCATCGCCCGCACGCTCCAGCAGCACAATGTCGCAGCCCGCCCGTGATAAAACAATCAGCAGCTGCAGTTCATAGTGGCTGATGGTCCCATCATAAAGGATTTTGGGAAGCGCATCGGCGCCCAGCTGGCTGACAATTCTTTCAAACTTGTAGTACAGCCAGCACATGTACTTGATGTAGGCATTGCGCAGCATATTCTCGTTTTTGCCGCTGCGCAGCATATCCTGAAAGGTGGAAAACATGGCCTCCGCCACATTTTCTCTCTGAGACGCCGACATCCGGGGCAGCCATTTTTGGAGCCGCTCCTTCAGGAACGGCAGATCCATTCTGAATTCCGTTCCCATCATCTCGGAAAAATACGCAAGATTATTCACATCCGGATTTGGAATTTTACCGTCTATGATGACGCCCGTGCGTCTTGCCGCATCATAATACTCTTTGATGAAGCGCTCAACAGCAGGCGAATACCCTGCAATCCGGCAAAAATAGGCGCCCTTTTCTCTTCGTCCGGATACCGGCGTAAAAAGATCATTGAGTTTTTCCGGTATGACATGTTTCAGCATCACATCAAATTCCCCAACCATAATATGAATTATTTTTATTATAGCATCTCCTGGATATTTTTCAACATGAAGCGCACAGCATTTCCCTACAGGTAGACGCTTGGGAATCCTGTGCCGTTTCATTTTTTTGATTTATTTATTTCCTGCATTGTGATAAGATAGTGGAGCTGTTTCTCAACCAGCAACACATGATTATTTATTTCTTAAAGGAGTGTTCTGATGCTCAAACAACTCAACGGTTATGATGTCGGCGCTCTCATGTATTGTCCTGGATACTCACATCGAACAATTGCCGATACATTGATGCGCGAGCAATATCCCAAGCCATTTTCCCTGGCATTTTGTCTGGAAGACACCGTATCAGAGGCAGTCGTAGAGGATGCGGAAAAGGAGCTCTTTCGAATTCTGGAGCAAATCAGCAGCAACCTCGCAGTCAAATCGTTCTATCTTCCCCTGATCTTCATCCGGATCAGAAGTCCGCAGCAGCTCAAATCGTTAGCCGCGCTCTATCATCCCTTTTCCCACGTACTGCGGGGGTTCATCCTTCCCAAATTTTTCATTGAGAATTGTGCGGACTATATCCGAACGATTCAGGAGCTCTCCGTCTCCTATCCGGATTATTACTACATGCCGATTTTTGAATCCACCGGCATGATTGATCTCCGCACGCGATATGAAAACCTCTCTCTTGTCAAACAGCAGCTGGACACCGTGTCCGATCGCATTCTGAACATCCGGGTAGGCGGAAACGATCTCTCACATGCATTCGGACTCCGCCGCTCTGTTCATGACACCATCTACGACATCAAGCCAGTGGCAAATTTATTGGTGGACATCGTCACCACCTTCGCGCCCCAGTATGTTGTCTCCGGTCCCGTGTGGGAATATTTCGCAGGGGACGGCTGGGAGGAAGGCCTGCGGCGGGAACTGTCTTTGGACCTTCTCAGCGGATTTATCGGAAAAACGGTGATTCATCCCAACCAAATTCCCGTAGTCAACGATATGCTGAAAGTCTCTTCCCAGGATTACAAAGACGCATGTGAAATTGCGGGTTGGGATCAAAACAGCGAGCTTCTGGTTTCTTCCAGCACGGATGCCACACGCATGAATGAATATAAAACGCACTTCAACTGGGCAAACAAGACCCTTCACCGCGCCCGCATATATGGCATACGGGATATCTGATTCCCTTGCCCCTGCATGCACGCATCTGAAACCGTATGCTCCCTGCCGCGATGCTTGACGCATGCGGCTTGCCGCGGACCTTTTTTCGATCCGCGCACCGTTTATCGCATGACACCTGACAGAAGAAGCCTGTCCCTGTTTGGGACAGGCTTCTTCTGCTTCTCCGATTATGCTTCTTTGAAAAATCCTTTCATCTGCTTCTTGACAAAGCAGGTCTACATGCTGTAAACTCTTATTAGTCTACAAGGCGTAGACTCGCAGCTGTGAAAAACAGTCCGGACGGAGGAAGCAATATGGAACAACACTTGACAGACGCAGAAGAATCGGTAGCGGAATTGATTTGGCAGCAGGGGCCCATGTCGTCCGGCCAGCTGGTGGCATTGTGCGCCCAGCAGCTGGGCTGGAAAAAATCCACCACCTACACCATCTTGAAGCGCCTGGAAGGCAAAGAGGTCCTGCGCAACGAAAACGGACAGGTGACCGCGCTCATCTCCCGGGATGAATATCAGTCCCTGCAGGGCTGTCAGTTTATTGACGGCAGCTTCGGCGGCTCTCTGCCCAGCTTTCTGACAGCCTTTACCCGCAAGCGCAAACTCAGCGAAGAGGAAATTCGTCAGCTGCGGGAGATGATTGAACAATTTGAGGAGGAGTCATGACCACGCTCTTTTTAACAGTGGCGGAGCAAAGTCTGCGGCTCAGCGGCATCATTCTCTGTTTGTGGGGACTGCGGGCCATCTTCCGCAAGATTCCCGGCTCCGCCTGGTATCTTCTCTGGATTCTCATATTTGTGGGGCTTCTGCTCCCCTTGCGGGTGGAGGTTCCCTACCACACGGAAGCCCCGGTCCTTTCCCCCGCCGCCGTGGTTTCCTCCCCGGATGCAGGCCCTGTGCCCGATGATCCCTCCGTCACGGCACCTCCCCCCGCTTCCCAGACGGAGCCCGCCGCCCCGCAGAATCCGCGTGTGGGACCAGCGCTTGTTTCTCTGGCGGCGATCATATGGGCGGCAGTTGCCGTGGTTCTGGTAGGGATCAACGGATGGAAGCTGGCCGCCTTTGCCCGTCGGCTGTCAGGCGCACGTGAGATCTCTCCCGGCGTCTACGAAACAGACCGCACAGAAGTTCCCCTGGTGATGGGATACCTGCATCCGCGCATCTATCTGCCCTCATTTTTACAGGAGGGAGAACGGGAATATATTCTCCTCCATGAACAAATCCATCTGCGCCGCCGGGATTATCTGATCAAGCCCGCGGTATTTGTCATCACCCTGCTCCACTGGTTTAACCCGCTGGCATGGCTGGCGTACCATCTCTTTTCCGAAGATATGGAACGGGCCTGCGATGAAGCGGTGCTGCGCCGGATGGGCAGCGGCATCCGCAAGGAATACTCCATGTCACTTTTGACGCTTTCCACCGGTCGGAGCGGCCATCGCCTGCCCACCGTGGCATTTGGTGAAAGGGGAATCCAATACAGAATCATGAATATTTTGCATTACAAGAAGGCCGGCGGGCTGACGCTGGCGTTCCTGGTTGTGCTGTTCGGTGCAGTGGCATGCGGGGCCTTTGCCCAGCCGGTAGAAGTCACCGAACCGCCGCAGAAAGGCCCTTCTTCTGCGGAAGATCTCAGCAATGATGCACTCTATCAGGCACTGGGCGTCTCCACGGAAACCGTCACGGCCTATTTTGAGACGTTCCAGCAGGCAGCGGCAGCGGGAGAACAGGAGACGGTTGCCAATCTGTTCCGCTATCCCAAGCAGCTTCAGCTGCCGGGCGAGGACGTGACGTATGTCAACTCCGCGGAGGAATTTCTGCCGTATTACGACCAGGTATTCACTCCGGACTTTCTGGAGGTCATCGCCCAAATCGATCCGGCAGACTTCACCCAGGAAGGACCCGCCATCGGCTGGAGCGAGGGTGCCGTCTGGGCCCGGGTCTATGATGGAGAAGTAACGATGGCCTCCGTGTTCGCCTCCCGGGAGGACCGATACCTCGCCTACTACGAGGGCAATGACAACGCGCTCTCCGACGCGGATGCCATGTATCAGGTAAACGGCATTCGTCAGGAGGAGGCACAGGCCTTTGCGGAAAACTTTGTCAGCCTTGCCCAGGCCGACGACCGGGAAGCAGTGGCGTCCATGATCCGCTATCCCAGAACTCTGGTTGTGGACGGTACGGAAAGCATCCTGGAAACTGCAGACGATTTTCTGGCGCATTACGAGGAAATTCTTCCGGACGCATTTATCAAAACCCTGGAGTCCCTGCTCTCCCAGCCGCTGTCCTATCGGTATGACGGGACGTTTCTGGGAGACGGCGCGCTGTGGATGCGCAGCGCCGACGGAGAACTCCTGGTGGAATCCCTCTTCCCGTCTGACAGCGTGCAGATGAAACCCACCGAGGAGCTGACCGTGGGTGTGGAACCGGGAACGCAGCCCTGATGGTTCCAGCAAAAAAGGAAGCCGGCA
The DNA here is from genome assembly GCA_902490355.1 of uncultured Oscillibacter sp. Taxonomy (GTDB): domain Bacteria; phylum Bacillota; class Clostridia; order Oscillospirales; family Oscillospiraceae; genus Oscillibacter. The sequence continues at coordinate 7,557 of CABUDN010000094.1, forward strand.
AATGCCGGCTTCTTTTTTTGTAAAGCGGTTTGGCTCCACAGTCCTGTCCTTGGCCGGGCTGTGATTTTTTCCTGCGGGCACAGCCCGACCGCACGGTTTTATTGCACCGACTGGATCTCCCGCAGCATGATGCTGCCGGAGGGCTGGTCGAAGGACAGTGTCACCTGCGTGATCTGTTCCAAATCCACACCGGAAAACGCATCCGGATCCAGGCGGACGGTCCCCAAGGGTGTAAAGGTGCTGTACTGGAGCAGCTCCTCCTGTCCGGCTACCGGGATTGTCTCGACTTCTCCCTCCTGCCAGGTAAGGGCGGGTGTACCGGCTTTCACCTGTACAGATGCCTTCCGGCCCGCCGCGTCCTGCACCGTCACCGTCAGGCTCTGATCCTGCTGGCGGTTGCGCGCATCACCGCTGTCCTGCGCCAGGTCCAGCTGTAAGTATGACGCCTGTTTCAAGTTTGCCGATACGGGAATGGTCACCGAAGCACCGGCGCTGTCCCAGCTCAGACGGGTCAGATCATAGTGCAGGAAGCTGCCCGGAATGCGGAACGATCCCGCTGTGTGATCCAGGGTGCTGCAGGCATTCACCGCCTCCGCCGCAGCGCGGTCCGTTTGGAGTCCCGCAGCAGAATCCTCCGTCGCCCGATACAGCACGTCCCCACCGGCGTCCACCCGGGCCATAATGGCGCATCCGGCATACTCATCCGGCATGGATGCTTCCCCCTCAAGGGGCGTCTTTCCGGTTGCAAGCACCGTTTCCGCAAAGTCCTGTACATAGGCACTGAAAAAGGCCTGCTGCTTTTCCGGCTCCATCACCAGCGGCAAGGTCTCCCGGTCCGCAAAGGGATCCGGCCGCACCAATGCCGTGCTGAACCCGCCGTGGTTGCCGTTTTTCAGATAAAGGAGATCCGTTCCGCTGCTGCGCTGAGGCGTGTTTTCCAGCTGATCAAACAGAGTGCCGCCATCCAGACTGGTCACGTCCCCGTCGTACTGCGGAATGACAATTCCCACCGGCACATCCACCGGATCCGTGGACAGCGGCGTCACCAGGGACGGGGCGGCCGATACAAGGCCCGCAATTCCCAGGATCTCCGTCCGGGCGGCAACTTCAAAAATGTCATATCCCGCCCGGGAGTGTCCCACCAGGATCACCCGGTCCAAATCGCCCTTGCCCTTCAGGTCACAGGGGAAGATCCCCGTCTCCCCCGCAATGGCCCGCTCCAGCAGGGCGCTCTGCTGCTCCACCACCTGGACCGTGCGCTCACAGCCGCTGGGTTCCCCATTTTCAAAGGAGTAGTTGATTCCCACATTCATGGAAATGGCCAGATATCCGGCGTCTGCCATCTGGTCCACCAGATAGGAAAAGCCCAGATCATACCGATTCTCCGCTGCGGATTGAATCGGATGGGAACCATGGAGGAAAATCACCACCGGGCAGTTCTCCCCCTCCGGTACGCCGATGACCCCCTGCATCCGGTAGGGGATCTCCCGGGTTCCCTGGGTCAGGGTTCCCTCTCCCAGATCATAGCAGTACACATTGTCCCGGGGCGCGTCCGTGGTGACCACCGCCGTATTGGTCGCGCCGTCCCACTCTGCCGAAACGCCCTCCACGTAGTCGAACAGCTCCGCCGACACATAGGTCACCCCATTGAGCACCACGGCCTTGGAATCCGTCCAAAGCGTCTTTCCCTCCAAAGTCAGGGCCCCTGTACCGGGGGTCAGCAAATAGGCCCCGGAGTCTTCCGCGGAAAATGCCGCCCCCTGGGCCCGGGCATCCCACTCCACGGTGTATCCCGCCTGCTCCAGAATATTGCGCAGGGGCAGCAGGGTCGTGCCGGATAAATAGCGCGGCATCGCCCCCTCTTCCACGCTCTGGCCGTCCACCAGGATCCGGGTTGGATAGGCAGTGAGGTCCGGAAGCGGATCCAACGCCGGTTCCAGGGCCTGTGCTGCCATACTCAGGGCCAATACTGCGGCTGCGCATGCCGGGAAACAATGTGCCTTTTTCATAGCGCACCTCCTTGCGTTATGGTGTTTGGACGGAAGGAATTTCGAAAAAGTTTCACTGCGCAAGGCCCTGTTTTCCGGAATGCCGGGCAGCGAATTCCGCCAGATCCTGCTTTTTGAGGACCCGTTCCAGAAGCTCCGGCAGGCGATCCGGAGCACAGGCAAAACAGGGAATCTCCATCCCGGCAATCCTCTGCGCCGTCTGGGCGTCGTAGTACGGTTTGCCGCCGTCCGCAATGGCCAGCAGCACCACCACTGTAACGCCGGAATGCTTCAGTTCTTCCAGACGGCGCAGAAGCGCCGCCCGGTTGCCGCCCTCTTCCAGATCGGAGATCAGAAAGAAAATGGTTTTTGCAGGCTCTTCCACCAGTCCCTGACAATAGGCAATGGACTTGGCAATATCCGTCCCGCCGCCCATCTGAAAGCCGAACAGCAAATCCACCGGATCTGCACAAAGAGGCGTCAAATCCATAATCTGCGTGTCAAAGGCCACCACATGGGTGCGCACCGCCGTCATGGAGGCCAGAATGCAGGCCATCACCGACGAGTAGAAGATCGACGGCCCCATTGACCCGCTCTGATCGATGTCCAGAATCACATGCCAGCGGTTGGTCCGGCTGGAACGGTCAAAAAACCATACCCGCTCCGGAACAATGGTTCCCAGCTCCGGGCGGTAGTTATGGAGATTTCTCCGAATGGTATAGGAAAAATCAATGGCGGCCGCACTGGGCAATGGCGCGTGGGCCCGGCGCTGTGGAAGGGGTTGAAGGGTCTCCAAAGAACTGAGGCTTAACCAGTTGAATAAT
>CABUDN010000095.1 GCA_902490355.1 uncultured Oscillibacter sp.
AACAACAAAAGGTATTCTTGAAAAAGAAAATCCGGAAGACCGCGAATTTGTGGTTCCTTGCGAGGTTATTTTCTATGCATTCACAGTTTTATCGCCTGGCGGAGCTCAAACGGGACCTGCGCCGCAGGCTCCGCGATGCCCAGGTTTCTCCCCGGGCCATGACTGCCCTCTACACCGGGCTGCTGCTGGTTTTGGATCTCGTCATCCTTCTGGGCAGCGGCTATGGCGTGCTGTCCATGTTTATCCGGATTCTCTGCTGGCTGATCTCCATGGTACTGGGCGCAGGCTTCGTCCTCTACTGCATGGCAATCCGCCGGGGGGAGCGCAGCGAATACCTGACGCTTTTTGACGGCTTCTCTTTTGCCGGACGGCTGATCGCCCTGAATCTGCTCATCAGCCTGCTGATTGTGCTCTGGTCCATGCTGTTTGTCATCCCCGGCATCATTGCCATTTACCGGTATCGCTTCGCCCTCTTCTATTTCTATGAAAATCCGGACATCGGTATTCTGGAGGCCATCACCCTCAGCCGCCAGCAGACCCAGGGCCGCAAGTGGCAGCTGTTTTGTCTGGACCTGAGTTTTCTGGGCTGGACCCTACTGGCTTCCGTGCCCACCCTGATTCAGAACTTCCTCTATTACTCCGCAGCCTTCCGGATGCTTTCCGATTACCTGTCCTCCCCCTCTGGCGTTTTGATGATGCCCGACGCCTCGGTGCTGCTCCTGCCGGGTTGGGCCTGGACCCTCATCACCGGCGCATGGATTGCGGTGGTAGCCATGTTCTACCTGCCCCATTACTATTGCGCCCAGCTGACGTTGTTCGAAGAGGCCAAATCCGCCTCCTCTTTCCGCCAGAGCCCTGACGGGCTGGGCGGACTGTAAGGCAGGCCGGCCATTCCTCCTTATTTGATGGTTCTGACTCCATACTGCATGAAAAAAGCCGTCCGGCGCGGAGTTTTGCGCCGGACGGCTTTTTTGTTTCAAAATGTTTTTCACAGCCGTGGAAACACCCTGCGGACATAACCGCTGCGCCGCAGCGCCAGACACAGCAGTGTGGACGCTGCCGCACCGAAGGCGCCCTGGACGATGTTTCCCGGCACTCCCGTCATCCCCACAGCCAGACTGCCGGAGAGGAACCCGTCATACAGGGCATAGCCCGCCACCATCACCATCTCCGCGATCACGGCGCACGCCGCTGTCCAGATCCCGGCCCGCTCCCGCGCCCACCGGTATCCCAGCGCCGCCAGCAGTCCCATCAGAGCCTTGATGACCAGAGTAGCCGGCACATAGGCCGCGTAGCCCGCCAGCAGATCTGCCAGGGCCGGACCGATTCCGCCGGCCAGCGCGCCCCATGCCGGGCCCAGCAGGTAAGCCCCCAGCAGCACCACCGCATCTCCCAGATTCAAGTATCCGCCGGTGGGCGAGGGAATCCGCAGCACCATGGTGGCCGCACAGCCCAGGGCTGCCAGAGCTCCCGCCTGTACCAGCATCCGGGTCCGGTCCTGTACATCGGCCCGCGCCGCCTCCCTGATCTTTTCCATCTCCGTCTCCTCCTTGTCAATGGGTTCTGGTTGCCATGATACTGCATCTGTGGTATGATTGAAATACCCACTTTTTGATTTTTTTATCAGTCCAGATGGAGGGATTCCATGCTGACCTATGATCTGACACAACAGCCGGGCATTCCCCTTTACGAAGCCCTCTACCGCTGCATCCGGCAGGACATTCTCACCGGCACGCTGCCGCCGCAGACGCGCCTGCCCTCCAAGCGGGCCCTGGCCGAGCATCTGCACCTGTCCGTCATCACCGTGGAGAGCGCATACCGCCAGCTGGAGGCCGAGGGCTACCTGATCACCCGGCCCCGCCGGGGGTTCTTCGTCTGTCCGGTGGAGCGCATTCCCCCGGCTGCGCCGCAAGCGGCTCCGGCGCTCCCGCTGCCCCCGGAGCCCGTCTGGCAGCTGGATCTGACTGCCAACCGGGTGGATGGCTCCCGCTTCCCCGCCGGAATCTGGGCCCGGCTCACCCGGCAGGTCCTCTCGGAGGGAGACGCCTTCTTCTCCCCCACCCCCAGCCAGGGGCTGCCCGCCCTGCGGCAGGCCATCGCCCAGGATCTGCGGGATTTTCGGGGCATGTCCGTATCCCCGGAGCAGATTGTCGTGGGCGCGGGAGCGGAATACCTCTACCTCCTGCTGGCCCAGCTGCTGGGCGGCAGCGCCCCCTTTGCCGCGGAGGACCCGGGATACCCCAAAATCCGGAAGGTGTACACCCGGTGCGGGGTGGACTGCCGTCCGGTCCCTCTGGACCCGCAGGGGGTGGACCCGGCCGCCCTGGCCGCTTCCGGCGCCGGGGTACTCCATCTCTCCCCCTCCCACCACTATCCCACCGGCATCATTACCCCCATCGCCCGGCGGCAGGCTTTGCTGCGGTGGGCGGAAGACTCCGGCGGCATCATCATCGAGGACGACTATGACAGCGAATTCCGCTTTACCGGCCGCCCCCTGCCCACGCTGCAGAGCATCGACCACCGGGAGCGGGTGATCTATCTCAACACCTTCTCCCAGACCATTTCTCCGGCTTTGCGGGTAGGCTTCATGGTACTGCCGCCCCGGATGCTCACGCGCTACCGTCAGGAAATGGACGTCTACGCCTGCACGGTTCCCGCCCTGGAGCAGCATGTCCTGGCGCGGTTTCTCTCCAGCGGCGCCTATGAGCAGCACCTCTCCCGGATGCGCAAGGAATACCGCCAGCGGCGCGCCGCCGTCCTGGAGGCGTTCCGCACCAGCCCCTTCGCCGGGCGCATCACCATCTTTGAGCAGGGCGCAGGACTGCACTTCCTGCTGCGGCTGGGCACCCGGCAGTCAGACGCGGAGTTGGACCGCCGGGCCCGGGCCATGGGAGTCAAGCTGGGCTTTCTCGCCTCTTATGCCGCGATCCCCCGGCCGGAATACGCCCACACGCTGGTCATCAACTACGCGGGACTGACGCCTCAGGCCCTGCCGGAGGCCATGGAGCGGCTGAGCGCCGTCTTTTCCCAATGGCTCTGATCTGCCGGGCCGCACCGGGCTCGTCCTATTCCATGCAGGCCGCTTATTTTGACGAGGCGGGCAATGTAATTCAAAGCACCTGACTGCAAAGCCGGAGCGGAGAGATCCTATTGGAATCTCTCCGCTCCGGCTTGTTCATGTTGTTCGTTATCCCAGGTGCTTGTCCAGCACGCCCCGGAACACGGCGGCGGGCATGGCGCCCACCTTGCGCTCCACTTCCTTGCCGTTTTTCAGGAAGACCACCGTGGGGATGGTCATGACGCCGAACCGGCGGGCCAGATCAGGCTCCTCGTCCACATTGACCTTGCCTACCAGGACCTTGCCGTCAAACTCCTGAGCCAGCTCCTCAATCACGGGAGAGAGCATCTTGCAGGGGCCGCACCACTCAGCCCAAAAATCCACCATTGCCAGGGGAGCCGCTTCCACGGCGGCGTCAAACTCTGCGGTTTTGAAATGCTGCATTGCCATATTTGATCCTACCTTTCTTTTGTCTGTACCAAGTCACCGATTGATTCTGCAACTTATTTTATATTGATGATTTTGCCGCCTGCTCTTTCCGAATGATCGCAGCGGCATAGGCCGCGGCACTCTGGCCCGCCACCAGACCCTCGCCGGTGGCCTTGGACACCTGGAGCGGTCCGCCGGTGCAGTCCCCGGCGGCAAAGACGCCGGGAAGATTGGTGGCCATGCGCCGGTCCACTGTTACGTATCCGTTTTCCACAGCCAGCCCCGGAAACAGCTCCGTGGGTGCCATGGTGGGCCGGAGAATGAACACACCGGCCACGGCTGCCGTCTTGCCGTCACAGGTAATTTCCTCTACCTGGCTGCCGCCCCGGATCGTGCAGGACGCCGGGCGGTCGAAATATGTCACGGAGCAGCCGATTCCCTCCAGGAACTCCGCCTCATGCCGGGCGGTGGGCGTATACCCCAGTACTGCCACGGGCTTGCCGCGGTAGAGCATGCCATCACAGGTGGCACAGTAGCTCACGCCCCGGCCCAAAAACTCCGTCTCACCGGGAAATTTCTTTCCCCGGTTCACGCCCGCCGCCAAAACCAGCGCCCGGGCATGTTCCATATCCGTGCCGATGCTGAGATACCACGTGTCCTCCATGGGCATGGCACTGAGAACCTTGCCGGTGCGGAACTCCACGCCGGCCGCCTCGGCGTGGCGGCGCAGCTGTTCCAGCAGCTCCGCGCCGGAAACACCGGGCATTCCCAAATAGTTGTCCACCCGTTCGGCCTTCCAAAGGGGATTTTCCTCCGGCGGATTTGTCACCACCAGCACGCTGCGGCCTCTGGCCCGCACATTGAGCGCTGCCGACAGTCCTGCCGGACCGCCGCCGATCACCATCACATCATAGGACATAGCGTTCCGCCTCCTCCCCCATCAATGCCGCCACCAGCTGCGCCAGCTCACCGGTGGATGCATGATAGTATACCTCGTTGCCCGAACGCACCGGAATCACTGCGCCCGCTGCCCGCAGCCGCTGCAGATGCTGAGAAATACACGACTGGGACATGCCGGTGCTCTTTTCAATGCACCCGACGTTCCGGCACCCCATCGTCAACAGGCTGTGCACAATCTGCAGCCGCACCGGATGGGCCAGCGCCTTCAAAAAGGCTGCCCGCTCCTGATAGTCTATGCAGTTTTCCATGCGTTTCACCACCTTGGGATTTATGGTATTAGAATATCATGATATTCTAACCGGCGAAGTCGTTTTTGCAACAGGGCTAAAATTTCCGGCCTCGGTTGCTTTTGGCCCCGGAGTCTGCTACACTAAAAACGCAAATGGGAGTCGGCGGATGGCCGCCGGCTCCCTATCTGAAAAGCGGCGGCGCCGTACCCGTGGGGGCGGACGCTGCGCGGGGCTGCTGAACGGAGGCGCCCTGGCCGCTTGCACCATTCTATGCGCCGCCGGCTCCGGCAGCTACCGGCCGTCCGGAGGCTGTCCCGCTCCAAAGCGGGCCGGCAGAACAAAAAGGGAGGGTATTTCATGATTAAGATTGCACCATCCATCCTCTCCGCCGATTTTGCAAATCTGGAGCGGGACATTGGCCGCATTTCCACCGCTGACTATGTCCATGTGGACGTGATGGACGGGGTGTTTGTCCCCAACATCACCATCGGCATTCCCGTGGTCCGCTGCATCCGTCCCACCACCGCATTGCCTCTGGACGTCCATCTGATGATTGTAAAACCCGAGCGGTATGTGGAGCAGTTCTGCGACGCCGGAGCGGATCTTGTGACCGTTCACGTGGAGTCCGATACCCAGGAGGGTATTCAGAGCGCCATCGACAAGATCCACGCCAAGGGCAAGCGGGCAGGCATTGTCCTCAAGCCCGCCACGCCCGCTCAGGCCGCGGAGCCGTTTTTGGAGCAGGTGGAGATGATTCTCGTTATGACCGTGGAACCGGGCTTCGGCGGTCAGAAGTTCATGGCCGACCAGATGGACAAGGTCCGCACCCTGCGGGAGTGGATCGACCGGCGCAACCCCGGCTGCGAGCTGGAGGTGGACGGCGGCGTGGATCCCGAGACGTGCAAGGTCTGCATTGCGGCCGGTGCCAATGTTCTGGTGGCAGGCAGCGCCGTCTACAAGGCCGCCGACATCCCTGCCCGGATCGCGCAGCTGCGGGGGTGAGAGCATGCAGACTCTGACTCTCCCTCCCCGGCAGTCTTTGGGACTGTATCCCACCCCGCTTCAGCATCTGGACACCATCAGCACCCGGTACGGCCGGGATATCTGGATCAAGCGGGACGACCTGTGCGGCGTGGCGCTGGGCGGCAACAAGGTGCGCAAGCTGGAATTTCTCCTGGCCCAGGCCAAGGCCCAGGGCTGCGACACGGTGATTACCACCGGCGGTGCCCAGTCCAATCACGCCATGCTCACCGCCGCCTGCGCGGCCCGGCTGGGCATGCAGGCCGTTTTGCTGCTCAAGGCCCGGGGCGTCATGGAGCGACGGGGCAACCTGGTGCTGGATGATCTCTACGGTGCCCGGGTCCGCTTTGTGGATACAGACTCCTATGACGACATTCACGCCCAGGCCCAGCAGCTGAGCCTGGACCTGGAAAAGCAGGGACACCGGGCCTTCTGGATTCCCCTGGGCGGTTCCACACCGCTGGGCTCTCTGGGATATGTGGAGTGCGTCCGGGAACTGGCCGCTCAGGCGCAGGCGCTGGGCTTCCGGCCGGGCCATCTGGTATGCGCCACCGGCTCCGGCGGCACGGCGGCAGGGCTGTTCCTGGGCGCATCCCAATTTCTGCCCGGTGCTCAGGTACACGCCGTATGCGTAGACCACGGCCCCTTCCGGGAGACGATCCTGGATCTGGCCGCACAGGCAGCAGACCTGCTGGGCTGTCCGGCGCCGGATCCCGCCGCTCTTACGGTGGAATCCCATGTAGGCCCCGGCTATGCCGTCCCCGCGCCGGAGGACTCTCCCCGTATCCGGGAGCTGGCCCAGGCCGAGGGCATGCTGCTGGACCCGGTGTACACCGGCAAGGCCTGGTCCGGTATGCTGGATCTTCTGGAGCAGGGCGCCTTTGATGACCGGGGCGACCTGGTCTTTCTCCACACCGGCGGCGCGGCGGCTCTGTTCGCCATGGATCTGGCCTGACGGTCATCCGCAAGACCCTTTGGAAGGAGCTTTACCATCATGGAATACTTTCCCGCACCGCTGGAAAAGCTGGTGGAACAGTTTGCCCGGCTGCCGGGTATCGGCGGCAAGTCCGCCCAGCGTCTGGCCTTTCACATTCTGGACCTGCCGGAGAGCGAAGCGCAGGAGTTTGCCCAGGCCATTCTGGACGCCAAGCACAATGTAACCTGCTGCCCCGAGTGCCAAAACTTCACTGCCGGAGGACTGTGCCCCATCTGCGCTTCCCCCAAGCGGGACGCCAGCACCATCTGCGTGGTGGCGGATCCCCGGGATGTGGCCGCTCTCGAGCGCAGCCGGGAGTACAACGGCCGCTATCACGTACTCCACGGCGTCATCTCCCCCATGAACCATGTGGGCCCGGATGATCTGGCCATCAAGCCTCTGCTGGAGCGGGTGAGCAAAGGGGATGTGAAGGAGGTCATCATGGCCACCAACCCCGACACGGAGGGCGAGGCCACCGCCATGTACCTGTCCCGCCTGCTCAAGCCCTTTGACGTCCGGGTCACCCGTCTGGCCTACGGCATCCCCGTGGGCGGTCATCTGGAGTTCGCCGACGATGCCACCTTGATGCGCGCCCTGGAAGGACGCCGAGAAATCTGAATAGCAGCGCCCCCGGCCCGATGGGCCGGGGGCGCTTGCACATTTCAAACGCACATGGTATGCTGGTTTTAAAGATTCTGCTTGGTTTGAGGAGGTGCCCTGATGAAGCGCAGTCCATCCCGCAAATCCGCCCTGGCGTTTGCCGCCGCCATGCTGGCGGCAGCCTGCCTTCTCTTCCTGTGCGATCTGCGCACCTATCCCGTCCAACCGGACTTCTCCAATCTGACGGCCTGCATAGCAGACCGTTACCGTCAGGGCTTCCACTTCGATCCCTCGTATGAACCCAAGATCGAACTGTACGACACCCTGACCCTCGGCCGGGAAACCCTAGTTCTGTTTGACGTGGACGGTTCCCTGGGCCGTGCCGTGCTGGAGGAAAACATGCTGGGCTGGTACAAGATCCAAACGTTCGGATACGGCGGCGGCAGCTTCCGGTACGGCAGCCGGGAATCCGACGGAACGCAATACCTGGTGTTCGGCGGCCGAAATCCTCTCCAGGAAATCGCCGGAGCCGACTTCCGGATCGGCGGCACGGTGTATCACCTGGACATTCCCCCCGCCCCGTTCCTGGTCTGTACGCCGGTCCGCGATTCCGGCTGGGACGGAACCGTGGACCTCGATCAGCTCACGCTCTACGACAGCCAGGGCGTGGATATCACAGACTGCTATGATCTCAGCGGCGGCGGTATTTAAAGGTTTCTGAAAAACTCAAGAGCGGGGACGCACTATGGTGCGTCCCCGCTCTTTTGCAATGCCTTACATGAGGTTATAGAGGATCTTGGCCATCTGGCCGCGGGTGATGTTGTTGTTGGGCTTGAAGGTTCCGTCGGTGTAGCCGCCGATGATCCCCTGGGCCGCCATGGTCTGGATATAGTAGGTGGCATAGGCGGGGATGGAAGCGCTGTCGGTAAAGGTCAGCGCCGTGGTGGCATAGCCCTTCTCCTGGGTGCGGCCGATCATGGTCGCAGCCTGGGCCCGGGTGAGGCTGCTGTTGGGATTGAAATAGATCCGTCCGTCAGCCCCGGTGGAACCGTTGATGATCCCCTCGGTGTACAGCGCCCGGATGGCGGGCACGGCATACTCGGGAATGGAGGCGTTGTCCGCAAAGGGCAGCGTCACGTCAGCATACTTGCTTTCATCCAGTCCCAGGTAGCGGTAGAGCATCACAGCGAACTGGGCCCGGGTGATATTCTGATTGGGCCGGAAGGTCCCGTCGTCATAGCCGGTGGTCACGCCGGAATTATACAGGAAGTCCACATAGGTGGCGCCCCAGTAATCGGAGATGTCGGTAAACTTGTGCTCCACGCCGGCAGGCTCCACATCCACGGAGGCCCGGCCGATGTTGCCGGAGCCGTCCCGGGCGGTGATGGTCAGACGCATGGCCTCGTGGGTCTCTCCGCTCACCGGCAGCTGCACGGTCACCTTGCCGGTAGCAGCATCATAGGAGAAGTCCTGCGCCGTTCCCTTATAGGTGCCGCCGCTGAGGGTCACGGAGATGGCGCTCTTGGCCAGAACGCCGTCCACCGCATCCGACACCGTCGCGCTCACCTGCCAGGAAGCGGAATCCAAAGAGGCGCTGATCTGCGGCACTTCGTTATCCACAATGCCGTTGTAGGAGGCCACAATCTGATCGATATAGATGGTGCCGGTCCGGGCGGTAGCGGGATATTCCGTAATGATGTTGCCCATGCCGTCGTCATAGACATTGGCGCCGGTGGTGCTGACCTGGAAGCCCTGGATCACGAAGTTCTGCGTCGGCAGCGTCACGCTCACCTGCTTCCAGCCGGTGAAGTCCAGGGTCGTGATGGGCAGGGTGAGGCTGCTCTGGGTGTCGTCACCATACAGGAAGGAGAGCACATTGCCGGAACCGTCGCCATAGACCCACAGGTTCAGGCTGGTATACGGCACGGAGATGCCCGAAGTCGTGCCCCAGGTTCTCCACTCGGCGATGCAGCCCAGCTCCTCGGTGAGGGTATAATCCAGCTTGGCGGCACTCTTTCCGTAGCGGACGAAGTCGCCTCCGGTGACACGGCTGTACGTCATGTTCGTCCCGGCGCCGTCGGTGAGGATGGTGCTTTCCTCCTCAAAGTCCTCCACCGTATCCAGAGCCATCTTGGAGACCGTCACCTGGATCACGGCGGACTTTCCGCCGGCGGAGGCCACAATGGTCCCGGTACCGGGTGTCGTGGCAGTGAAGAGGCCGTTTTCATCAATGGTGCCGATATCCCCGGTAACACTCCAGGTAAAGGCATCGGTATCTGCCTTCAAGGACAGGTGCTGATAGACCGCCGAAGCCGTCAGCTGGGTCGTGGAACCCGGCGCCACGCTCAAAGTGGTAATCAGGTTGCTGCTCGAATCCCGGATGGCAATGTTATCCGGGTCGGACACGGCGTACACCGTCGTGGTGCCGCTCTTTCCGTTGCAGCTGGCCGTTACGGTGACCGTTCCGCCCTCCTTGGGCGTAATCAGCACATTGCCGTCCATTTCACCGGCATCCGTCTCCAGCTCGTAGTCCTCCTCCATGGGAAGGAAATGGGTATCCACCGCGGAAGCGGAGATGTTCACCCGGCTGCCGGCCAGAACATACTGATAATCTGCGCTGACATAGAAATGGCTCAGGTCTCCGCTGGGCTCCCCGGTAGCTACCAGGAAAATCTGGTTGCTCACTGCCCGCTCGCTGCCGTCTGAGGGACGGTTGATCGTAGAGGCAGTCCACTCGTCCGGCTGCGTGACGGAAATGGTGGTGGAACCGCCGCCGTCCAGGCACAATGCGCTGACGCAGCCCAGCTCAATGAGTCTCTGCGCCACCTGGGTCATGGACGCACCGATGGAATAGCCGGAACGCCGGCCGTCAATGGTATAAAACACCAGGGTGCCGTCGGCCTTCTGGCCCACAGCGGTACGGGGATTGACCCCGCTGGGCAGACCGGAAACCACAGATCCGTTTTCCACCAGGGAGTACAGCGCACCCACCGCGTACTCCA
>CABUDN010000096.1 GCA_902490355.1 uncultured Oscillibacter sp.
GGCGGACGGTTCCCATGAATCGTCCGCCGTGTCATGTTTTTCGAGATTTTATTTATCGAAAAACAATAAAAAACAATTGACAAACAATAATTACCATGGTACGATACCGGCAAAGGAGGAATGTACCATGGAAACATCCGGTGTACAAAAAATTGCCCGGGTTTTAAATAGTCTGGTGTCAATCACACTTCTCTGCAATCTGATCGCACTGCCGCTGGTTCCCGGAATTGTGTATTTCCGCTTTGCGCAAAAGGGGATTCCCTTCTCCAGTCTGCAGGCCACCTTTGCCTATGACATGGACGATGGACTGGGGAATCTGCTGTCGATTTATTTACGGGATGTCTGGACAGAGCCCTATACCTTGACTTTAACGCTCTTTTTGCTCTTTTCCGGCATCTGCACCGCGGTGATCCTCCAGCAGGGCCGCCGCGTGCTGGCCACCATTCTGCAGGGAACCCCCTTCTCCATGGAAAATGCCGCCGCTCTCCGGCGGGCTGCCGGCGCCGCCTTTATCATTGCCGCGGCAGCGCTGGTGCGGGTCGTCTTCAGCGTATGCTTTTTCCACTCTCCTCTGCCGATCCTCACCTATAACGCCCTGTTTGTCCCCATCTTTTCCATGTTTGGCCTGCTGTGTCTGGTCATGTCCGCTCTGTTCCGCCAAGCGGCGGAGATGAAAGCGGAAAATGATCTGACGATTTGAGGAGGCACACTATGGCAATTGTGGTGAATTTGGACGTCATGATGGCCAAACGCAAAATGACGCTTTCCCAGCTGTCGGAAAAGGTAGACATCACCTTGGCCAATCTGTCGATTCTGAAAAACAACAAGGCCAAGGCGGTGCGTTTTTCCACACTGGAAGCCATCTGTGCCGCATTGGATTGTCAGCCCGGTGATATTCTCGAATACGTACCGGACGATCCGCCGTAAATCCATCCGTTCTTTTCCGGCTGATACCGCACTTTATGCAAAGGAGGACCTTGGATCATGGGAAACATTTGGTATCTGCTCAACCCCCTGAGCCTTTTGCTGGGGCTGGCAGCCTGGGCACTTCCGCTCATGGCAATATCCCGCCGTCTCCGGCTTGGCAAAGCATTGGCCGCCAGCAGTCTGTGCTGTTCCGTCTCACTCTGGTGCCAGCTGGTATATCAGGACCACTTGGCCGCCCTGCAGGACTGGTCCGCCCTGCTGGACACCTCCGGCGCTCTGGTGCGGACGGCAGCAGTATTGATCGCGGTCACCGCCCTGCTGCAAGTGGGCGCCGTCGTTCTGGCCGGAGAACCCCGGCCATCCGGCTCATGAGACGGCGCATGGCCGCCCTGGCCCGGGGCGTAATCTGCGTGGCCGCATTGACCTGCTTCTTTTTTCTGGTGGTCCTGATCGCCCTGGCACTGTTCACCCCAGGCAATTGGGCCGCCTGCTGAATCACCGATCCATTTTGCGGAAACTGTCCGCATAGCACGGACAGTTTAAAAAGGAGTTTTGCATATGTCTGATCATATTGCCCCCCTGCCGGCAGGAGGGCCGGCGAAGCTTGCCCAAATTGCCCCGTCTGCCCCGGAAATTGTGTTCCGGGACCGGTTGTTTCTGCTGTTTACCTTGTGCTTTTGTGTGCTGCTGGCGGACGCTTTCTTCTGGCACGGTCCCACCGCCTCCCTGGGAATTGCTGTGGCGGCATGGGATGTGCTGCTGGGCTGCTACCTGGGCCGGCGGGTTCTGTTTGGCCGCAAGAGTCTGGCGCTGCTACTTTATAATCTGCTTCTGGCGGCCTCACTGGCCCTTGGTTCAAACTGGTATTTCCGGCTGTGGAACCTGCTGGCGCTGCTGGTGCTGCTGCCGGTCCATGCCATCGGACTTTCCGGTGCCGCAGCGCTGCCTTGGTTCCGTCCCGCTATGCTCTGGGAACGCTTTTGCCTGCTGCTGAGCAATTTGTTCGGCGGGCTGGGCGCCTTCTTTGCCGCCCTGACCCCCACCGGAAACTCCGCCTCCCGGTCCCGGCGTCTGCCGGCGATTCTGTTCGGCGGAACGGGAGCCGTCATCCTGCTGTGTATCCTGGTGCCGGTTCTGGCCTCCGGGGATGCGCTCTTTGCCGCCGTCACGGCAGATCTGCGTGCCTTTGTCCGCTCCCATTTCACTCTGGCCATTACCAAACTGGTCTGCGGCATAGCCCTGACTCCCTTTGTTTTCAGCTTTTTGTATCGCCTGCGCCATCCCAAGCCGCTTACCCATTCCATGGCCGCAGCCCCGACGACGGACCCCTTGGGCTTTGTCCTGATTCTCGCGGCCCTGGACGCTCTGTACCTGCTGTTTTTGGCGGTGCAGATTGCCGGCATTCTGGGCGGAGAGGCATATCTTGCCCAGCGCGGCATTTCGTACGCCCAGTGGGCCCGCAGCGGGTTTTTCCAGATGGTAGGCGTCACGGTAGTCAATCTCACCGCCATGCTCACCGCACTCTGGGCCGCCCGCCCCAACGGCCGCCTTTGGAAGATCCTGCGCGTTCTGTCCGCTCTGCTGCTGGGTGAAAGCCTTGTGCTGCTGGGCTGTGCCGCCTGGCGGATGACCCTCTATGTCCAGGTCTACGGATTATCCTTTAAGCGGTGTCTGACCTACTGGGGCATGGTGATGATGGCTCTGTTCTTCCTGGCCGCGGCGGCTAAGCTGGTTCAGCCCAGCCGCTCCTTCTGCCGCATCGCCTTTCCCCTGGCCCTGGCGGGATGGCTGGTGCTCAACTGTGTCCCCGTGGATTACCTGGTCGCCAAAAATCAGGTGGACCGCTACCTAAATGGGGAAAGCCCCACCATCAGCGTCCATTATCTGGCCTATTCCCTCTCCTACGATACCCTCTCCCAGCTGGAACGGCTGGACCCTGACCTCCCGCTCTCCCGCTGCGAGGGCGAGTGGTGGTCCGCCGAAGATACCGTCGGCTCCCTGCTGACACAGCGCCGGGACGCTGCCCGGGCAGAATGCGCCGACTGGCACACCTGGTCTCTTTCCGCCTTTCTTGCCTCCCGCTGACATGTCCCGCTCCATTCCTCCTCTCATACAATAAAAAACGCGGCTCCCGCATCCTGTTTCGGATGCAGGAGCCGCGTCACTGTGACCGCTTCTCCCGGCTCAGTATTTCGTGTCATACTCCCACGGCGTACCGCCGCACAGGCAGCCGCCGTCAATGTGATAGGTCTGCCCCGTCATGTAGCTGGAGGCATCGGAGGCCAGCAAAATCGCCATGCCCACCAGCTCCTCCGGCTGACCGCCCCGCTCCATGGCAATGCGTTCCCGCATATACGGCGCCCGGTTGGGGCTGTCCCAACTGACTTGCGTCAGCTCTGTCATGATATGCCCGGGACTGATGGCATTGCAGCGAATCCCATAGCGGGAACACTCCACCGCCATGGACCGGGTAATGGCAATGACGCCGCTTTTGGCCGCGCCGTAGACCGAGCAGCCGCCCAGCATGGCCGTATCGTTGTGGGAACCGATGTTGATGATGCTGCCGCTTCTGCGCTTGTACATCTCCCGGGCCACAGCCTGCGTGACGAAGTAAACGCCCTTGAGGTTGGTGTTCATGATCCGGTCGTAGGTCTCCTCTTCCACATCCAGAAGGCCTTCCCGCTTGTTGATTCCCGCCACGTTGAACAGCACATCAATCTTGCCGTACCGGGCCACAATCTCCTCCACACGGGGTACAATCTCCGACATATCGGACACATCCAGATGGTAAGCGCTGGCCTTGCCGCCGTTGGCATTGATCCGATCCGCCAGGGCCTGGCACTTTTCCAGCGTCCGGCCGCACAGGGCCACTTCCGCTCCGGCATAGGCCAGTCCCTCGCTGATGGCCGCACCGATGCCGCCCGCCGCGCCGGTGATCATGACCGTTTTTCCCTCCAGGCCAAAGACCGACTTGAGATACGTACCGTGATCCATACTGCTCCCAACCTTTCTGCTTTGTTCAATTTTTATATGGACAGAGGACTTGCCCCCTTATCCCCGGTAGCCCAGCAAGCGGGAAATGCTCTGGGCGGTGCGGCGCACCTCCCGGATCATGACCTCCTGATCCGCCTGCATCCGGTAATCCGGTCCGGAGACGCTGACGGCGCCCACGGCCCGGCCATTCATATCACAGATGGGCGCCGCGATGCAGATCAGGCCCTCCTCAATCTCCCCGTCATCCATGGCATACCCATGAAGCCGGGCAACCGCCAGTTCGCGGCGCAGCCGCTCCGGATCTATAATGGTATTGGCTGTGAGCGGGTGAGCTGCCTGTTCCATCCAGCGGCAGTACTCATCAATATAATCATCACTCTGGCAGGCCAGAATCGCCTTGCCGGCGCTGGTGGCATAGGCCGGTGCCCGGCTGCCCACCTGCGTATTGCACACGATGGAGCGATGCGTTTCCACCTTATCCAGATAAAAAATATCCCGCTCCAGGAGCATGCTCAAATTGATGGTCTCCTGCAGCGTATCGCTCAGGCGTTCCAGTTCCGGACGAGCCGTGCGGCGCAGATCCGACTGCCCCAGAATCGCGCTGGAAAGCAGCAGCAGCCGCGGCCCCGGCCGATAGCTTTTGCGGACAGGATCCTGCTCCAGATATCCCCGCTCCGCCAACGTGGATACCTGCCGGAATACCGTGGTCGTGGGCAGGCCCAGCTGCTCCACCAAAGCCTTGAGCGTCCACTCCGTCCGGCTGTCCATAAAACATTCCAGAATTTGGAGTGCCCTCAAAATACTGGATACCTGCTCTTTTGCCATCTTTTCCTCCGCCTTTCACCCCAAGGGTTCCTCCATTTGGGGGATTTGATCCACGCTTGACAACCTCTGTCAAAAAGCCTATGATAAATATACCACAATGCAGGCAGATTGTGAATATTTTTATGCAATTTTCCCGAAATTTCATTCCGCAGCATGGAAACTCATTCTGCCAGTGAGCATTGTCTACTTCTGTGCCGGCTGTATGCAGGCACATATTTTCATGAGAAAGGGATTGAAACATGAGCAGGAAAAGCGTTGTCATGGACGGAAATACCGCCGCGGCCTACATCTCCTATGCGTTTACCGAAGTAGCCAGCATCTTCCCCATCACGCCTTCCTCCACCATGGCCGAAAAGGTGGACGCCTGGGCGGCCAACGGTAAAAAGAACATCTTCGGCGAGCCCGTCCGGGTGGTGGAGATGCAGTCCGAGGCCGGCGCGGCCGGAACTTGTCACGGCTCTCTGCAGGCCGGTGCCCTGACCACCACCTATACCGCGTCTCAGGGTCTTTTGCTGATGATCCCGCCCATGTATAAAATCGCGGGTGAATTTCTCCCCGGTGTGTTCCACGTCTCAGCCCGTACGGTATCCGCCCATGCTCTGAGCATTTTCGGCGATCACTCCGACGTGATGAGCTGCCGGATGATCGGCTTTGCCATGCTGGCGTCCTCCTCTCCGCAGGAGGCCATGGATCTGGGCGCTGTGGCACATCTGTCCGCCATCAAGGCCCGCCACCCCTTCCTGCACTTCTTCGACGGCTTCCGCACCTCCCACGAGATGCAGAAAATTGACGCTCTGGACTATGACGATCTGGCTGAGCTGGTGGATTACGACCAGCTGCGTGCCTTCCGGAAAAACGGCATGAATCCGGAGCACCCCTCCACCCGGGGCACCACGGTCAACCCCGATATCTTCTTCCAGTGCCGGGAGGGCTGCAACCAGCACTTTGCGGCGCTGCCCGGTATCGTGGAACACTATATGAACGAGATCAACAAGCTCACCGGCCGGGATTACAAGCCGTTCAATTATTACGGTGCTCCCGATGCCGAGTCCGTGGTGGTGCTGATGGGCTCCGGCGCAGAGACTGCCAAGGAAACGGTGGCCTACCTGTGTGCCCAGGGCAAGAAGGTCGGCGTCATCCAGGTGCACCTGTACCGCCCCTTCTCGGCCGAGCATTTCCTCTCGGTTCTGCCGTCCACCGTGCGCAGAATCGGTGTGCTGGACCGTACCAAGGAGCCCGGCAGCCTGGGTGAACCCCTCTATCAGGATGTGGAGTGCGTGATCCACCGCAACCGCCCCGACGTGACCGTAGTGGGCGGCCGGTACGGCCTTGCCTCCAAGGACACCACGCCCGGCCAGATTGCCGCCGTGTTTGAAAACCTGGAGCAGGCACAGCCCAAGGACAACTTCACCATCGGCATCATTGACGATGTCACGTTCACCTCTCTGCCCACGGTGGATCTGAATATCCCCAAGGAGGGCGAAACCTCCTGCAAGATCTGGGGCATCGGCGGCGATGGTACGGTGGGTGCCAACAAAAACACCATCACCACCATTGGTCTGGCCGCCGGCATGTACGCCCAGGCATATTTCTCCTATGATTCCAAGAAGTCCGGCGGATTGACCCAGAGCCATCTGCGTTTCGGCAAGCAGCCCATCCAGGCCACCTATCTGGTACAGCATGCCGACTTTGTGGCGCTCCATGAGCCCGCCTATCTGGGCACTTACGACGTCACCGCCGACCTCAAGGACGGAGGCACCTTCCTGCTCAACTGCAGCTGGAGCCGGGAGGAACTTGCGTCCCACATTCCCGCCAAGATGAAGCGGGACCTGGCCCGCAAGCACGCCAACATGTACATCATCGACGCTACCCGCATCGCCCGGGAAATCGGTCTGGGCAACCGCACCAACACGGTGCTGCAGGCGGCGTTCTTCAAACTGACGGACATCATCCCCCTGGATCTGGCTATCCAGGAGATGAAGGACGGCATCTACAAGAGCTACTTCAAAAAGGCCGGCCAGAAAGTGGTCGACATGAACTACCAGGCGGTGGAGCGCGGCATCTCCGACGTGGAGTCCTTCGAGATCCCCGCCGACTGGGCCGACGCGCCGGATGATGCGCCGGTGGAACGCAACGTTCCCGGCTTCGTGCGGGACATTGTGGATGTGATGAACCGCCAGGAGGGCGACAAGCTCCCCATCTCCACCTTCCAGAAGTATCACTGCGTGGACGGCACATGGCAAAACGGCACCGCCGCCTATGAAAAGCGCGGCGTGGCCGTCATGGTTCCCAAGTGGGATCCGGCCAAGTGCATCCAGTGCAACCGCTGCGCCATGGCCTGCCCCCATGCCGCCATCCGGCCGGTCCTGCTCAGCGAGGAGGAAGCGGCCCGGAAACCCGCCTCCTTCGTCACCGTCAAGGCCAACGGCCTGCCGCAGTATCAGTACCGCATGCAGGTCTCTCCCTACGACTGCATGGGCTGCGGCGTGTGCGCCAACGTGTGCCTGGCCAAGGAAAACGCCCTGGAAATGGTGCCCTTTGCCAGCCAGATTCCCGAGCAGGAAAACTGGACCTTCGGCGTAGAGCAGATCCCCGTCAAGAAGGACGCGTTCAGTGACAAGACCGTCAAGGGCTCTCAGTTTGCAAAGCCCTACTTTGAGTTTTCCGCCGCCTGCGCGGGCTGCGCGGAGACACCTTACATCAAGCTGATTACCCAGCTGTTCGGCGACCGGATGTACGTGGCCAACGCCTCCGGCTGCTCTTCGGCCTATTCCGGCCCCATGCCCACCACTCCCTACTGCACTGATGAGCGGGGCTTTGGCCCCTCCTGGGAGCAGTCTCTCTTCGAGGACAATGCGGAGTTCGGCTTCGGCTTCCTCAACGCCCACGAGGCCATCAACGGCGAGATTGTTCTGCGGGTAAAGTCCCTGCTGGATGCCGGTGTGGCCGTGGAGGCCTGCGAGGCGTATCTGACTCACAAGGACGACTCCGCCAAGACCCGGGAGGTCTCCGACAACCTGCTCCAGGCCCTGGAGCAGATCACAGACGGCCCGGAGGATGTCGTCTCCGCTGTCCGCTTTATTCTGGAGCGCAGCGAATACCTGTGCAAAAAGTCCGTCTGGTGCTTCGGTGGCGACGGCTGGGCCTACGACATCGGCTTCGGCGGCGTGGACCATGTGCTGGCGCAGAACCGGGATATCAACATTCTGGTCATGGATACCGAGGTGTACTCCAACACCGGCGGTCAGTCCTCCAAGGCCACTCCCACCGCCGCCATCGCCAAGTTTGCTGCCGGCGGCAAGGAAGTCAAGAAAAAGGACCTGGGCGCTATCCTGATGAGCTACGGCTACATCTATGTGGCACAGGTCTCCCTGGGCGCCGATCCTGCACAGACCCTCAAGGCCATCCGGGAGGCCGAGGCCTATCCCGGCCCCTCCATTGTCATCGCCTACTGCCCCTGCCTGGAACACGGCATCAAGGGCGGCATGAGCAACAGTCAGCTGGAACAAAAGCGGGCGGTGGAATGCGGCTATTGGAGCCTGTACCGCTTTGATCCCCGACTGAAGGAAGCCGGCAAGAATCCCTTCGTTCTGGACTCGAAGGAACCCACCGGGGATCTTTTGGAGTATCTGAAGTCCGAGCGCCGGTATGCGTCCTTGATGGACGCCTTCCCGGAGCGTGCCCAGCGGCTCTATGAGAAAGAGGTCCGGGACGCTGCGGACCGTTTGGAAAGTTACAAGCGCCGTTTGAACGGCGAAGGTTAAGGAGGAACAATACATATGTCTGAAGTCAAAACGCTGACCCACGAGCAGGTGATGGAAATCATTCCCCACCGGGACCCCATGCTGCTCATCGATGAGGCCACTGAGTTCGTTCCCGGCGAGCGCATTGTCGCCAAGTTCTGGGTTGATCCCGCCCGGGATATCTTCCGCGGCCACTTCCCCGGCGATCCTGTGCTGCCCGGCGTCTACTCCGTGGAGGCCTCTGCCCAGGCCAGCGATCTGGTGCTCATGACCAAGGAATCCTATGCGGGCAAGACTCCCCTCTTCCTGGGCATCAATAACGTCCGGTTCCGCAAGAAGATCCTGCCCGGCGACACCCTGGAAATCCACTCCGAGCTGGCTTCCGAGCGTCCGGAAAAGGCCATTGCCACCTGCAAGTGCTCCATCTACACCGACGGAGACCTGGCCGTGGAGTCCGAAGTCACCATTGCCATGCGCTGATCCCAGCCAATCCAATGAAACAGCCTGCCGCCCCGGATATCCGGGGCGGCAGGTTTTTGATTGGATAACGTTTTCAGGAGCTTCGGCCGGTTCAGGCGGGAATGGCGCAGCACACTTCAGCGGAATCTCCGGCCGTACCGGCTTCATCCAGCTCCGGCGGATAGCCCAGGGACTGCGTGGTCTCCCGGCTGAAGAGATGGATGTGCTCACTGTCCAGAGCGAAGGACACCACACCGCCCGGCGCGCAGGGCAGCCGGTCGCAGATGCACACGATTTCCGTGTCCCCCACGGAGACATAGGCCCCCCGCTTGTTGCCGTAGTCCTCCACATACCGCAGCGTTCCCAGAATGGCGTTTTCCGCCGCCCCGGCCTGCAGGTGCACATGCTCCGGCCGGATCCCCAGGCACAGCTGGGTCTCACCGCTCTGGGCGGCAATCCGGTTCCAGCACTCCGGCAGGGTAATGCGCTGGCCCAAAATCCGCAGGGCACCATCACTCCAGTCCGCGTCGAGAATGTTGGTGGAGGGAGAGCCGATGAACTTGGCGGTAAAGATGTTGGCCGGACGGTTGTATACCCGGTAGGGGGTATCCACCATCTGCAGCTGGCCCTGATTCATCAGCGCCACCCGCTGGCCCACCGTCATGGCCTCCACCTGGTCGTGGGTAACATAGACGAAGGTCTGCCCGTAGAGCTCATGGATCTTCACCAGCTCCTTGCGGGCCTGCACCCGGAGCTGGGCGTCCAGGTTGGACAGCGGCTCATCCAGCAGCAGATAACGGGACTGCTTGACCAGCGCCCGGGCCAGAGCCACCCGCTGACGCTGGCCGCCGGAGAGCTCCCGGGGCTTGCGCTCAATATAAGGATCCAGGCCCAGAATCTCCAGCACCGTCTGAAGGCGGCGGTTGAGTTCCTGCTGATCCAGCTTGTGTACCCGCAGGGCATAGGTAATGTTTTCCCGCACCGTCATATGGGGATAGAGGGCATAGTTCTGAAACACCATGGAGATATCCCGCTTGCCGGAGGGCACCTCGTTGACCCGCCGGTCGCCCATGCGCAGTTCGCCGCCGCTGATCTCCTCCAATCCCGCGATCATGCGCAGGGTGGTGGACTTGCCGCAGCCGGAGGGCCCCAGCAAAATCAGCCGCTGGCCGCCGGGAATGATCAGGTTCAGGTCTTCGATCACCTTATTTTGTGGATAGATCTTTTCCACGTGATAAAACACAATGGTATTTTGTTCTTCGATAAAAAGGCTCCTTTCAGCATAAGAAATA
>CABUDN010000097.1 GCA_902490355.1 uncultured Oscillibacter sp.
CTGCCCAGAGTGCCAAATTGTTTCCATGCAGCATCAACAGACCTAAGAGGTGATTGAATATGAGTTTACCAAAGCGCAATAGTGCGGACGGACGCTGTTACTGGATGAAGCCCGAGGTACAGGAGGAGCTGCAACCGCTCTTTGACCAATGCATCCAGGACGCCATTGACGGGAGAATCACGCGGCTTGATTCCCTCTGGCCGCCGGTGGTGGCCAGCAGTGAAGGTGCGCCCTTTGCGGTGCACGATCTGGTGAGGGAATGGACTGAAGCGCAGCGGGCCGAGACCTTGGATGCGGAAAAGGCCATCGCCTTCAGCGAAAACCTGCGCCGCCAGAGCCGGTGGGGTGAAATTGACTATTATTTGATGAACCTGCTGAAGCGGGAATTACAAGAGAAGTATTTTGTCGGGACAGGCAGTGAAGATGACCACTTCTGGGATCGGGAGTATTCCTTGAAACCAGGCATCCGTGCAGAGGAGGTCCCGGAGCCACTGCTGCGTTTCGCCTGCTATGTGGCGGTGAGCTATAAGGTATATGGTATGGACTTTCAGTATCTGGACACCAATTACCTCTTTGGATTGGTGGAGAAGGTCCGTCCTGATATGGTGAAAAAGCTCCGGGAAAATGGAACCGGCAGGCTGCCGATCTCTCTGCAAAAGAGGAAAACAGAGCACTTCACCGCATCGGCCAACGATGCCTTTGCCGTGATCCGTATGACTGCCAGGGACAATACGGAGGAATGCTGCCATGAAGTGCTGGACTATCTGTGCGAGGTTCTTTCGCAGGAGGGTTTTCCCCGTAGCTATGCGGTGGAGTTCAAAGGACCGGAAAAGAGGTATCTTCCCATCACAGGTCTGCCCAAAAAGGGAGTAAACCAGCTCTTTGCCTGTGCTGTGCAGTACCCCGGCCTCCACCCCCTGATGGAACGGTACGCCCGGCTTGCCATGCGGCAATATGAGCAGTACACCAATCTCAGCGATGAGCAGTGCGCGCTCCCCGGAAGTTTTGCCGTGTTCGCCCTGGGAATGCTGGGGCAAGAGTGGCGGCAGCTCATCTGGGATTATCTCGATCTCTGTGATGATGAGCACTCCCACTTACAGGAAAAATTCCTCCGGGAGTATGTGAAACAGTTCGGATTTACCGCTGATACCGTCCCTATGTTTGTCCGGGGTGTGCTGTCCATGCAGAACATGAAGTATTCCAAGGACTATACTGCGTGGATGACAAATGCAGAAAGCATGGACGCTCTGCTGGAGGCAAAAATCCATCTGTCCGAGATCGTTCCCAGCGGTTTTTCCTCCGACGAGGATGATGACGAGGACGAGGAACCCGCCGAGGAAACAGAAGCCAGCCCGGAGGAAGTGCTGCAATACGCATGGGAAACGGTCTGCTATGTGATCTGGGGCAAAGCCAGTGCCAAGGGTGGTCAGAAAGTGGTGGAAGCAGCTCCGGAGGAACTGAAGGAACTTTGCCGGCAGATTTTTATTCCAATAACGGAGAACCTGGAAGAAAAAGGTGGCCTGCTATGAGTTTACCGAAACGAGACGGCGTACATGGCCGTTATTACCTGATTCATAAACCGGATACGGACCCCGAAGTGCTGGAACACGCCGATCAGTGCATCCAGGATGTGTTGGATGGAACCGCAAAAGAAAACCATTCCGGCTACCCGGTGGTTGTTCGGAACCAAAGCGGGACGCCCTTTCTTCCCAGCCAGCTGCTGGAGCGGTATCTGTCCAAACTGCCATTGAAGGGATTTCCCTATGTGGATGCAGTCGCCTTTTGCGATGCCCTGCGGCGGCTGGCGGGCTGGAAGGAGATCGATCACACACTGGGACAATACATCGAACACCAGGTGCAGGAGCGGTATTTTAAGGTTAGAGAGAAAGAGGATTACTTTTCAGCTTACCCGCCCTGCACCGTGTGGCCCGAGCTGCGGCCGGAGGATGTGGACGAGGGCCTGCTGCGTTTTGCCTGCTATGTGGCGATCTGCTATACAGTGTATGGAGCCAGCTACGACTCTCTCACTACCGAGCACATTCTCGGCCTGGTTTCCCAGCTTCGCCCGGATATGGTGAAGCAGCTGAAAACGGGCGGCAGCGGCAAATTGCCAAAGGACATCCAGCAGCGTAAAACGGAGCATTTCACCGCATCGGCTAATGATGCGTTTGCCACCATCCGCATCACCGCCAGGGACTCCACCGAGGAGTGCTATGCTGAAATCCTGGACTACCTGTGCGCGGTGCTGGAGCAGGAGGAATTTCCCCGCAGCTATTCCATTGAGTTCCGCGGGCCGGAGAAGCTCTATCTGCCCATTCCCGGCCTGCCCAAGAAGGGAATCAATCAGCTCTTTGCCTGCGCTGTGCAGCACCCCAATCTGCACTCGGCTATGGAGCGATACGCTCGTCTGGCTATGCGGGAGTATGAATACTACCAAAACCTCGCGGATGAATTCTGTGCAATGCCCGGCTCTTTCGCTGTGTTTGCTCTGGGGTTGGAGGGAGAACCGTGGGCACCGCTGGTGACGGAATATCTGGATCTCTGCGATGACGAGCACTCCTCCCTGCAAGGGAAATTCCTTCATGCTTTGATCCGAAAGTTTGGGTTTCAATCATGGACGCTGGGGGTATTGGTGCGGGGCGCATTGTCTATGCAGTGGCTGGAGCCTGCCAGGGAATTCCGCAGCCTGATCGCCAATGAGGAAAGCCTGGATGCGCTACTGGCAGTCAAGCGCCGCTTTTCCGCTTATCTCCTGCCGGAAGAAAACGAAGACCCGAAATTCCGGGCCATCGCTTGGCAGAGCCTGCTCTGGGCCATCTGGGGGCAAGCCTCTGAAAACGGCGGCAGCAAGGTCATTAAGACGGCTCCGAAGGAACTGAGAGAAAGGTATCAGGAAATTTTTCGATAGGAGGAAACAAAATGAAAACCTTTGATCCCAATTATAAATTACTGGACGAGATGTATCAGGATGATTATTATCCTGCTTTTCTGGTAGATAAGGTCAAGGATGAGCTCCAGAAGGCCATCGACCTGCTGGAGGGCGGCGAAACCGACATTGAAGTGATACAGAACACGCTGGATAAGGCGGTCTGCGGCATCAATGATCTTCAGGATGAATTTTACGAAAACGACAGCGAGATTGAAACGGTGGCCCGGGATTGTATTGGAGACACCGTTGCCTACATTCTGGAGTGGTTCGGCATCCCGATTGATATTGAGGAGGCCATCCGGGAACGGGACTGGTGATTTTTCAGTGCTTTGACCACATGGCTGTCGCTATGATGTAGGAATTGGGAAAAGGAGAAACTACCTATGGCAGAGTTTAAACAAATCATAGATGATGCGCTGGACATTCTGAATTTTGACGGAGCCGTACAGGACACTCTGGCGGAGCTTCGAGAAAAATGGGGCGCACAGGTCCTGGCGCTGCTTGATGAACGCTTTGATGCCATCGGCGTCCAGTATATGAAACTATCCCATGAAAAAGGGGCGGCAGCCTTGGGGCAGGAACTCTCTGCCTTTGGCTGGGCACTGTATAACCTGGACGATGAGGATGAGTATCTTTTTGCCCTGATCCCAGAGGAAGAACGCAGCGACTGGGAACGCTGCTGCAAAAAGCAGGGGCAATATTGCCGCCTGATGAAACAGCGAGGGCGAAAATGGGGCGACCATGCCAAGGAGCAAGACCCTGGTGCGCTGATGCCCTGCGAGGAATACATTCTCCAGGATGAGTATGATTATTTCTTCAATTCCCTGGCGGGTGATTTTGCGGCGGGAGAATGGAAAAACCAAGACGCAGAAGAATGGAAAAATGGCTGTGTGGCTGATCTGCGCCACCGTCCGCCCCAGGTAACCCGCTCCCACAGCTTGCCGCGCCTTGGGTGCCTCACCTATTCCCCGGAACATGAACTCTATGCCGCGTCCAGAGCCGCTGGTGGCGGAACCATCGGCCGGGCATTGCTGAGCAAGAATCCGGCCACCCTCAACTGGGCCGAGCCGTCCCCCATTGGGTATGACGGCCCGCCCCAAACACTCTGCTGGGCAGGCCATTCCCTCTGGGTGGGCGATCCTACCAATGCCACACGGATCGAACTGACTGACCGGGGCACCTGCCAGGATGTGAAAAACTGGCCCCTGCCGGAAGATGGATGGAGCACCAAATACCATTGCGGTATTACGACAGACGGGCTGGGTCGGGTTTACTTTTCCAACGAGTGGTACAAGGGGCAGATTTACCGCTGGGAAAACGGCAATGTAACAAAACACTCCTTCTCTCTGGATAGCTACGACCATCTCTCCGAAGCGGTTCCCGTTCCCGGCACAGGCCGCATCTATATGATCCACGCCGTCAGCGGCAAGGGGCGGATGGAAGAATGCCTGCTGGAACTGGATATGGACACCGGGCGGTGCCGCATCGCCCCCCTGCCTGGAATGGGCGAGGGGCTGAAACTTCGCTGGTTTACCGGGGACTGGTTGCTGGTGCAGGGAAACGGCGAAATCCTCTCCGATGACTTTGCCCAGCTCATCAACACGAACACCCGCGAGGTGCTGCGTATCCGTCCGGGTATGTTCGGTGGGGAGAAAATGCAGCACATAGGAATACTCACCGATGGCACGGTGGTCATCGTCACCCGGCGGGATAGGGTTGGGCCGGTGTTCCGTTACCCCACCGACTTCTGGGGCTTTTTGCGGACGGCGAATAAGCCCAAAAAGCTGGAATGGCGGGAGTACAATGAAGTGTACCCAAATCTTCCCATCTTTCTGCCGCCCAAGGCCACGGAGCGAAAAATCATTCTCAAAAAAGACAGCCTGACCATTCTGGGGTCGGTATTTACGCCGCCGTTTACCCTGTCGCAGCTGGCGGAAAAGCTGGGGCCAGCCCGCATTGTCCTGCAAAATGGAACACGGAAAAGCCCCATTACAGGCCAGGAGAGTCCCTATACCCAGGCCCTTGCTTTGTGGGATGAGCTTGGACTCCAGGGTTGGTTGGATGAAGATGAACAGACCATCAAAACCCTTGGCGTCCGGGTAGCGGCACAGGGAGAGTATGCGGTCCGGCAGACATTTGACGGAGCGGTTTGGATCGGGTCCAAGGACTACCGGGAGGCCAGCTGGAAGGATTTCGCCGGCTTTGCCCATACCCTCAAATTAGGCGGCTTTACCGTTTATACCCGCTTGCCGGAGCCTGTTCCAGAGAAGCAGGCAGAGCGGAGAAAACAGCTGGAGGCCCTCTCCGCTATGGTGCAGATCAGCTGGAAAGAGCCGGAGAAAGAGGCAGCGAAAGCGCAGAAATACAAATTATCCAAGCCGACGGAACCAGTGCTGCACTTTGATACCTTCAACTTCAAGCTGGCGGTCATGGAAGTCCTGATGTACGAGAAAGGCTTATTAGCTCCAAAACTGGATGTCTACGAATTCGCCAGAGAGTATCGCCGCCGCAAGATCGACATTGACGCGGAAGGGTATGAACCTATCCCGGAGATCCGGAAGTGGCTGGAGAAATATCCGGTCCCGGCGCGGCTGGCCCGGTCGGTGACGGAGATCGAGATGGATGGCGGCAGCGAGATTTATACCCAGCTGTGTCCCTTCTGGGATGGCGAGGATGGAGCCTTCGATCTTAACACCATTACAGAGGCAGAACTGCGCCAGTTCCCCAATCTCAAACACATTACCCTCATGTCCTCCAAGCCGGAACAGGTGCTGCCGGTTCTGGAACGATGCGGTATAGAGGCAGACTTGCTGTGAGGTGAATGATGGATGCTCTCAGCGCCGGCCTGCTGGAAAAGCCGCTGGGAAGCCCGAAAAAGACCCAGGCCGACCATCTCCCCACCTTCATGAAAACCGCAAAAAATCGGGAGCGGACCGTGACGCTGCTGAGAAAACTGCAAGAGAAATGAGGACAAACCCTATGGCACTACATGATAAGAAAATCATGCCTCCCCCTTGGCTGGCCCACCGGGAGATCGAGCGATACTCCATTGGCTGGCGTATGGGCTATGGGGAGGATTACATAGTCCGATTTGGCGATTGGCTGGACACCCTCTCGCCGGAAGAACAGACAGAATACCGTGCCCTTTTTCCTGAACCAATCACCTGGAAGGGCTGGTGGGATGACGAAGATAGCAGCGAAGTGCTGGAGCATAGCGACTTCTGGGTGAATGCATGGCAGCCGGAAGGAAGCCCTAAGTACACCCGGCAGTGGCTCCAGCAGGAGTTTGCCGCTGGGAGAAAGCGGGAACTTTGCTTGTTCTGGGGCCATCAGCCTGCCGAGGACGGCCAGCTGACAAAAAGCTGTCTCAGCCAGTGGTGGATGGAGGATTTCTGGTCCATTGCCAATACCTATCTTTGTATGGAACAGTATATGATGGCAGGCAAGGCGGAACTGTTCGGCGATCAGGAGATTCGGGAGCAAATTTTGAAATGCAGCGACCCGAAACAGATCAAGGCCCTGGGCCGCAAGGTGCGGGGGTTTGACCAGAAGGTATGGGACAAGTTCAAATACGCCATTGTATTGAATGGCAACTGGTGCAAATTCAGCCAGAACCGCGACCTGCGCGAATTTCTTCTCTCCACCGGAGATAGTGTGCTGGTGGAGGCCAGTCCCTATGATAACATCTGGGGTATTCGTCTCGCAGCCAGC
This sequence comes from uncultured Oscillibacter sp., assembly GCA_902490355.1. Classification (GTDB taxonomy): domain Bacteria; phylum Bacillota; class Clostridia; order Oscillospirales; family Oscillospiraceae; genus Oscillibacter. The sequence continues at coordinate 6,641 of CABUDN010000097.1, forward strand.
TCCCCCGAGGCGCAGGACCCGATGAAGTGGCGGGGGCAAAACCTGCTGGGTTTTGCTCTAATGGAGGTACGGGACGAACTGCGCCGGGTCACGCAGAATGAAATGTTGTGCGACTGGAACGCAGTCTGAGGTAAAATGATGGAATTATTTGCAAAAAGAATGACTTGGGAGCTGGACAATGAGGAAGGGCTGTCCTGCCTGTTCTTTGAACTGGAGGATGGTTACTTTACACTCTCCCGCAAGACCGGCGCGGAAGCACTCCGCTTGGAAATGAATGATCCAGCCAATGGTCAGTTGATTGACCCAGACTGTTTTGAATATGCCGTTGATAATACCAGGTTTCGTCTAAATATCGTGCGGAACAACCGAAAGGTTCTGCGGTATCTGGAAGAACACCTCATCAACACGGAGTTGTATGGAGAAATCGTCCTTCACTACACTCCCCTCAGCAAGCCACAGCTTGAATCATTATCTGCCGTGACTCTCAGGCTGTTTTTCGGTGAACTGCTTTTTTAATTTGAGACAGGATCGCCCTGAATCAGAAAGAGGGAATGGCTATGAACGAGAATTTATTTCGCCCACAATTTGATACATTGAAACTGTCCGATAAGCTCTGGTTGATGCAGACATTGGCGACTCGTTATAATTTGACATTCAAAGAACTATACGCCTTTTCCCGCTGGGGACAAAGCTGCACCACCGGCCTATTTGAAAAAGGTGGCCGGGAGTTTGTCTTTGTCCCAGGCGATACCGTGATTCTTGGCTGGGAGGGCTTTGTACACGGGATGGACAAGGCCAACCAAGAGGAACTGGCGGATATTTTTGCGGAAATCGAATATGAGGGCTCTGTGGAGGAATTTCTCCGGCAGGGCATGACCCCAGTACGCCGGGTGACCATCGGCCCCATGTTCGTAGGCAGAAAACTGGAGGAGATCGGCTGGGAAAGCGTACCCATGAACGATCCACGCATCACCGCCCACCCCGACTGGCTGGAAAACTTGCAGAAGTGGGCGGGCCAGAACAGCCAGAGTTTTGAGATACACGAAACTGTCCGCTTTGAACGCAATGGTGATAGCTGGCGGGCGTGGCTGTGCCATCCAATGACCTACCCGGAGTTTCAGCGGTCCCTATTGTGGGAGCTGACAGCCACACTTCCTACACCGGATGAGTGGGCCTATCTGTGCGGGGGCGGATGCCGCACCCTGTTTCCCTGGGGCGATGGGCTGGACTATACCATGAAACTGTACCACTTTGAAGGCCCAGAGAATCAGGGCAAGCCATACGACATGGAGCAGCCCAACTTCTTTGGCCTGTCTATCGCCTACGACCCTTATAAACGGGAGCTGGTAGACGGGAAAACATTGACCACCTGCGGCGGTGACGGCGGCTGCAATATCTGCGGTGGTACGGGGCCTTTGCTTGGATATTTGCCGTGTTCCCCTCACTGCAAACCGGAGGTTCGGGAGGATAACGAGATCCACAATGACTATGACTTTTTCCGTCCTGTTATCCGGGTGCAGACATCCGGGTGGAGAATGGGTTCGCCCGGAGATGAGAGGTGATATTACCAAATGATCGATGCAATTATGAAAATCCACACCACTTCTTCTTCGGTTACATTTGAATGTGGTGATATTGCCATTATTGGAAACGGTGAGTTTCGGGCTTCATCAGGAAAAGTGGATGGTTTTATCCTGTATGCCGACACTTTACAGTATGAAAATGGGGCGAAGCTTTCACAGTATGAGCAGGAACATCTGAAGTGCCTGTATCAGCACTTTGCATTGAACCATGAAGATTTCATAGACTGGGATATTTGAAAAGAGATTTCCCCATGAAATGGTAACAGATTGAGCACAGGAGTAAGGAGGAAAGCTATGGAATGGCCAAAACGGGCGCGGACAGTGGACTGGGAAAACGGTGTCCTGACCTTAGACAGAGAGAAGCAATTTGAACTCCCGGAGCTGACCGCAGAGATCATGGAGCGGTTGGCCGGTTACACCCTGGTGGGCTTCCATGTGAAAGGGTATCCGGTATCGGATGAACTGCTTACACCCTTTGCCGGGCACAAAAGCATGGCCAACTTCGGCGTGGAGGATGGGGTGCTCACGGATGCCTGTTTTCCCATCTTTTCCGCCATGCCCAAGCTGCGCTATTTGCTGCTGGACGGCAACGCCGCCATCCACGGCGGCGGCCTGTCCGCCCTGCGGGAATGTAAAATAGATCTTCTTACCCTCAACCGCACCGGGCTGGACGATGCCGGGCTGCTCCAGGCGGCATCTATCCCCAAGCTCTCCCACATCCAGCTCGACCACACCGCCGTTACCTATGAGGGCCTGCTGGCCATCGCCGGCAACAACTACATCAAGCCGGTGGCCCATATGCAATTCACCCAGGAGCAGATGGAGCACTTCTCCCAGCTTCAGCGGGAGAAGGCGAAAAAGCCCGCCCAGCTGGACGAGCAGGCGGCGGAGGAATGCCGCAGGGTGTTGTCCGCTTTCTTTGCCGAGATGACGGAATGGGAGCAGTATATGGAGCGGGCCGGGTTTGAGGACGCCGAGGCTGTGCCCCGTCTGCTGGCGATCTGGGAGAAGTATGTGAGCGAAAAGCCCCGCCCTGGCTACCGGCCCCTGGGCCTCTCGTACAGCGCTCAGGGCACCTACAAGGGGGAACTGTTTCTGGATGCGGAGCAGATCACCCGGAATAAGCTCTACATCTACACCAGAGAGGAAGTAACCGGCTTTGACCGCCGCTTTCTCATGAAGCGCGTGGGCGAGGGTTGGAAGATTGACGGGGTACAGGAGCGGCTGGACGGCTGGCAGCGAACAGGATTATAAGGGAGGCATAATGGATGATATATAGGTTTACGGAAGTATTAAACGATCTTGTCAATTATTTTATTCTTGGTGACATTTTACTGCTGGAAAACTGGAAACGCGCAAATCATCTTACAGATGATTTGGCGATAGAGTTTACCACAAACGAAAGTGGTGACAGGGCGTTTGCTGAAGGAATTGTTATCCCAATGACCGGTATTGAGAACTATCCCTATACCATATTGTTCAATCTCTCTGGTGACAGGCCGGAGCTGTGCAAAGAAAAAAACCGATTGCAGTTTCGGAAAAGTGGCTATTCCCTCAAAGTAGCTCATAATACGCTGCTGCTTTTTACATGGCCGAGATTGAAACAGTTTACTCCTGAAAAGGTGAAAGATCTGATTTCTTACTATAGAGTGCATAAAAAGCCGATTATTGAGCTTGCAAATGGCTGGTATCATATCGAGATTTTGGGCGGAGAAACCTTGCAGGATGGGGACTATGAACCTACATTTGAATTTGTGATACAACCAGCCACAAACGAAGAAGCAACCATAAATACAGATATGAATTTTAGTTTTGAAATTACAAGCTCTGCTTATTAGAGAA
>CABUDN010000098.1 GCA_902490355.1 uncultured Oscillibacter sp.
CAGAATACATTGGACTGTGCTGGATTTCCGCTAACACCATAGGTGTTCAATACAGAAAACAGGAGAAATGAAGAAAAAAGGAGTAAAGAATGATGAAGAAGTTTTTATCTCTGGTCCTCGTTCTTGGTCTGAGCGCTGCTTTGCTTGCCGGCTGCGGTGGTTCCAGCAACGAGGAACCCGCTGGTGACAGCGGGGAATCCGGCGGTGATGCCAGTGGATATGACACGCTGAACATCATCGCAGCTCACGGCGCCGCGGAAACCACTTCCGAGAACCTCAGCTTCCTGAAGTTTGAAGAATTGATTGAAGAGCGCTCCGGCGGTGCTGTCACCGTGGATCTGTATCCCAACCAGCAGCTGGGCGGTGACCGCGAGTACACTGAGGCTGCAACCCAGGGCAACGTGACCATGGGCGGTCCCTCTACGGCCAACATCGCACCTTTTGTCCCCGCGCTGAACGCTTTCGAAACTCCCTTCCTGTTCTCCGATCGTGAAACCGCGTATGCGGCACTGGACAGTGAGGCTGGTCAGGCTCTGCTGGATTCCCTGGAATCCGCTGGACTCAAGGGTCTGGGCTATTTCGAAAACGGCTTCCGTCAGCTCACCTGCAACAAGGAGATCAACTCCCTGGAGGATCTGAAGGGTCTGAAGATCCGCGTTATGGAAAACGAGATTCACCTGGCAATTTGGACCGCTCTGGGTGCCAACCCTGGTCCTTTGGCCTTCGGCGAGCTGTACACGGCTCTGCAGCAGAAGTCCTTCGATGCTCAGGAGAACCCCGCTGAGCTGATCTACAACACCAAGTTCTACGAGGTGCAGGATCACGTCTATCTGACCAACCACATCTACACCCCCTACATCATCTTCATGAATCTGGACGTTTGGAACAGCCTGAACGAGCAGACTCAGCAGCTGATTCAGGAGTGCATGGATGAAGCGGTTGCCTATTGCCGTGAAATCTGCGAAGAGAACGAGCAGGCTTGCTTCGATGCCATCAACGACTCCGGCGTCAGCCAGACCTATGAAGTCAGCGAGGATCTGCACAATGAAATGGTGCAGGCCTGCACGGATGCTGGCATCTATGATCTGGTCATTGAAAAGGCCGGCGGTACTTATGCGGAAGACCTGTGGGCCGCTGCTGGCTTCACTCCTGCCGCCTGATTCATTCTTTTTCCCCCAACGTTCCCCCATCAATAATGCGCAATTCCAATCAAACCATCCTTGGATGGCATGAACAAAATGGAGATTAGAAGATTATGAAAAAGTTTCTTTCCCTGATCCTGGTTCTGGGCCTGAGCGCCACCCTGCTGGCTGGCTGCGGCGGTTCCAACAGCTCCTCCGACACCGGTGATTCCGGCGAGACTGCAAGCAACGACTCCGGCTACGACACCCTGAACATTATCGCTGCCCACGGCGCGACCGAGGCTGTTGCCGAGCACGCTGCCTTTGTGAAGTTCAAGGAGCTGGTGGAAGAGCGTTCCGGCGGTTCCGTCACCGTGGATATCTATCCCAACCAGCAGCTGGGCGGTGACCGTGAGTACACCGAGTCCTGCGTGCAGGGCAACGTGACCATGGGCGGCCCCTCCACCGCTGCCATTGCCGCTCTGTGCCCCTCCCTCAACGCCTTTGAGACGCCCTTCCTGTTCTCTGATTATGAGACTGCCCGTGCTACCATGAAGAGCGACGCCGGCAAGGCTCTGCTGGCTTCCATGGAGTCCGCCGGTCTGAAGGGCCTGGGCTACTTCGAGAACGGCTTCCGGAACCTGACCTGCAACAAGGAAATTAACACCCTGGCTGACATGAAGGGCCTGAAGATCCGCGTCATGGAGAACGAGATCCATCTGGCCATCTGGACCGCCCTGGGCACCAACCCCTCTCCCCTGGCCTTCGGTGAGCTGTACACCGCTCTGCAGCAGGGCGCATTCGACGCTGAGGAGAACCCCCTGGAGCAGATCTACAACACCAAGTTCCAGGAAGTGCAGGATCACGTCTATCTGACCCAGCACATCTACACTCCCTATGTCGTCTACATGAACCTGGACATCTGGAACGGCCTGAACGAGCAGACCCAGCAGCTGATTCAGGAGTGCATGGATGAGGCTGTGGAGTACAACTACACCCTGTGCGACGAGAACAACCAGAAGTGCATCGACGGCATCAACAACTCCGGCATGAGCCAGGTCTATGAGGTCAGCGACGAGCTGCATCAGGAGATGGTCCAGGCCTGCACCGACGCCGGCGTGTATGACAAGATCATCGAGGCCGCTGGCGGCACCTATGCCCAGGATCTGTGGGCCGCTGCTGGTTTCGAGTATTAAGAAAACCCCTGTACGCAGGTTTGAAGCGGCTTTATGGGAAGAGACTGCCAGGTTGATTGGCAGTCTCTTCCCGGATAATAGGCCCGTGTTAAATTTGCGTTAATAGCGAGAAAGTAGAGATTAAAAGAAAGGTGGTCAGCTAAGGGAATGAAAGTCTTAAAGTTTCTCGATGAGAACCTGGAAAAGATGCTCTGCGTCGTTTTCCTGGCGCTGATGAGCATCATCATCGTGCTGCAGGTCTTCTTCCGTTACGTTTTGAACAACTCACTCTCCTGGTCCGAGGAGCTGGCACGTTATCTGTTTATCTGGATGATTTACGTCGGCATCAGCTATGGTGTCAAGCTGGATAAGCACATCTGCGTGGACGCTGTGTATACCTTCATGCCCAAGGGCATCAAGAGAGGATATGCCATTGTGGCTTATGTCCTGTTCCTGATCTTCGCCGTAGCCATTATCTATTATGGTATCCTGGTGGTCGGCATGCAGATTACCAGCGGTCAGGTCTCTCCCGCTATGGGCCTGCCCATGCAGTACGTCTATGTGGCACCTGTGGTGGGCATGATTTTGACCGTCATTCGTCTGGTGCAGAAGATTTACTACGCCGTTACGGCGAAGGAATGGGAATCTTGAGAGAGGAGAAATAAGAAGTTATGGAAGTTGCTATTCTGTTTGGAAGCTTCGCGCTTCTGCTGATTCTCCGCGTGCCTATCGGCATCTCTCTGGGTATGTCCAGCCTGATCGCAATTTTGACCAGCGGAGTTGTGCAGCCTACTTACTTGGCGCAGGGTCTGGTGACCGGCGCTGACTCGTTCCCCCTGATGGCCGTGCCGTTTTTCGTGCTGGCCGGCGAGCTGATGGCAACCGGCGGTATTTCCCGTCGTCTGCTCAACATCGCCGATGCATTCCTGGGCCGGAAATACGGCGGCCTGGCACTGGTCACCGTTGTGGCCTGCATGTTCTTCGCTGCTATCTCCGGTTCCGGCCCGGCTACCGTGGCTGCTATCGGCGGTCTGACCATCCCCAGCATGCTCAAGCAGGGCTATGACAAGAACTTCTCCAGCGCTATGACCGCTGCTGCCGGTTCCATCGGCGTCATCATCCCCCCCTCCATCCCCATGGTTATGTACTGCGTGGCTACCGGCGCTTCCGTGGGTGCCCTGTTCATGGCCGGCTTCCTGCCCGGCATCCTGATCGGTGTCTCCCTGTGCCTGTACAGCAGCTTCTACTGCAAGAAGCACGGCTACATCAATAAGGACGCCGCTCCCTTCTCCTGGGGCAACGTCGGCTATGCTTTGAAGGATGGCGTTTGGGCCCTGCTGGTCCCCGTCATCATCCTGGGCGGCATCTATGGCGGTATCTTCACCCCCACCGAAGCCGCTGCCGTGGCTGTGGCTTATGGTCTCGTGGTTGGTCTGTTTGTCTATCGTGACCTGAAGCTCAAGGATCTGTATCGGATCTTTGCCAGCGCTGCGCTGACCACCGCCACCATCCTGATCATCCTGGGCACCGCTACCACCTTCGGCCGGATCCTGACCCTGGAGCGCGTCCCCATGCTGATCGCCGACTTCTTCGAGTCTGTCACGGACAGCCGCATTGTGCTGCTGATGCTCATCAACATCCTGCTGCTGATCGTCGGCTGCTTCATGGAGACCAACGCCGCCATCATCATCCTTGCCCCCATCTTCCTGCCCATCGTGGAGGCTATGGGTGTCGACGCCGTCCACTTCGGCATCATCATGGTGGTGAACCTGGCCATCGGCTTCGTGACTCCTCCCTTGGGCGTCAACCTGTTCGTTGCCTGCAACGTGGCCAACGCCAAGCTGGAGCAGATCTGCAAGGGCATTGTTCCCATCCTGGGCGTCATGATTCTGGACTTGCTGCTCATCACCTATTGGGAGCCCCTGTCCATGTTCCTGCCCAACCTCATGTACTAAGAGGGATTTCTCTCGAATGTTTTACACCCGGGAACGAGTTTCGTTCCCGGGTGTCTTTTTTGCTTCTTTCGTCCCTCCCTTTTTTATGTCCGGACAAACCAAAGCGGGCCGTGAATGGCAAGTTTCACGGCCCGCAAAGGGGGAGAGAGAACAAAAGGATTTTCTTCTTTACTACAGCTGGACGGACCGGCTCCGGACCTCCAGACGCTGGTTGACCAAGGCAAAATGCTCATCAATGGCAGCATATCCGCCATCCACATCTTTTTCCAGAATACTCTGTACAATGCGGCGGTGAGCCGACTGCAGCTTTTTACGCCGGCCTTCTTCCGACATAATATCCATGCGCAGATCCGCAATAAAACGATCCATCACGTCGGAGAGTGCATTGAGAATTTCCACGAACAGTGTGTTTCCGGAAGCGCGGGCCACTGTATAGTGCAGCTTCTTATCCAGAAGCACATTGTCCTCTTCGCTCAAACCCAGGTCCAACCGGGAAATAATGGCCTGAAGTTCCGTCAGATCCACATCGGTCGCGTTTTCCACCGCCAACGCGAAGGCATGCTTCTCAATGGCATACCGCAGCTGACTGACTTGTTGGAAGCTCAGTTCCTTCAACAGGAACATAATGGACATGGTCTCCACCAGGGAGCTTTCAAAATTACCGGCAATAAAATGGCCGGCGCCCTGGGTGCTGACCGTCGTCCCCATGATCTCCAGAATACGCAGAGCCTCCCGAACAGAATTGCGTCCTACATTCAGCTGCTCTGCCAGCGCACGTTCCGATGGAAGCCGGGAACCGATTCGCAGATTGCCGACGCGGATTTCCTGCTTGATATAATCGATCACCCGAACATACGCCCGTTGGGATTCCTGCGTCTTGCTGCTATTTTCCTGCATACTTCCTCCGATCATTACGCCAAAATAATAGAAAGCAGGCCCGGGGGCTCCCCCCTGGGCCCTGCTCCCGTCAAATTCTTCTCAGCTCTTGCGCGCCTTGATCTCTTCGATCATCAGCGGCAGGATATCCATGACATTGCCCACAATGCCCACATCTGCCACGTCAAAAATCGGTGCGTCCTCGTCCTTGTTGATGGCCACAATGTAGCCGGAGCCGGACATACCGGAGACATGCTGCATGGCGCCGGAAATGCCGCAGGCAATATACAGCTTGGGCGCCACGATCTTGCCGGACTGGCCCACCTGATGGTTCCGGGGCACCCAGCCGTCTTCAATGGCGGGACGGCTGGCGCCGACCACACCGCCCAGCAGCTCTGCCAGGTCACGGACCAGCTGGAAATTCTCCGCGCTGCCCATGCCGCGGCCGCCGGCCACGATCACTTCGGCGTCTTCCAGGTTGACGCTCTCGCTGAGCTCCTGGACCGCTTCCTTAATGACGGCCTTCAAGGCGCTGTCGGCCACGGTCTCTTCCGTCACCGGCACCGTACGGCCGGCAACCTCCTCGGGCTTGCCGAAGGTTCCGGAGCGGACCGTAACCACTGCACCGGCACCGGCATCCACGTTCTCCTGCAGGGAGCCGCCATACACGGAGCGGACCCAGGAACCGTCCTCTGCCAGAGCCATGGCGTCGGTCACGCAGCCGGCGCCCACGCGGGCAGCCACGCGGGCAGCCAGCTCCTTGCCGTCCCGGCCGGAGCCCAGCAGCAGGGCAGAAGCCTCTGCGCGCTGATACAGGGTGGTGAGAATTTCCGTATAGCGATCAGCCTGATAGCTGTCAGCAGCCACATGCACCACTTCATCGGCGCCATAAGCGGCAGCAGCACCGGCAGCAGCGGCACTGCCAATGAGGACGGCCGTCACGTTCTTACCGGTCTTGGCCGCCAGCTGACGGGCGGCATTGAGCGCTTCCAGGGAGACCTTGATCACCTGATCTTCTGCGGTCTCCAGATAAACCAAAATCGTCTGCTTTTCCATGGTGCTTCCCCCTTAAATGAGCTTCTGCCCGGCCATCAGTTCCATGGCACGGCGCACGGCCTCGGCGGCTTCCTTCTCCTGGATCTTCACGCCGCTCTGCCGCTGGAGAGGCGCGCTGAGCGCAACACGCCGAACCTTGGCGGCCTCAGGGCCAAACTTGCCGGCATCGGCTTCCACATCCGCCAGGGACAGATCCGTAATGGGCATCTTCCGTGCAGCCATCTTGCTCTTGATGGAGGGATAACGGGGCTCGTAATCCGGCTTGACAATGGTCACCACGCAGGGGCAGGGTGCCTCCACCACGCGGTAGCCATCCTCGGTCTCCTGCTTGGCGGAAATGCCGCCGTCCTTGGGCTCCAGGGCCAGGACATTGGTAATGACCGGCAGGCCCAGAAGCTCTGCTACCTGGGCACCCACCTGGGCAGAAGACGCGTCGGTGGACTCACTGCCGCAGAAAATCACATCGAAGGGCTGCTCGCCGGCCTTCTTGGAGGCCTGGGCCAGCAGGTAGGCAATCCCCTGGGTGTCGCAGGCAGACTCGTCGGCCAGGCGGCAGGCCCGATCCGCACCCACAGCCAGGCAGCTGCGCAGGGCGGGGACTGCACCCTCGCCGCCCACGGTCAGAACCGTGACGGAGCCGCCATGGGCTTCCTTGAAGCGGGCGGCCATTTCCAGGGCATAGGTGTCAAAGGCGTTGACCACGGGGGTGATCTCATCCAGCTTGGGGGTGCCGTCGGCGTTGAGGCCGACACTGACAGAATCGTCGGGCACCTGTTTGATACACACTAACAGTTCCATGTTTCGTTACTCCTATTTCCGTATGAATCACAGGCAGGCGTCCGGCGAATGCCGGACGCCGCCTTTTCATTAAAACTTACCGATGACGCTCTTGCCGATGACCATGCGCTGGATCTGGTTGGTGCCCTCATAGATCTGGAAGATCTTGGCGTCGCGGAGGAGCTTCTCCACGGGATACTCACGGCTGTAGCCATAGCCGCCCAGGATCTGGATGGCATCCAGAGCGTTCTGCACGGCGATGTCGCCGGCATAGCACTTGGCGATGGCGGACTCGCGGGCATAGGGCAGGCCGGCATCCATCAGCTTCAGGGCGTGGGCCACCATCTGACGGGCGGTCTCCACCCGGATCTCCATGTCGGCGATCATGAACTGCAGGCCCTGGTTCTTCAGGATGGGCTTGCCGAAGGTGATGCGCTGCTTGCCGTAGGCAACCGCCTCATCGATGGCACGCTGAGCGATACCCACAGCGCCGCAGCCAACCCAGGTACGGGACATATCCAGGGTCTTCATGGCGATCTTGTAGCCCTCGCCCTCGGCGCCCATGAGGGCGGAAGCGGGAACACGGCAGTCCTCCAGGACCACGTCGCAGGTGTTGGAGGTCCGGATGCCCATCTTGTTCTCATGGTTGCCGGTGGACAGGCCGGGCGTACCAGCCTCCACCAGGAAGGCGGACATGCCCTTGACACCCTGGGACTTGTCGGTCATGGCGGTGACCACATAGAAGGAAGCCACACCGCCGTTGGTGATGAAGCACTTGCGGCCGTTGAGGACGTACTCGTCGCCCTCGCGGACAGCGGTGGTCTTGCTGTTGCCGGCGTCGGAACCGGCCATGGGCTCGGTCAGGCAGAAGGCGCCGTGCTTGCCTTCCATCAGCAGGTCGCAGCAGCGCTGCTTCTGCTCTTCATTGCCGCCGATCAGCACAGCCTTGAGGGCCAGGTTGCTGGCGGTGATGGTGGTGACGAAACCGGCGTCCGCCTTGGCGAACTCTTCCATGATGGCCGCCACGGTGATCCGCTCCAGGCCCAGGCCGCCGTACTCCTCGGGAACTTCCAGGCCGTTGTAGCCCAGCTCCGCGGCCTTGGCATAGATTTCCTCGGGCCACTCGCCGGAGACATCATATTCCTTGCACTGTTCCTTGATTTCCTTTTCGCAGAATTCCCGGACGCTGTCCAGCAGGTCCTGATCTTCGGGATTGATTAAGTAAGCCATTGTATGTTTCCGCCTTTCTTATCTCATTGCCGTCTTGCGGCCATTACAGTTTGTAGCAAACCTTGCCGGGGTTGAGGATCAGGTTGGGGTCGAATACCTTCTTGATCTGCTCCATCAGGCGCATGTTGACCTCGCCCACGGACTCAGCCAGATAGGGAACCTTGCCGGAGCCGATGCCGTGCTCGCCGGAAACCTGGCCGCCCAGCTCGGTGGCCTTGATGTACACGGCCTCCATGAACTTCTCGGCCCGGGCCTTGAACTCCTCTTCCTCCAGGTCGTTGCTGCAGCAGTAGATGTGCAGGTTGCCGTCGCCGGCGTGACCGAAGCTGCGGACCTTCAGGCCCACGGTCTCCTCCAGGGACTCCACATAGCCCAGGAACTTGGCGATCTGGGTGACGGGCACCACCACGTCGCACTCGTCCAGGAGCTTGGTGTCGGCCATGATGGCCTCCAGGAAGCTGCTGCGGGCAGCCCAGGCATCCCGCTTCAGGGCCGGGGTATCGGCCACCAGCACGTCGATGGCGCCGGCTTCCAGCACGACCTCGGAAGCGCGCTCAATGACGGCATCCAGCTCGTCGGCATCGTTGCCGTCGAAGGTCACCAGCAGGTAGGCCTCGGCCTCCACGCCGTCGATCTTCCGGGGGAAGACCTGCTTGCCCACATAGGCCTCGGAGGAGATCACGATGTCCTTGCCCATGAACTCCAGAGCCTGGGGATTGAGGTGATGCATGAAGAAGGAGGGCACCGTGGCGATGCAGGACTCCATGTCGGGATAGGGAATGATGAGGCTGATGGTCTCCTTGGGAGCGGGGATCAGCTTCAGCGTCAGCTCGGTGATGACACCCAGGGTGCCCTCAGAGCCGATCATCAGGTTCAGGAGGCTGTAGCCGGAGCTGGTCTTGGACACGGAGCTGCCCAGCTTGATGATCTCGCCGGTGGGCAGAACCACGGTCATAGCCTTGACATAGTCCCGGGTGCAGCCGTACTTGACGGCCCGCATGCCGCCGGCATTGGTGGAGACGTTGCCGCCCAGGGTGGCAAACTTCTCGCCGGGATCGGGGGGATACAGCAGGCCCTTGGAGGAAGCATCCTCCGCCAGGGTGTTGAGCAGCACGCCGGGCTGCACGGTCACCGTGAAGTTCTCCAGGTCATAGCCCAGGATCTTGTTCATCCGGGTGGTCACCAGCAGCACGCCGCCGTGGATGGCCACCGCGCCGCCTACCAGGCCCGTGCCGGCGCCCCGGGGCGTCACAGGGATGTGGTGCTCATTGCAGAACTTCATGACGGCTGCAATCTCTTCCGTGGAGTTGGCCTCCACCACAGCCTCGGGCGTGGCCTTTCCGTAGATGGGCATCTCGTCGTGAGAGTAGTCCTCGTTGATGTCGCTGCCGGCAAATACACGGCCGGGGGCGATGGCAGTGAGCTGCTCCAGCAGCTCGGGCGTCAGGGTCTGATAGTTCATATCCTTGCTACCTCCTGTCAGTTTATCCAGTAAGCGGGCAATTGGTCCCACCAATTTCCGAAACTTACTATACGACATGTTTTCTCGTTTGTCCAGTAAAATTTTTGCGCTCTCAGCGGAAAAAACAGGCCAAAATGCCGCAAAAATGTTCTCAAATTATGCAGAAAGACGATTATGAACAGGAAAAGGAAGAGAGAAACTGCTATAACTGCAAATATAGCGCACTGTC
>CABUDN010000099.1 GCA_902490355.1 uncultured Oscillibacter sp.
GGTCCGGGTCCCGGCCATTGCGCAGATCCTCGGCCAACTCCTCCAGCGTGGACTGGATGTCTCCGGTGTCCAGATCCGCCGGGACCTCCCGCACCAAAATCGCGCCTTCGCCGAAATCCTCGCAGCCAAAGCCCAGCTCTTCCAGCACGGCGGCATGCTCCAGCAGCAGCGCCCGGTCCTCCCGGCTCACATCCGCCGCCACCGGCTGGAGCAGCGTCTGGCGCATGGGCGGCGTCCGGGATGCCATGAGCCGGTCAAAATTCATCCGCTCGTGGGCCGCGTGCTTGTCGATCAGCCACACGCACCCGTCGGCACTCTCACAGACAATATAGGTATGCAGCACCTCTCCGGCAATGCGCCAGGGGGCCTCCCGGGCCAGGGTCTGCTGACCCGGCACCTGATCTCCGTCGGGAATGGCCGGAACAAAGGGCCGGGCCGCCTCCCCGGCAAATCCTGCGAGTTTCTCCTGTGCCTGGACCGCCGGTACCGCCGTTTGGGCACTCTGTCCGGCTTGCCGCGGGGCAGGCCGCTCCGCCGGTGCCTCGGGTGCCCGGTCCACCGGGCGGACGGGCTCCGCAGCCGGAGTAACCGGTCTTCTTTGTTCCGCCGGCTTTTCCGGGACCGCAGCCTGCACAGGCGGCCGGGCGGGAGCCGCTTCCCGGGCAATCTGGCGGACCGAAACCGGCGCGCCGCCCAGTGCGGGCCGGGGCGCAGGCGTGCGGGGCGCTGCCCCGCTGTCAGCCACCCGGGCGCCCGCCTTCCACTCCGTGTTCCAGGCAGGCCGGGCAGGCGGCGCCTTGGGCGTCTGGGCAGGCTGGGCTGCCGCCGTGCGGTAAGTCTTGGCATCCATGGTCTGGAAGAAGTCCTGCCGGGGGTTCACCGTCTCCCGCACCGCCTTCTCCGGCGCGGGCACCGCGCCGCCGAAGGCGTCCAGAGCGTCCAGCACGGTGTGGTACACCGTGTCGAACACCTCTTTTTCCCGGGCAAACTTCACCTGGGTCTTGGCGGGATGGACATTGACGTCCACCGCCGTCACCGGTACCGTCACCGCCAGCACACAGCCGGGGAACTTCCCCTTCATGATCTGGTTGCGGTAGCCCTCTTCCAGGGCGGCGGTCAGGAGCTGGGACTTGATAAACCGGCCGTTGACGAAAAACACCTGCATGGACCGGGAGCCCCGGCCCTGCAGCGGGGCGGTGACGAAACCGTCCACCGCCACCTCTCCGCTCCGGCCCCGGACCGGCACCAGCCCCCGGGCAAAGTCCCGGCCCAGGGCGGCATAAATGGCCGAATCCAGCTTCCCGTCGCCGGGGGTGTGGAGCGCCTCCACCCCGTCTTTGAGAAATTTAAAGGACACATCCGGATGGGACAGCGCCAGATGCTGCATGAGTCCCGCCACAGCGGCGGTCTCGGCGCTGTCCTTGCGCATGAATTTCAGCCGGGCGGGGGTGTTGTAAAAGAGATCCCGGACCGCAATGGTGGTCCCCTCCGGGGCACCGGCGGTCTCCACCTGTCCGGCAATGCCGCCCTCCAGACGCAGCACGGCGCCGTGCTGGGCCCCGGCCGTCCGGGTGAGGATCTCCACCCGGCTCACGGCGCTGATGGCCGCCAGGGCCTCGCCCCGGAAGCCCAGAGTTCCGATGGCGGCCAGATCCACCTCCCGGCGCAGCTTGGAGGTGGCATGGCGCAAAAAGGCGGTGGGCAGCTCTTCCGGTGCGATGCCGCAGCCGTTATCCGTCACCCGGATCAGGCCCATTCCGCCCCGGCGGATCTCCGTCACGATGGCGGTGGCCCCGGCGTCAATGGCGTTTTCCACCAGTTCCTTGACCACACTGGCCGGACGCTCCACCACCTCTCCGGCGGCAATCAGATCCGCCACATGGGGAGAAAGCTGTTGAATATGGGGCATGGGTTCCTCCTTCTCTCTTTGGCCGCGGGCGTATCGTCAGACAAACAGGGATACGGCCAGCGGAATCGTTACGATGGACAGCACGGTGGTCATAAAGGTCACCTGGGCCATGGCCTCCACATCGCCGTCAAATTCCAGGCACAGCATGGTGCCGTTGACCGCCACGGGCATGGCCATCTGGGCCACTGCCACACCCAGCACCAGGGGATCGGTGCCCATGAGATGCAGCACCACGCCCAGCGCCGCGGGCATGGCCAGCAGGCGCACCGCGGAGAGAATCCACATCCGCACGGAGGTGAGCACCTTCCGGGCGGACATGCCCGCCAGCATGGAGCCCAGCACCAGCAGGGAAAGCGGGATGTTCACATCGCCCACGATCTCCGCCATGGCGCCGATCATGGGCGGGACATGGATGCCCGCCAGGGTGAGAATCAGCGTCAGCAGTGCCATGAGGATGCAGGGCGAGAGCAGCTGCTTCCAGTGGAAGCGGATCTTTCCGCTGAGCATCAGGGGGCCCAGGGAGTAGTTGAGCAGGTTGAAGGGCATCACCAAAATCACAGCGTAGAAAAGGCCCGTGTGTCCGAAGATGGCCTCCACCAGGGGATAGCCGATGAATCCCACATTGGGGAAGCAGAGCAAAAAGCGCCACACGCCGATCTCCTTGAGCGTGCCGCCCACCAGCTTGGGCACGATCAGGGCGAAGGCGAATTCCATGGCGTAAAACACTACCGCCACGAACAAAATGGACAGCACCTCCCCCACGCTGGGCAGGTTCTCCTCATTGGCCATGGAGGAGAGGATCAGGGCCGGGGTCGTGATGTTCAGAATCAGCTTGGAAAGCTTCTGATTGATCTCTCCGCCCAGATATCCCAGCCGGTGAGCCAGATAGCCGATCCCCACCGCAAAGAGGATGACGACCATCTCGTTAAATGTGTCCATAAAATTCATGTTTGTTCTCTCCCTTTTCCCTTACTCCCATTTCCGGCCGTAGCCCAGGGCCTCCACCAAAGCCCGCAGCGCCTCGTCCGGTTCTTCTCCCGGTACACCCCGCAAAACCCGGTTGCGTCCGGTGGTCTCAATATTGACGACGTGCCGGTCCCCCCGCTTCCAGCAGTGGACCATGCGGATCGACTCCCGGGGGATCACATCCTTGCCCAGGCGCAGAGTCTCCTCCGTCAGGGTCCAGCGCACGGTCTGCGGATCCTCGCTGGAAAACAGCGTCCCGAAGCAGGAAAGCAGTCCCCAAAAAAGGCCCAGAGACGTCACCGCAGCACACACCTGCAGCATCAATCCCTCCAACCCCAGATCCGCCAGCCAGCCTACCGCCAGCCACAGCACCGGAACCGCCACCACAAAGGACGCCAGCCAGCCCAGCCAGGTCCGCCAGCCGCCCCGTTCCAGTTTCACCGTTCCCTGTCTCATGTTTCTCTCTCCTTTCACCCCATGGCCCACACGCTCAGCGCATTGGTCACGGCATGCAGCCCGATGGCCGTCCACAGCGTTCCGCTGCGGTCATACACCCAGGCCAGCACCACACCCGGCACCAGGTACTGCACCATCAGCAAAAAATAGGTGAGATCCCGGCTCTGCACCACAAACTGCCACACATGCACCAGTGCAAACAGCGCGCAGCTGACGGCATAGGCCAGCAGGACGCTTTTCCCCCGCAGGCCTCCGAACACCAGCCCCCGGAAGAGCACCTCCTCCACAAAGGGAGCCAGGAAAATCACGATCAGCATGGTCACCCGGGGCGCGTCGTCGATCTGGGCGGAAATGGAGACATCGTTGAGATTGGTCCGGTTATCCACCACGAGCCGGGTCAGCCGGTAGACCAGCTCATTGAGTCCGTAGAGCGCCACCAGCCCCGCCAGCAGCACCTTTCCCGCGCTGCCCGCCCGGTCCAGCAGCACCCGGGTGGTGCGGCCCAGGAAACCGTGAAACACGATCACGGTCACCGCAAACAGGATGTAGTAGTAAAGAATGTTCTCCAGCGCCGGGGAGAGCTGGGTTCCCAGCAGCGCCTCCGCCAGCCGGAACAGCGGTCCCGTGGCAAAGGGCAGCACCAGCAGGTAAATGACAAAGAGCACCGCGCCGGCCACCTGCTCCCCCGGCGTGAGATACGTTGTGGATGTTCGCTTGGCCATGCCATGCCTCCGTCCGGAATTTGATGAAGCCGCCGTCTGTCACTGGGACAGCTTGCGCTTCCACTCATAGATGAGATTCAGGGCTTCCAAAGGACTCAGGGCATCGGTCTGGCACCGGCGCAGAGCGTCGAGCACCTCGCCCTCCGCCACGGCGCTCAGGCAGACCTGGTCCTCCTCCCGCCGGGGCGGGGCATAGGATCCGCCGTTTTCCTCCTCCAGCTCCCGCAGCACCGTCCGGGCCCGCTGGAGCACCTTCTCCGGCAGTCCCGCCAGCTTGGCTACCTCGATGCCGTAGCTGCGGTCGGCGCCGCCGGGCACGATCTTGCGCAGGAAGATGATGTCCTCTCCCTTGGTTTTGACGGCGATGTTGTAATTCACCGCCCCTTCCAGGGTGTTCTCCAGCTCCGTGAGCTCATGGTAATGGGTGGCAAAGAGGGTCTTGGCCCCCAGAAGCTTTTTGTCCGCGCAGTACTCCAGCACCGCCCGGGCAATGGACATACCGTCAAAGGTCGACGTGCCCCGGCCGATCTCGTCGAGAATCAGCAGGGAGTGTCGGGTTGCGTGGCGCAGGATGTCCGCCACCTCCGTCATCTCCACCATGAAGGTGGACTGTCCGGCGGAGAGGTCGTCGCTGGCGCCGATGCGGGTGAAGATGCGGTCCACCACGCCGATGCGGGCATAGGACGCCGGCACAAAGGACCCGATCTGCGCCATGAGCACGATCAGCGCCACCTGGCGCATATAGGTGGACTTGCCCGCCATGTTGGGGCCGGTGATGATGGCCACCCGCTCCTGCTTTTCGCCCATAAACGTGTCGTTGGGCACGAAGAGCGTATCCCGGAGCATCCGCTCCACCACCGGATGGCGGCCCTCCCGGATCTCAATGACGCCGGATTCGTCCACTTCCGGCCGGCAGTAGCCGTTGTGCACTGCCACCGCCGCCAGGGATGCCAGGGCGTCCGCCTCCGCCAGGGCCGCGGCGGTGCGCTGAATCCGCTGGGCCGCGGCGCAGATCTCCTCCCGCAGCGCGGTGAACAGCTCATACTCCAGCGCCACCACCCGCTCCGAGGCGGTGAGGATCTCCTGCTCCAGGTCCTTGAGCTCCTGGGTGATGTACCGCTCGGCGTTGACCAGGGTCTGCTTGCGGATGTAGGTCTCGGGCACCTGGTCTTTAAAGGAATTGGATACCTCGATGTAATAGCCGAAGACCTTGTTGTAGCCGATCTTCAGCGTGCGGATGCCGGTGCGCTCCTTCTCCCGGGACTCCATCTCCACAATGACGCCCTTGCCGCCCTTGAGGATATGGCGCAGCCGGTCCACCTCCGGATCGAAGCCGTCCCGGATAAAGCCGCCCTCCCGCACGGAAAAGGGCGGATCGTCACAGATGGCCGCGGCGATCCGGGCGCCCACATCCTCCAGAAGGTCCAGCTGAGCCGTCAGCTCGGAGAGCTTGCGGTCCGAAAAGGACGCCAGCTGGGCATGGATCTGGGGCAGGCGCTCAATGGCCGCCCGCAACGAGGCCAGGTCCCGGCCGCCGGCGGTGCCGTAGACGATGCGGCCGATGAGCCGCTCCATATCGCCCAGACCGGAAAGGGCCGCGATCAGCTCCTCCCGGGCGATGGTATTGTCCACCAAGGCCGCCACGGCGCCGCTGCGCCGGGCAATGGCGGTGACGCTTAACAGCGGCCGCTCCAGCCAGCCCCGCAGGCACCGGCCACCCATGGGGGTGCGGGTCTTGTCCAGCACCCACAGCAACGAGCCCTTTTTCTCCTTGCCCCGCAGGGTCGCCGTCAGCTCCAGGTTCCGCCGGGCCGTCAGGTCCAGCTCCATGAACCGGCCCTGCTCGTAGTAATCCAGGGTATTGATATAGGAAAGATCCGTCTTCTGGGTCTCATAGAGATAGTTCAAAAGGCCGCCCAGAGCCATGGCCGCCGCGGGATTCCCCGCCGGCAGACGCTTCAAGGCCTCCTCGCCGAACTGGGTGCGGATGTGCGTCTCCGCCTCCGTCAGGGCAAAGCGGGCCGCGCTGCCCTTCTCCACCCGGCAGGCAAATTTGTCCGCCAGGGCCCGGGTGAGAGTTCCTTCCTCCGCCGCGCCGGGGCTGAGCACTGCCTCCGCCGGGGAAAAGCGCCCCAGCTCATTGACCACATGCTCCACCCGGTCCGGCCCGGTAAAGGCCGTCAAGTGGGCCTCGCCGGTGGACAGGTCACAAAAGGCTGCGCCCGCCGCGTTCTCATCCAGATAGATGCCGCACAGGTAGTTGCTGGACTTATCCTCCAGGCTGGCCGCGTCAATCACGGTACCCGGCGTCACCACCCGGATGATGTCCCGCTTGACCAGGCCCTTGGCCTTGGCCGGGTCCTCCATCTGCTCGCAGATGGCCACCTTGTATCCCTTGGCCACCAGCCGGGCAATGTAGGCGTCGCTGGCGTGATAGGGCACGCCGCACATGGGCACCTTGTCCTCCGGAGCCTTGTTGGGGTCCTTGTCCCGGCTGGTCAGGGTCAGGTCCAGTTCTTTGGAGGCCAGACGGGCATCGTCGGCGAACATCTCATAGAAGTCCCCCAGCCGGAAAAACAGGATGGAATCCGGATTGTCCCGCTTGATCTCCAGATATTGCTTCATCATGGGGGTCAGTTCCGCCATGGTTTCACCTCGTTGTCTTTCTCTTATGGTGTGGCGTTTCCGCCTTCCACGGTAATCTCCGTTCCCCCGTGGAGTGGCCGCAGCCGGCCGCCCAGCAGACCCGAAAGCCGATGGAAGGCATAGTCTCCGGTGCAGTGGCCGGTGTAGTAAACCGTCTTTCCCGGCAGCAGGGCCTGGCCCGTGGCGTCAATCAGCGCGTCCGCCTGGGCGTCTTGTCCCAGCTGGAACAGGTGGAAACCGCCGATGACGGCATCGGCATCCCGGCCCAGACGGCGCCGGGCCTCGGCCGCAATGTTCACCATGCCCCGGTGGGCACAGCCCGCCACCACCACCGCGGTTGCCCCGGCGGTGATGAGAAGATTTTGTTCATGGGAAAACGCGTCGGGCTCCACGCCCGCCGCCGTGCGCTCCAGCAAAGAGGCGCTGGCCTTCATGGCGTCAAACACCGCGGGCGGCTCGGCAAAGAGCGTCAGCTCCTCGTCAATCTTCGTCTCCGGCCCCGTGAGAACAAACCGCTCCCGGAACAGCTCCAGGTCCTCCGGCAGGCCGATGTAATGGGGTTCCTCCCCCGCCGGACCGGCGGACAAAAACTCGCCGAAGGCGTCCCGCCGGATATAGACCCGGGCGGTGTCATTGCAGCGGCAAAAGGCCGCCAGGCCCCCGCCGTGGTCGTAGTGCCCGTGGGAGAGCACCGCCAGATCCACACTCTTCAAATCCACGCCCAGCACCGCGGCGTTTTCCGCAAAGGCCCCGTCGGGGCCCATGTCAAAGAGAATCCGGTGGTGCGGCGTCTCGAGATAGAGCGAAAGGCCGTGGGCACTGGCGAGCCCCTCCCGGCAGGCGGCGTTCTCCAGCAGCGTCACGACCTTCACCCGCTCCGGACGGAGCGCGGAGGATTGTCCTTGCGTATTCATGTTCCGACACCTCTTTTGCCGGGGCGGCAGATGCCGCCCCATCTCCATTCCCCGCGCCGTCCTCCGCCGGGACGGCGCCTTCCTTACACCGGCTCCCCGTACAGGGCCCAGGTATTGCTCTTGGTAATCCGAACGTCCACAAAGCGGCCAATGAGAGACGGGTCTCCCTTGAGCCGCACCAGGCGGTTGCCGTCGGTCCGGGCGGCAATGGGATAGTCCGCATCGTCGCTCTCGCCGTCGCACAGTACCCGCACGGTCTTGCCCACATAGGCGGCGTGCAGGGCCGCGGAGCGGGCGTTCTGCACCTCCAGAAGCTGATCAAACCACTTCTGCTTCTCCGCCCGGGACACCGGGTCCGGCATCTGGGCCGCCTTGGTGCCGGGACGGGGAGAATAAATAAAGGTAAAGAGGGCGTCGTAGCCCACCTCGTCCACCAGGGACACCGTCTCCATGGCCTCTTCCTCCGTCTCGCCGGGGAAGCCGATAATAATGTCCGAGGTGATGACCAGCCCCGGCATCACGGACCGGGCATAGTTCACCAGCTCCAGATACTGCGCCCTGGTATAGCGGCGGTTCATCTCCCGCAGCACCCGGTCGGAGCCGGACTGCACCGGCAGATGCAGCTGCTTGGCCACATGGGTGCACCGGGCCATGGTATCAAAAAGCTTATGGGTGGCGTCCTTGGGATGGCTGGACATGAAGCGGATGCGGTAGTCCCCCGGGATCCGGTCGATCTCGGCAAGCAGGTCGGCAAAGTCATACCCGTCTCCGCCGTTATAGGAGTTGACGTTCTGGCCCAGGAGGGTGATGTCCTTATAGCCGGATTCCACCAGCTCCCGCACCTCGGCCACCACCGCCTCGGGACGGCGGCTGCGCTCCCGTCCCCGGACGTAGGGGACAATGCAGTAGGAACAGAAGTTGTTGCATCCGTACATCACGGACACCCACGCCTTCACGCCCCGCTCCCGCACCACAGGAATGCCCTCGGCGATGGAGCCGTCTTCCTCCTCCACGGAGAACACCCGGCGGCGCTGCTCATACACCCGGTACAAAAGCTCCGGAAACCGCCACAGAGCCTGGGGACCGAACACCAGATCCACATGGCGGTAGGACTCCTTCACCCGCTGGCTCACCCGGGGCTCCTGGGCCATGCAGCCGCACAGCACAATCACCTGGTCGGGATTATTCTTCTTGGTGTGGGTCAGCATGCCCAAGTTGCCGAATACCCGCTGCTCGGCGTGCTCCCGCACGGCGCAGGTGTTCAAAATCACCAGATCCGCCTGCCCCGGCTCCTGGGTGAAGGTAAAGCCGCAGGCCTCCAGCATGCCCATCAGGCGCTCTCCGTCCGCCACGTTCTGCTGGCAGCCGAAGGTATCCACGCAGGCCACGGGATGGACCTGCCGGGCGGAAAACATCTCCCGGATCCGTTCTTCAAAATCCCGCTGGCGGGCCAAATCCTGCGCCGGGATCTCCACATTCTTGCGTTCCAACTGCGTTTCCTCCGAAATTCATACACTTTAACTAAAGTATCATAGCATACCACCCGTCAAAACACAAGACGAAAACCCCTGCCGCCGCCGGGGAATTTCCCGCTCCGGCGGCACCGGAATCCGGCGCTCTTTGTTCCGGAGAAAAAGAAGAGAGCGGCGCAGATGCGCCGCTCCTCTAGGGGTTTTATGCCATTTTTGAAACCAGCTTGTCAAACACTCTGGGATTCACGTCGTCTTCTGCGATGACATGGGCCTTCTGGCCCACCAGTGCAAACAGCCCCAGCAGAGAACGGGCGTCCAGCATCAGCGTGTCCGTGCTCAGCCACACTTCATAGGGTGTCTGGCAGGCCAGCTGGTTAATCTTCTCCACCTGCGTGTTATCCTTGATCTCGATTTCCCGAAACATGCTCGTTTCCTCCTTACAGCGTATTTGGATCACCTCTTGTGATCGCCCACATTGTATCAGGGGGATAACCGTTATGTCAACGGTGCATTTTATCATAAATGTTGCCGGTAATCGATTGCTCTTTGTGCATTTTTGAATATATTGCCCAAATATGTGCACGTTTTTGTCAAACTGCTCACAACCCCCGCCCAAGGGCGGGGGTTGTGGGGTCAATTTTGTAAACGATTACATCCGGGCGCGGAGCTTGTCCAGCTGGCGGACAAACTCCTCCGGCAGATCGGAAGAGCACACGTCTGAACTCCAGTCACATTCCTTTATCT
>CABUDN010000100.1 GCA_902490355.1 uncultured Oscillibacter sp.
ACAAGTTGCTTCAGGCTGAACGAACACTTTCATTGCTGAAGGATGACCTTGTGTAAAACCGCGATATTGGATTATATTGTCCTTACTGGTTATGCGGTTGGACTGGCTATGATTCTCTATGGTCAATTCAAGTACAACAAGGGCATTTTTTAGTTCATCCGCACGGATCGGGAATCAAAGCGGTCCCATTCAATTTCAGAATGAGGCCGTTTTCCTACACCAGCTCAATCTCGCGCTCCGGCAGGGCTGTCCCGGGCCGGAGATGCCAGGCCGCCCCCTACCGGAAGGTTCTCGGAGCAGATGTGCAAAAATTGAAAAAAGAGGGTTGACATTCTTCTGCCTGCCTGCTATACTAGCAAATGTTCCGCCGCGGAACACACGGCTCGGGGGTATAGCTCAGCTGGGAGAGCGCTTGACTGGCAGTCAAGAGGTCAGCGGTTCGATCCCGCTTATCTCCACCAAAACGACACGACATTCCGTCGTGTCGTTTTTCTTTTCTCTCTCAGAGTCCGGCCTTGCCATGCTGTTTCGCGGAAGATATCATCCATAATAATGGAGAAAATCGTGAGTTAGGCATCCCCTTCCCCTATTGCAAAGACTCTGTATGCCATGACACCATCCGGCTTTTGGGAATTGAGGTATTGGGAAAAATGCAGTATTGTGTTTCAAACCGTCAGCGTCACGGCAGCTGTTATTTTGAGTTTCAGCGCGGCATCTTTCAAGGCGTCTATTGGAAAGACACCTCTCTTTATTTGGACGCCGATGACTTTGATCGATTACACTTATATAAGGTCTTTCCGCCGGAATTTCAGTACTATGGAGAAACTGTCATAACGAAGCCGCAATGGCATCAGATCCTTTTAACCGCCCAGAATGTTGGCGGAGAAGTGAAAACGGTCATAGATGAACTTGATCTGTGGGCGCAGGAATGCTTTCAAACGGAATCGGTATTTACAATTCTGGGAATCTGAGCAGTCCGGGATCTTGTTCCGCTGATTGGCGTGCATATGGATGCACACCGCAAAAAACCGGTTACAGGGGTGTGTCACCGGTAGGCCCGGGAGCGCGGCACATGCGGCTGCACACCCCCCGAACCGTTCAGAACGGTTCTTTCCCCTGCCTGTTAGGATCACGCAGCCGGAGTGCCGTTTGGCCGATCACCGGATAACCGGTACTTTGGATCCTCTCATCTCCATCAGCCCGACACGGCGAACGGTCGTGCCGGGTTGTCTTCTTTTCGCCGCCGTCCTCCCCGTTCTCCCTATGTCAGACGCTTTTCCCCATTTTCGAATTTCCTGAAATTTTGTGTTGACAAAGCATACCCCACCTGCTATAATACCAAATGTTCCGACACGGAGCACACCGCTTGGGGGTATAGCTCAGCTGGGAGAGCGCTTGACTGGCAGTCAAGAGGTCAGCGGTTCGATCCCGCTTATCTCCACCAAAACGACACGACATTCCGTCGTGTCGTTTTTCTTTTTGTCATCCTTAAACTACACGTAAAAAGCGTCCGCCGCAGATACAAAAATCTGCGGCGGGCGCTTTACTTTTCTTAAAAAAGTCCCAGGTGTTCCAGCAGGATCTTGCTGCCCAGCAGCACCAGAATCATGCCTCCGGCCAGCTCCGCCCGGCGCTGATAGCGGGTGCCGAAAAAATTTCCCACCGCCACACCGGCTACGGACAGGCAGAATGTGGTGCAGCCGATGATGGATACGGCGGGTACAATCTCCACCCGCAAAAACGCAAACGTTACCCCCACTGCCAGCGCATCAATGCTGGTGGCCACCGCCATTAAAAAGAGCTTGCGGTGATCCAGTCCCACGGAGCAGGCGCACCCCTCCTCTTCTTCCTCCGGTGAGAGCGCCTCCCGGATCATGTTGCCGCCGATCAGTGCCAAGAGCACAAACGCCACCCAGTGGTCCACACTCTGAATATATCGGGCAAACT
Source organism: uncultured Oscillibacter sp. (assembly GCA_902490355.1). Classification (GTDB taxonomy): domain Bacteria; phylum Bacillota; class Clostridia; order Oscillospirales; family Oscillospiraceae; genus Oscillibacter. The sequence continues at coordinate 1,948 of CABUDN010000100.1, forward strand.
GGGACCCCAGCGTCCATCCCAGCAGTGGCATCAGCGCCTGAAAGCCCCCGAAATACAATCCGATCACCCCGGCATGACGCCAGTTCAGCCGGGACATGGACAGCCCCTGGCAAATCGCCACAGCAAAGGCATCCATGGACAGCCCTACACCGATCAAAAGCAGCTCCGCGATTCCCATATCATCTCTCCATACACGTTCACAAAATCACCGGTACCGGTCCGGCTATGGCCAGCGTGTCCGGTTCCACCGCACACATCCGGGCACAAATCTGCACACCGGCCGCCGCAGCCTCCCGCAGTGCCGCGCCAAAGGCCGGATGGGTTCGGTCATTGGGCGACATGGCACAAATGTTTTCCATTTGTATCACAAAAAACAGCGTGGCGTCAAGCCCTTCTTCCACCGCCCGCATCAGCTCCCGGATGTGCTTGACCCCCCGCTCCGTGGGAGCGTCGGGAAACAGCGCCGCGCCGTTTTCCTCCAGAGTCACGCCCTTGACCTCTACCAAATGCCGTCCCCGGGGTGTTTCCAAACAAAAGTCCAGTCGGGAGTCCCCGTAGACATACTCCCGCCGCACCGCCGTCACATCCGGCAAAAACTGCCCTGCCCGGGCCCACTCCTCAAACACCCGGTTGGGGGCCTGCGCATCCATATTAATGAGCCGTTCTCCTTTGCGCACGGCAATCAGGTCCCAGTCCGTCTTGCGGCCGGGCGCCGTTCCCCGTTCCAGATATACCGTGGCTCCCGGCACCAGCAGTTCCCGGCATCGGCCCGTGTTCTTCACATGGACCCGCTGGCGGCCTTCTTCCATGTCTACATATGCAATAAAGCGGTTGGGCCGTTCAACGAACCGCCCTTCCTCTACCTGTCCGTATCGCATGTACTCTCCTTTTTCAGGGCATGCCATCCGCCCCGCGCGTTCGTATTGTTTGATTATAGCACAGCAGGTATTGACATTCATAGCAATATAATCGTTTTAAATTTTCGTTTTTTCGTTTAATTGCACAAAAAAGACTGGAATAAATTTGAATCCCATCACATTGTTTTTCCCTGGGGATCTTGCTACAATGTATTCAAATCATACTTTGGGAGGGAGAATATGGATTATTCCAGCCTTTTTGTGTGCCTAATGGGTATGGGAACGGTGTTTTTTGGTCTCATTTGTCTGATCGTTCTGACCACTCTGATGAGCGCTGTCTGCGGACGCGGACATTCCCCTGCCGCTCCGGTTCCCGCTGTCCCAGCCGCTCCCCCGGCCCCGGCTGAGGACCGCCAGGCTCTGGCAGCTGCCATCGCTGCCGCCGTGGCGGAAGATCTGGGAACCGATATCACCGGCATCCGTATCCTGTCACTGAAAAAACTGTAATCCGATTTTGGGAAAAGGAGTTTGGCTCATGAAAAAGTATCGTGTAACCGTTAATGGCACCGTCTATGAAGTAGAGCTGGAGGAGCTGACCACTGCTCCGGCTTCCGCCCCTGCCGCCGCGCCCGCACCCGCTCCTGCCCCAGCACCTGCACCGGCTCCTGCCAGCGGTGAACAGGTCACCTCTCCCATGCCCGGCACCATTCTTTCCGTCAACGTGGCCGCCGGCGACAGCGTCAAGCGCGGCCAGGTTCTCATGGTCCTGGAGGCCATGAAGATGGAAAACGAGATCATGTGTCCCCGGGACGGGAAACTGCTTTCTCTGAATACATCCAAGGGCGCCTCCGTGGAAACCGGCACTCTGCTGTGCGTCATCGGATGACGAACGGGAGGCGCGTATGGAAGCGATCCTGAATTTTGTCACCAGCACGGGATTCTATCAGTTTACACAAGACGGCAACTGGAAATGCCTCGTCATGATCGCCGTGGCCTGCGTGCTGCTGTATCTGGGCATTGTCAAGAAGTTTGAGCCGCTGCTGCTGGTTCCCATCGCCTTCGGCATGCTGGTCACCAACCTGCCCGGTGCGGAAATGTACCATGAAATTCTCTTCGCCGGAGGCCACATCCACTGGGACCTCATCGGCGGAGCCCCCATCACGGCGGAATTTCTCTCAGAGATGTCTGCCGCCGGTGTCTCGGAGGCGATTCTCGCCACGGTCAGCGTGGGAGAAACGATCTCCGTGGGCCTCATCGACATTCTCTACCTGGGCGTCAAACTGGGCATCTATCCGTGCCTGATCTTCATGGGCGTGGGCGCCATGACGGACTTCGGTCCCCTCATCGCCAACCCCAAGAGTCTGCTGCTGGGCGCCGCTGCACAGCTGGGCATCTTCATGACCTATGTGGGCTGCCGCTTCCTGGGCTTTACCGGCCCGGAGGCCTCCTCCATCGGCATCATCGGCGGTGCTGACGGTCCTACCGCCATCTTTGTCACCGTCATGCTGGCTCCGGCCCTGCTGGGTCCCATCGCCGTGTCGGCCTACTCCTATATGGCCCTGGTGCCGGTGATCCAGCCGCCCATTATGAAGCTGCTGACCACGGAGGAAGAGCGCAAGATCGTCATGAAGCCCCTGCGGGAGGTCTCCAAAAAGGAGAAGATCCTCTTCCCCATCGTGGTCACCGTCTTTGTGGCTCTGCTGGTGCCCTCCGCCGCGCCGCTGATCGCCTGCCTGATGCTGGGCAACCTCTTCCGGGAGTGCGGCGTCACCGAGCGGCTGAGCAAAACCGTGCAGAATGAGCTCATCAACATCGTCACCATCTTCCTGGGTGTCTCCGTGGGCGCTACCGCCACCGGCAACACCTTCCTCAGCCCCCGGACCCTGGCCATCCTGGCTATGGGCATCGTGGCCTTCGGCTTCGGCACCGCCGGCGGCGTGCTCCTGGCCAAGTTCATGAACCTGTTCCTCAAGGAGAAGATCAATCCCCTCATCGGCTCCGCCGGTGTCTCCGCCGTGCCCATGGCCGCCCGGGTCTCCCAGAAGGTGGGCCAGGAGGCCAATCCCGGCAACTTCCTCTTGATGCACGCCATGGGTCCCAATGTGGCCGGCGTCATCGGCTCCGCCATTGCGGCGGGCGTCCTGATTTCCCTCTTCGGTTAAGGGAGGCATAGTATGGAATTTCTATCCAACAAACCCCTGTATATCACAGACACCATCCTCCGGGACGCTCACCAGTCTCAGGCGGCCACCCGCATGACTCTGGAGGATATGCTCCCGGCCTGCGAGGTCCTGGACTCCATCGGCTACTGGTCCCTGGAGTGCTGGGGCGGCGCCACCTTCGACGCGTGCATGCGCTTTTTGAACGAGGACCCCTGGGAGCGGCTGCGGGCACTGCGCAAGGCTCTGCCCCACACCAAGCTTCAGATGCTCTTCCGGGGACAGAATATCCTGGGCTACAAGCACTACGCCGACGACGTGGTGGATGCCTTCTGCCGTAAGTCCATTGAAAACGGCATCGACATCATCCGCATCTTCGACGCCCTCAACGACGTGCGCAACCTGGAGCAGGCCATCCGCTCCACCAAAAAGTACGGCGGCATGGTGGAAGCTGCCATGAGCTACACCATCTCCCCCATCCACGACGAGGCGTACTTTGTCAAGCTGGCCAAGGAGCTCGAGCAGATGGGTGCGGACGTCATCTGCATCAAGGACATGGCCAATCTCCTGCTGCCGCTGGATGCCTATTCCCTCGTCAAGCGGCTCAAGGAAACCGTGTCCGTGCCCATTCACCTCCACACCCACAACACCACCGGCACCGGCGACATGGTGCTGCTGATGGCGGCCTATGCCGGTGTGGACATTGTGGATACCGCCCTCTCCCCCATGGCCAACGGTACCTCCCAGCCCGCTACGGAGTCTCTGGTTGCCACGCTCCAGGGCTCCGTCCGGGACACTGGGCTGGACCTGAACAAGATGAGCGAGGCCGCCGCGCACTTCCGCACCGTGGCCAAGCGCCTGGAACAGCAAGGCTCCCTGGACCCCAAGGTCCTTCATGTGGACACCAACACCCTGCTCTACCAGGTCCCCGGCGGTATGCTCTCCAACCTCATCTCCCAGCTCAAGCAGGCTGGCAAGGAGGACCGGTACTATGACGTCCTGGCCGAGATTCCCCGGGTCCGGGCAGACTTCGGCTATCCGCCCCTGGTGACTCCCTCCAGCCAGATCGTGGGCACCCAGGCGGTGATGAATATCATCACCGGCGAGCGCTACAAGACCTTCACCAAGGAGTCCAAGGCCATGCTCCGGGGTGAGTACGGCAAGCTCCCCGGCGAGGTCAACGAGGCTGTCCGGGCCAAGGCCGGCATCGCCCCGGAGGAGGTCATCACCTGCCGCCCGGCGGATCTGCTGGAACCGGAGCTGCCCAAGTACCGGGAGGAGTTCCGGGCCATCGCCCAGAGCGATGAGGATGTGCTCTCCCTGGCCCTGTTCCCCCAGGTGGCTCCCAAGTTCCTGGCATGGCGGGACGGTCCCCATGAGCCCGCGCCCCAGGCGGCGCCTCCGGCTCCGCCGCCCCAGCCTGCCGCGGCTCCCGATGCTGTCCGGGAGCTGTATGTGGAGTTCAAGGGCTGATTCTTTGAATATGCAGCGGTGCGCCGCGTACCCAAAGGTACGCGGCGCACCGTTATTTCTTCTCTTTTCAGAAAGGCTCAATAGCCGTTGACGATGACATCCAGCACCTTGCCGGCCACGGTACCGGCCACGGAGCTTCCGCCGCCGCCGTTTTCCACCAGTACCACAAAGGCATAGGGTGCGTCTTCATTGCGCAGGAATCCGGTAAACCAGGCATGGGGCGTCTTGCCCTCCCCCACCTCGGCAGTGCCGGACTTGGCGCAGATGTCCATATTGGGAAACCGTCCGGTACCATAGGTCTTCTGGACATTCTGGGCCATCATCTCCGCCAGAATCTCCGCCGTGTCGGAGGCGATGAGCTGACTGGTCTTTCCGTTAAGCCGGGGCAGGGACGGCAACCCCAGGGGGCTGACCGTCTTCGCAATGAGATAGGGCTTTGCTGCCTTTCCGCCATTGGCGATGGCGCCCATATAGCACATCATGGCGCAGGGATTTACCTGATCCTGTCCCTGGCCCACACCGGCCCAGCCCAGCTGGCCGTCGGAAATTCCCTCCCAGGCAAAGGATCCCTTGGCCGTCGGCAGGCCGTCCACGGAGTAGCTGTCCGTCAGGCCGGCCTTGTCGGTGTACTGCTTCATGGTGGAAGCTCCCAGCTCCTGAGCCAGCTGGGCAAAAACCACGTTGCAGCTGTTGGCGAACGCATCCCCAATATTCTGCTGGCCGTGGGTACCGGAGCAGACGATGGTCTCGTCCCCGATCTGCACGCTGCCCTCACAGGTCCAGGTCCGGCTGTCCAGGTCCGGAATCTTCTCCAGGGCCGCCGTCAGGGTGACCGTCTTGAAAATGGAGCCCGGCGTGAATGTGGACGAGAGGAACCGGTTCAGATAGGCTCCTTCATACCGGGGATTGGTTTCGATGTCCTCCGGTACATTCAGCGGGTCGTAACTGGGGGCGGAGACCATGCACAAAATCTCGCCGGTTTTATAGTTGTATACCGCTACGGTGCCTGCATGGCCGTTCAGGGCCTCATAGGCTTCATAGTTGTACCGGGCGTCAATGGTGAGATACAGTTCCCCGCCCTGTGCAGCGCCGAAGGCGCCATTGAGGAGGTTATAGCCAGTCAGTTTGTCAGCAAAGGCATTGAGGGCACCGGTACCGATATTTCCCTGCAAATCCCCCACCGCGTGGAGGGTTGCCTTGCGGACGGTGACATTATCGTAGTAGGTCCTCTGACCATTTTCCACGCCGGAGAGGACATCGCCGTCCCGATCCAGCACGGTGCCCACCGCCAGCTGTCCGCTGGTATTATAGAGGTGGCGGTTGAAGGGCGAGGAAACCCAGCTTCCGCCCCGAACCAAATAGCGCACCAAAAAGACGCTCAGTCCCAGGGCCAGCACCAGCGCCAGCACGCAGCAGAGAATGGCGCGTTGTTCAATCTTCTTCATCCGCTGCCTCCTTGTCTGTAAACGGATCCTCCATGGGCTCGGCCCGCCGCCGCGCCTGCTCCGTCAATCGCCGCTGGGACGAGCGCCGGATGGCAAAGCTGGCATTTTCCCGGGTGTCGGTTGCCTTCAAATACGCCAGCAGTCCCCAGGCGGACATCATGGCCGAGCCGCCGTTGGAGACAAAGGGAAACGTCACGCCGGTCAGGGGCAGCAGGTCCACGGAGCCGAACACATTCAGCGACGTCTGGAACACCAGCAGCGATCCTGCCGCACAGGCGGCGATGGTATAGAAGCTGGACCGTCCCACCCGGACCGCCCGGGCAGCGAAAAAGGCCAGCGCAATAATGCACACCACCGCCAGCACCGCAATAAGCAGTCCCCACTCCTCGCAGAGCATGCCGAACACCAGATCCGTGTCCGCCGCGGCGATCTTGTGGAGCCACCCGTTCCCGGCACCCATGCCCAGCAATCCGCCGGAGGCGGCGGCGGACATGGTGCGGGTCTGCTGATAGCCGGTGGTGGAGGCTGCCTCCCAGGCATGGCCCCAGGTGGCAAACCGGTCCAGAATGTAGGGCTTGAACTTGACAATAATACCCGCGCCGAACACCGCCGCGCCGCAGATCAGGGACAAGGTTGTCCAGTCGCCGGAGCGCAGATAGGCAATCACCAGGAAGGTGATAAAGAAAATCGCCGCCGTACCGAAGTCGCTCATCAGACCCAGCAGGCCGATGCACACGCCGGTCAGCACGATAAACAGCGTCAGGTTCCGCTTGCGGAACAGCCGCTCCAGTGTGGCGGACCCGGCAAAGATGTAGCAGATCTTGGCGATCTCCGAGGGCTGAAAAGATAATCCGCCAATGGAAATCCAGTTCACCGCACCATATTTCGCCTGGCCCAGCACCAGCGTGATGCCCAGAAGGCCGATGGCTCCCGCAGCCATAAGCCAGCGGATTTTCTGCACCCGTTCCAGGTCCCGCAGAAACAGTCCCAGTACAATGAAGAGCACCAGGCCCAGCAAAATTGCCAAAAACTGCTTAAAGAGGCTCCCCGGCGCGCTGGAGGCTGTGACCGACAGCGAGAGCGTGGAGAGAAAAAATGCGATGGTCTCCAGCTCGAAGCCCACGCAGTGTGTACACCGCAGGGCTGCGAAATACACCCACATCACCACAGTCAGTCCGAAAAACGCCATGGGAACCGCAGCAGTTGCCTCTGTGCCCATGGCCACCAGCAGCTGCAGGCAGGCCAGCACCTGAAACACCGTCAGCCACAGAAACGACGGCCAGATGGCGGCCGGACGCTCCGCCCGGCGTTTTTCTTCCAGTTCCTCCCGTTCCGCCACGGTCTGCGGCAAAAACACCAGAGGCACACCGCCCAGCGTGATGGTGTCCCCCAGCTTCACCGGAGCCGATCCCTCCACCGGCCGGCCGTTGACCAGGGTGCCGCCCTTGGAGTCCAGATCGTATACCGTCCAGTCCTCATCCTCTCCGCGGCACAGCGCCGCATGCTGGCGGGAAATGCTGGGGTAGTTCAAATACACATCGGCGTTCTTGCTCCTGCCGATGATATTCTCCCAGTGGGTCAGAAGAATGGGGGTGCCGTTGGGCAGACTCAGCTGCCCCCAGGTCTCCGGAGTGTGGGGAATCCGCAGCAAAGACCGCACCGCCCGGAAGACGATCAAAATCGCCAACACCGGGAACACGAAGCGGATAAACGCCATATACCACTGCCCCGCCATGGGCCACCGCTCCAGCAGCAGACACACCGTATCCACCAGCGCCTGCGCCGGCGCTGTCAATATCTCCATATTGTTGATGAATGTTTACGTCGGCGCTTACTCCTTGACCGCTGGTGGCTTGAAGACCTATAT
>CABUDN010000101.1 GCA_902490355.1 uncultured Oscillibacter sp.
GGAAGACCTGCGCTTCGCCCTCGGCCAGGACATCCATGTTCTGGTAGCGCCGGAAAGAAGCTGCCGTGCCACCTTGCGCCGAATGCGCTGCACAGCGTTGTCCACGGACTTTGGGGGTTTGCCGACCGTTCCGGCAATTTCCCTGCATGAAAGACCGTCTAAATAATACCCCAATATCTCCGCTTCAAAATCGGACAACTGTTTCCGGACTCCGGACAAGAGGGCAGCCGTGTGCTCGCGGTCGATCAGAAAATCTTCCGGATTGCACTGAGCCAGACTGCTGGTACCAGAGGTGTAGGAATTGCTGTCAAGGTAAGGCGTATCCAAAGGGACCGACTGATTGAGCGGTGAGTGCTTGCCGCGCCCTGCGGCGCGGAGAACGGAATACAGCCGGCTGCGAATGCAGATTTCCGCGAACGTTCGGAAGGACGCTTCCTTTTCCGCGTCATACTCCCGGACTGCTTTGATGAGTCCCACCATTCCCTCCTGGGTCAGGTCCTCGCTGTCGCCGCCGATCAAAAAGAACGGACGGGCACAGGTTCGCACCAACCTCTGATATCGGGTGACCAGGAGTTCCTCCGCTTCACGCCGACCTTCCGCCGCCAAACGGCACAGATCCTCGTCGGAAAGATCTTCCTGGATTTGGGTGTTCTCATAAGACTTTCGCATACGTGTATTATACCTGTCTAATCATGGAAATGTCAAGCAAATGTTCAAAATATCCGGATAAAACCCTTAAAATTTTAGTGATTTTATGAAATCCGCCAGCCGCTGTGCCACCGTCTGGGCAATTTCCGTGGTCTTGGCCTCCACCATGACCCGGATCAGCGCCTCCGTGCCCGATGCCCGGACCAGCACCCGGCCGGCGCCCGCCAGGGCGTCCTCCTCCTGCTTGACCGCCTGGGCAAGCTCCGCGGAGGCCATGATCTTCTCCTTGACGCCGCCGCTGTGGGGCACCTCCACATTGAGAAGAACCTGGGGATACACCGCGCACGCCGAGACCAGCTCACTGGCCTTCTGGCCGGACCGGGCCAGGACCTGCAAAAACTGCAGCGCCGTCACCTCACCGTCGCCGGTGGTCTCCAGGCCGGTGAAGATCGTGTGGCCGGACTGCTCACCGCCAATGCGGTAGTCATGGCGGAGCATCTCCTCCAGCACATTGCGGTCGCCCACGGCAGTGCAGATCAGCTCCAGGCCGTGGTTGCGGCAAAACTCATGCAGACCCAGGTTGCTCATCACCGTGGCCACGATGGTGTTGCCGTTAAGCTCACCCCGGCGTTTCATGTCCAAAGCGCACACCGCCATGACCTTGTCGCCGTCGATGATGCCGCCGGTTTCGTCCACCAGCAGGCAGCGGTCCGCGTCGCCGTCAAAGGCCACACCCACATCATAACCGCCCCGGACCACGGCCTGGGCCAGGTCCTCCAGATGGGTGGAGCCGCAGCGGTGGTTGATGTTCACCCCGTCGGGCGCCCGGTGGATGAAGTCCGTATGGGCCTGGAAGCGGCCGAAAAGCTCCGGCGCCGTGGCGCTGGCCGCGCCGTTGGCGCAGTCCACCAGGATCCGCATGCCGTCCAGATCCTCGGAAATGGTGGAGGCCACAAAGTCGATATAGTCCACCTTCCGGCGGCCGTTGTCCGGCAGGCGGCGGCCGATCTCGCCCCTGGTGCGCAGCTTCATGGGCGCGTCGGAGAGAATCCGGTCCTCAATGCGGCCCTCCACTTCGTCGGAGAGCTTATAGCCCTGGCCGCTGAAGAGCTTGATGCCGTTGTGTTCGTAGGGGTTGTGGCTGGCGGAGATCACGATGCCCGCGTCCGCGCCCTCCTGCCGAGCCAAAAACGCCACGGCGGGAGTGGGGATGGTTCCCACTGCCAGCACGTCGCCGCCCACGGACAAAATGCCCGCCGTCAGCGCCGCCTCCAGCATATCCGAGGAGATGCGGGTATCCTTGCCGATGACCACCGTGGGGCGGCCTCCCTTCTCTTCCATCAGCACCGTACCCACAGCCTGCCCCACACGGAAGGCCATGTCGGCGGTGAGGTTCTCCCCCACCACGCCCCGGATGCCGTCAGTTCCAAATAGCTTGCCCATATCCATTACCTCATTTTTCAAAGTTTCAAACATCTTGTATATCACAGGCGGACGCTAGCCCTCCAGCAGGTAGTGCAGCATCCGCTCCGGGTTTTCCAAAAAGCGCCGGGTCAGCTGATAGTGCTCCGTCTCCCGGTATTCCACCGCCGTCACACCCGTCTCTCCCAGCTGATACAGCCGGGCGCCGGGAAAGGCCATCAAAATGGGCGAATGGGTGGCGATGACAAACTGGGAATCGTCCTTGACCAGCTGGTCCAGCATGACCATCAGCGTCATGAGCCGGGCGGGCGAAAGAGCCGCCTCCGGCTCGTCCAGCAGATACAGTCCATGCCCGCCGAAGCGGTGCTCCACCAGGGCCAGAAAACTCTCCCCGTGGGACTGGTGATGCAGCGACACGCCGCCGTAGCTGTCGATCAGCCGGGGGCCCGGAGTGGTCTCATCCAGTTCGTCAATGTGGGTGGCCACGTTATAAAAACTCTCCGCCCGGAGAAAGAAGCCGTCTTTGGGATAGCGCCGCCGGGCAGGCGTGAGAAATTCGCCTAAGGGCGAGTGGGTGGCCCGGGTGGAAAAGGAGAAGTTGCGGGTGCCGCCCTCGGGGTTGAAGCCGCAAGCCACGGCGATCCCCTCCAGCAAGGTGGATTTTCCGGTGCCGTTCTCCCCCACCAAAAAGGTGACGGGGCGGTCAAAGGTCAGCGTGCCGCCCTCCAGCAGATACCGCACTGCGGGCAATCCGCACAGATAGCTCTCCGCCGGCAGCGGATGCCGCAGGCGGATGGACGTGAGATATTCCATGATGCCGCCTCCCTGCCCCAACGGTTTGTTACAGTGTCAGCTGTTCCATGACGCCTTCCGGCGCCGCGCCGCCGGGAATGGAGCGGTGCAGGTGTCCGTAGGCCTTCTGCGTCACGCAGCGGCCCCGGGGAGTCCGGGTCAAAAAGCCCAGCTGCATCAGGTACGGCTCGTATACATCTTCCAGCGTGACGGCCTCCTCGCCGATGGTGGCGGCCAAAGTCTCCAGGCCCACGGGGCCGCCGTTGTAGTGGTCGATGATGGCCCCCAGCATCCGCCGGTCCACGCTGTCCAGACCCAGATGGTCCACCTCCAGGGCGCACAGCGCCTCATCAGCCACCGCCGCCGTGATGACGCCGTCCGCCTTGACCTGGGCGAAGTCCCGCACCCGCCGGAGCATCCGGTTGGCAATGCGGGGCGTGCCCCGGCTGCGCCGGGCGATCTCATAGGCGCCGTCGGGCTCGATCTCCACGTTCAAAATTCCCGCCGAGCGGGTGACGATTTTGGAAAGCTCCTCCGGGGTGTAGAGCTCCAGCCGCAGCGTAACGCCGAAGCGGTCCCGCAGAGGCGCGGAGAGCTGTCCGGCCCGGGTGGTGGCACCGATCAGGGTGAACTTGGGCAAGTCCAGCCGGATGGAGTTGGCGCTGGGCCCTTTGCCCACGATGATGTCCAGGGCGTAGTCCTCCATGGCGGGATACAAAATCTCCTCCACGGAGCGGTTGAGCCGGTGTATCTCGTCCCCGAAGAGGATATCCCCCTCGTTGAGATTGGTCAAAAGCGCCGCCAGGTCTCCGGGCTTTTCAATGGCCGGGCCGGAGGTGATCCGGATGCCCGCCCCCATCTCCTGGGCGATAATCCCCGCCAGGGTGGTCTTGCCCAGCCCCGGAGGGCCGTGGAGCAATACGTGGTCCAGGGCCTCCTCCCGCTTGCGGGCGGCCTCGATGAACACAGAAAGATTCTCCTTGGCCTTCTCCTGGCCGATATACTCCCGCAGGGTCTTGGGCCGCAGGGAGCCCTCCTGGGCGTCCTCCTGCAAAAAGGTCTTGGCCACAATGGGCTCTTCATAGATGTCGCTGCCAAAGTCAATGCTCACGCGCTCATCCCTCCTCCGAAAGAACGCTGCCGTCGGGACCGTACTGCACCAGAGTTCGGGGCAGCTGCTCCGCCCCGTCCAGCACGTACACGTCCAGAATGTAGTCCGCCTCCAGGTCCGACCGGCCTACGCCGTCGGCATCGGTGACGGTGTAAGAATCCACGTCGCCGGAGCGGTTGTCACCGTAGACCACCGCCTCGCACCGGGTCCCGCGCAAAAATCCCCCGGCCTGCCAGCTGCCGGTGATGCCCAGCCCCGTTTCCGGAGCGGACTCCATGCCGTCATAGGCCCAGCGCAGGCCGAAGAGTCTCTGCTCAAATACCGCCGTGCAAAGGCCCAGGTCCTCCCGCTCATAGAGCACTGCCTGCACCCGGCCTTCCCGGGCAGTCTTGAGCACTGTGGCGCCCTGCCCCTGGGACTCCAGCAGGTACGTCTCCAGGGCTTCCTGGGAGCCGCCGCAGGTACCGTCGGCGAAGGCGGTACGTACCGTCACGCCCAGGCCCAGGCCGATGAAGAGCATTCCGATCCCCACGCCCACGGTGAGGATCTGCCTGGCCTGGGCGGTTTTCTTGGCCTGGGCCGCCGCCAAGGCGGCTTTCCGGGCCTTTGCTTTTTTGTTGCTGTTCATACTCCGCTTCCGCCTTCCCAGCTGCGGGGCAGCGGATCCCACTGCCCCGCAGCTTGGTTATTTCACCATTTTCTTGAGACTCTGCCGGATGATCTCCTCCAGCGGCAGACCCTCCACGTCCACGCCCTTGAGGGCCATGGACACCTCGGCGCTGGTGTAGCCCAGCACTGCCAGGGCCTGGGCGGCCTCAGTGGCCTTGTTGGAAAAGACCGCCGCGGCCGGAGCACCCTTGCCGCCGGAAAAGTCTAGCTCACCACCGCTCTCCCGGGCCATCTTATCCTTAAGCTCCAGGATGATGCGCTGGGCGATCTTCTTGCCGATGCCGGGGGCCGCCGTCAGGGCCTTTTCATCTCCGGTGACAATGGCCATGGCCAGAGACTCCGGCGTTCCCGCCGAGAGCACCGCCAGAGCCGCCTTGGGTCCCACGCCGGAGACCCCGATGAGCAGCTTGAAGGTGGCAAGCTCTTTTTGCGTGGCAAAGCCGTAGAGGTCAAAGACATCCTCGCCTACGTTGAGGTAAGTATACAGCTTTCCCCTCTGGCCCTTTTTCAGACTGGCCAGGGTATTGTTGGTGGTTTTGCAGGCATAGCCCACTCCGCCGCAGTCGATCACCGCCAGATAGGGCAGCAGCTCGGCCACGGTACCGTCCAGATAGTAAAACATGCGCGTTGCTCCTTACACCGTTTCTTTGACGTCGCTGATCTGGGGAAGCCGGGAGGTCCGGCTCCGGGCATGGCACAATGCCAGGGCCAGAGCGTCCGCCGCGTCATCGGGCCGGGGCACCGACGCAAGCCCCAGAAGGCGGCGGGTCATGTCCATCACCTGCCGCTTTTCCGCCTTGCCGTAGCCCACCACCGCCAGCTTCACCTGAGAGGGCGTGTACTCATAAAGCGGCACGCCGCACTTTTCCGCCGCGCATAAAATGACGCCCCGGCCATGGGCCACAGCGATGCCGGTGGTGATGTTGGTATTGAAGAACAGTTCCTCAATGGCGATGACATCGGGCTTGAGCTTACTGATCAGCTCCTCCATGTCGCAGCTGATCTGATAGAGCCGCTTGGAAAGCGGCAGCCCTGCGGGTGTGGTGATGGCCCCGTAGGTTACCATATGCACCCGTCCCCGCTCCGCCGTGATGAGGCCGAAGCCGATGGTGGCAAAGCCCGGATCGATTCCCAAGATACGCATGGCGCTTTCCCTCCAGTTTACATTCCGTATCAGTATACCAAATCCCGCCCCAAAGCGCAACAGAAAAAGCGCGGCGGACCGTCCGCGCACCGCAGACACCGCGCAGTGGGCTACGCGGCACACAAACCAGCAAAACAACCCACCGGCAGCCCGACTGAGCCAGAGGCACAAAACCGCGCAGGCGCGGCGGCAAAACGGGCGGAACCCCCGGCGCAAAAAACGGGACCGCCTCGAAAGGCGGTCCCATCGGGAATTGTTACAATGTGTTCCGCCGCGGCGGACGTGGAACTTCCGGACGGACGGCATCTTCAAATGATGGGGATCACCACAGGGACAGGCTCCTGAGAGGTGTGGGAGTACTGGGCCTCCAGCCACACCTCGTCGTCCGTGTAGTCCGGCAGGGGCAGCATCAGCTCCATCTTACCACCTTCGAGGTGGGTGCTCATGCCCATCTGGCGCATTTCGCAGGCGTTGCCCGCCCGGTCATAGAACGTCATGGCAAAGGGCATGGACAAGAACCCGTCGTCCGCCAGGCAGATGATCACCCAACCCTTGGCTTCTTTCTGGACGCGCTGGAGGGTCACGCCCTCCGGCATCCATTCAGCACTGCCCGCTGCCAGATCAATATGCACCCGCTCATGGGCCTTTTCCAGCCACCGGGCGCCGGTGATGTGCAGTGTCAGGGAGTCGCAGCGGGCAAAGTACGGACTCTCCAGCCGATAGGAAACCATGGCTGGCGTGTCGGTGTCCCCGCTGGCAGTCACACCGTTGGAGATGGAGCCGAAGCGCTGCCCGTCCTCACTCTCCAGATAGAAGTCCAGCCCTTTGAGCCAGGCGGTGTTGTCCGGGTCTCCCTCCACGTTCACCCGCACGTGGGTGGGATAGATCTCCACGTCCGTGACGGTGAGGATCTGTCCGTCCAGAGTGAACGTCTCATTCACCGTCACATGGCGCCCCGGGGCGGTGTCCGCCGGATCAAAGCGCAGATCGAAGGTGAATGTGGCCAGCACAGTATCCGGGGCGTGGTCCGGCGGGGTCAGCAGGTCCTCCTCCAGGGAATTGATGGCGGCGGGAGCCTGGGCTTCCTCCCCGTCCGCCCGCTCCCCGGTGACGGAGAAGGTCATGGAAAAGGTCTCCGGCACGTCCTCGTCGCCGTAGTCCAGGGCGAAGCGCAGCATGGTTCCGGGGCTTTGCCGGAAATCCGCCCCCAGAATGGAGCACGCCTGCCGGGGAGAAAACTCCGGCATCTCGGCGGAGAGGCTCTCATACCCCTCCCCCTCCAGGGTGAAAAACAGATTCACCTGCTTTTGGTCCACGATGACATAGTGGACCGTGGCGGTAATGCCGTTTACCGTCTTGCTTTGCTCGATGGGCTGGACATAGGCATTCTCCACCGCAGCCGAGAGGCTGGGCGACCACGCCACGGCCTTGGCCAGCTCCCGCAGCAGCGGCACGCCGCCGCAGGCGTAGGCAAAGGTGGGAAACAGATTCACCAGCAGCACAAAGCCCGCAAAGCAGGCCGCCAAAGTCCCGGCCGGGATGCCCAGAATCCGACGGCGGCGGCGACGGGCCCGGAGCCGGGCCTGGGCCCGCTCCACGCATCCATCCAGAGCCGCAGGGGGAGACTCCAGCTCCCGCAGCAGGGATTCATATTCCGTATTCCGGTTCATGCGCCATCCTCCTCTCCCAACTCCAACCGCAGCAGGGCCAGAGCCTTCCGCTGCCGGGTGGCCACGGTTCCCTGGGGAATCCCCAGGGCCTGGGCTGTCTCCGACTGGGTATATCCGGTGAAAAACCGCAGGATCACCACCGCCCGCAGCTCCTCGGGCAGCCGTCCCACCGCCTCCCGCAGTGGCAGACCGTCATAGGCGTCCGGTCCGGCAGTGTCCGGCAGGGCGTCCTCTCCGCCGGGGTGGAACCGATTCCGGCGGCGCAGCTCCCGGTGGCAGGTATTGAGCAGGATCCGGGTCAGCCACGTCTCGAAAAAGGCTGCCTCCCGCAGCTGCCCCAGAGCCCGCAGGGCCTGGTAGACAGCCTCGTCCACGGCCTCCAGGGCATCGGCCTCCCGGCCCAGGTACAAGTATGCCGTGCGGTAGAGCGTCTGCCGCATGGCCTGCGCCCGGCGGGCAAATTCCTCTTGATTCATCTCCGGCCCCCTCCTTTCCTCATTCTACCCATTAGAGCCTGCAGGGGCGGCATTTGTTTTCCGGAGGCAAAATTTTTTGGGGTAAAAAAAGGGCACGGCCAGAGCCGTGCCGAAAACAAAACCCCACATGCCGCCGGTGGAGCGGCAAGCAACTCCTCAGGCCCGGGGATGGGCCTTTTGATAGACGTCCTTGAGCTGGTGCTTGATGACGTGGGTATAGATCTGGGTGGAGGAAATATCCGCGTGGCCCAGCATCTCCTGAATGGACCGCAGGTCCGCGCCGTTTTCCAGGAGGTGAACGGCAAAGGAATGGCGCAGAGTGTGGGGGGTGATGTCCTTTTCAATCCCCGCCCGCTCCTGATAGTACTTGATAATCTTCCAGAATCCCTGGCGGCTCATCCGCTCGCCGCTCATGTTGACGAACAGAGCGGTCTCCTCGCTGTCGGCAATGAGCTGGGGGCGAATGGTGCGCACATAGTCGGACAGGGCCTTGACAGCCGTGTGGTACAAGGGGATCATCCGCTCCTTGCCCCGGTTGGCGCAGCGCAGGAAACCCGCCGCCAGATTCAGGTCCTCCAGATTCAGAGAGATCAGCTCACTGACCCGGATGCCGGTAGCATAGAGCAGCTCCAGCATGGCGTGGTCCCGGTATCCCTTGGCGTCCACACACTGGGGCTGCTCCAAAAACAGCTCCACTTCCTTGCTGGTGAGAATCTCCGGATACCGACGCTCCACCTTGGCCGCCGCCACACCCCGTGCGGGATTGACCGTGAGGATCTGCTCCGACACCAGGAAGTTGTAAAAGGACTTCACCGATGCCAGATACCGCGTCACCGACGCCGCCGACTTTCCCCGGGAGAGCATCCCGTTCATGTACTCGGTGACCATGGCGTTGTCCGCCTCCCGCAGGGTGCAGTGATGGTTGGTCTGCAGGTATGTCTCGAACTGCTTCACATCCCGCAGATAGGACGTCACGGTATTTTGAGAAGCGTGCTTCTCCCCTGTGAGGTACGCGCCGTAGCGCTCCAGATCGCTTGCCGGCAAGCAGACCCCTCCTCTCTTTTCTCTATCTAAATCACCGCCCGCTCCAGCGCCAGTGTCAGCAGCCGGGGCGAAAGAAGCAATTCCACACACAATCCCACTGTCACAGCTGCCAGGACAATGCCCAGGCGAATCCAGCAGCGTCTGCCGTAAACAACCGGCGCCGTATGGCGTCCTCTCCCAAAGGACGCCCGGGCCAGGGCGGCAGAGGTCTCCATAGACGCATCCGCCAGCAGGAAAAAGCAAGGCAGCGTCACGGCACAGCGCACGCCCAGCACCGCCAGGGCCAGCACCACGCCGTCACCGCCGAAAGAAGCGGTAAAGCAGCACACGGAAAACGACAGGAAAAATCCGAAGGCCAGCGCCGCGCAGGGCAGCAGCACCACCCCGATGGATGCAAATCCCAGGAAAAACGCCAGCAGCGGATAGCGGATGTACAGCACCAGTGCCGCCGGTAAGGCGGCGGCCGCGCTGGCACTTTCTCCGCTCAAACTCAGATATCCCTCCAGATACTGCTTGAGCTCCGCACCGGTCTCATCCGGCACCCACTCCAGCACGACCTGTCCCAAAACCACGCCCAATAAAAAGAAAAGCGCCAGGATCAGCAGCCGCCAGAGCGGGGAAGATTGTCCCGGAGCAGGAATCCTTCGTTTTTTCCAGTTCAAACCGTCTCACCTCACTTCAGCCTATGAACACACACCGGGCTTGATGCGAGGCAGTTGACGTAAACTTGCTTTAAATTTATC